>DATGCS010000153.1:0-7052 GCA_035311685.1 Wenzhouxiangellaceae bacterium
GCCGCGGCAGCACTTCTACAAGCCGGTCGAGCGAGGCTTCGAACGCGACATCAACCGCCGCCTGGCCTACTGGGAAAAACTCCGGCGCGCGAAGAGCTGAAGTCGTTATCGGAATCGAAGTCAAAGGCAAACCAGCTCTCGCCAAGGCGCAAAGGCGCGAAGGAAGAGCCAGTCACGAGCTTGCTCGCGCAGAGGCGCAGAGACGCTGAGCAAGGCAGAATGCGTGGGCACAGTTTTCTTTTGATTTTCCTTCGCGCCTTTGCGCCTTGGCGAGAGCTGGCTTGGCTTTGATTTTGCTTTTCCTCTGCGCCTCCGCGTCTCTGCGCGAGGCCGCCTTTGATTTGCCCGTACGGATGAAAAACATGCCGCTCGCCCCCATTTAAGTGCCGGCTACCGAGTAGAGTTGCAGGCATGGAATTCAAGGATTACTACAAGATCATGGGCGTGGCGCCCGAGGCCGGCGCCGACGAGATCAAGCGTGCCTATAGAAAACTGGCCCGCAAATATCATCCCGACGTCAGCGACGATCCGAACGCCGAAGACCGCTTCAAGGAAGTCGGCGAAGCCTACGAAGTACTGAAGGATCCGGCCAAGCGCGAGGAGTACGACCAGCTGCGCAAGGGCGGCTGGCGCGGCGGCCAGGAATTCCGCCCGCCGCCGGGATGGGATTCGCGCGGCGACGGCGCCGGGTTCGATTTTTCCGGCTTCGGCGACGGTGGCGGGTTCCGTTCCGAGGACGCCGGCGGCTTCAGCGACTTCTTCGAGACCCTGTTCGGCGGCGGCGGTCGCCAGCGTCGCGCGCACAAGGGCGCCGACGTCCGGGCACGAGTGGAAATAGACCTGGAAACCGCCTGGGCCGGCGGCACCCGGCGGATCAGCCTGGAGCGGCCCGAGCGCGCGCCCGACGGCTCGGTGCAGCGCAAGGTCCGGAGCATGGACGTCAGGATTCCGCCCGGCATGACCGAGGGTCGCCAGATCCGGCTCGCCGGCAAGGGCGATCCCGGCCCCGGCGGCGCGCCGGCCGGCGACCTGTACCTGGAAATCCACATCACCCCGCACCGATTGTTCGAAGTCGACGGCAGGGACGTGCACCTGACGCTGCCCATCGCGCCCTGGGAAGCCGCGCTGGGTGCAAAGGTTTCGGTGCCGACGCTGGCCGGGCAGGTCGAGATGAATATCCCGGCCGGCGCCACGTCGGGTCAGCGGCTGCGCCTGAAGGGCCGCGGGTTGCCGGGCAAGCCGCCGGGCGACCAGTACGCGCTGCTCAAGATTGTGGCGCCCAAGCCGGCCGACGAAAAGCAGCGCAAACTGTACGAGCAGCAACGTGATACCTTCGATTTCGATCCGCGCAGCGGCATGGAGGCGAAGCGATGAACGAGCAACGCGCACCCATAGAAGCCATCGACGTCGGCGAACCCGAAGCACTGACGCTTCACCAGGTCTGCAGCATTCTCGAGCTGCGCACCGAAGTGGTCTGCGAATGGGTCGCCGAAGGCGTGGTGCAGCCTTCCGGGGAACGTCTGGGCGATTGGCAGTTCGCCCCCGGCCAGATCGAGCGGGCCCGACGCGCCCGCCGGCTGCAGCGCGACCTGGAACTCAACACCGAAAGCCTGCCGCTGGTGCTGGACCTGCTGCGCGAAGTGGAGCAGTTGCGGTCCCGGCTGCGGATCATCGAACACCGGTTTCTCGAGTGATTGAAAACGCCGTGCAAGCCAATCCGGGGAAATCCGGAAGATGAGGCTGTCGGCGTCATGACCGAAAAAGCGCGCGACCCGCACGCGGGACTGATTCTGGAAGCGCACCCGTTGAAGGTATTGCGCGCCATGGCGGTGCCGGCCGTGATGATGATGCTGATGTTCGGCCTGAATTCGGTCATGGATGCGGTCTATATCGGTCAATTACTCGGTCAGCAGGCGCTGGCCGGTGTTTCGCTGGCATTTCCGGTCACCCAGGTCACACTCGGCCTGGGCTCGCTGGCCGGCATCGGTGGCGGCGTGGTGCTTTCGATTGCCATCGGAAAAGGCGACCAGGACACGCTGCGCAAACTGCCGGGTACCTGTCTCGGCATCGCGCTGGTCATGGCGGGACTCTACGCGCTGGCCGGTGTCGGCTTTACCGAGACGCTGGTCCGCGGCATGGGCGCCAGGGGCGAACTGGTACCGATCGCCGCCGACTATCTGTGGGCGCATTCGGCCGGGGGCTTCGCCGCCATCGGCGGGCTGACGCTGAACATGCTGCTGCGGGGCGAAGGCAAGATGACGCTGGCGGCCAAGTACATGGCCACCGGACTGGCCGCCAATTTGATCCTGACGCCGCTGTTCATCGCCGTGTTCGACTGGGGCGTGGCGGGTGCAGCCTGGGCGACCAATGCCGGTGCGCTGCTCGGCGGCGGGCTGGTCTGGCTGCGGTTTGCGCGAGGCCGGGCCAGCTACGAAGTCGACGCCCGGCACATCGGGCTGCCCAGAATACTGGCCGGGCGCATCACGAAGTTCGGCGTGCCGGCGATGATCTCGTCGTCGATGGGCATCGTCCAGGCTATTGTTGTGTTCAACATGCTTTCCAGAATCGGTACCGAGGAAGACATCGCGTTCTACGGCGCGGCCTGGCGCGTGCTGCTGTTCATGCTCACGCCCTTGTTCGGGCTGATGCGCGCCTTCCAGCCGGTCGCCGGCATCAACTACGGTGCCGGCCGGTGGGATCGCGTCAAGCTGCACTACTGGGTGTTCGTCGGCGCCGGCACGCTGATGGTGTTCCCGATCTGGGTGTTCATGGGACTCAACCCGGAAGCCACGCTGTCGGTGATGCTGCCCGGCGTCGAATTCAGCGACCTGGACCTGGGCCGCTTCCGAATTCTCATCCTGGTGCTGCCGGTCCTGCCGCTGGTATTCACCGCGCTGAGTCTGCTGCCGGCCATAGAGCAGCCGGGCAAGGCCACCATGGTCTCGGTCACGCGCCAGTTGTTGCTCTACGTACCGGTGATGCTACTGGTCCCGCCGATGGTCGGCATCTCCGGTATCTACTACGGCGCTACGGCCATCGACTTCACTTGCGCCATGTGGCTGCTGGCCATCGTGCTGACCACGTTCCGCAAGGGCCCGGGCGAACCGGGCGCCGGGGCAGGGCGCGTCATCGGGCCCAGCGATCCTTGGCGGGCCGGGGCGCCGGTCAGGGGGTAGACAGTTTTAGTCCGGGTTGCCCGGTAAAGATCACGGATATTGAGACCTTCGCTGCGGGACGGTCAATTCGCGAACTTCCGCGCCTCCAGAAAATCCATGGAAAAAGAAGGTAGCGAAAGCGAATGGGTCTGGCCACGGTGCGATTGTCGAGTGGCGTCGAGCGTTATGCAGAGATACGCTGATGCGAGGCCACCGGGATCGGTCGCAAGGAATTCAAAATCAAGCGTTTTGTGAAAATTTAATATGAATCAACAATCTGTGATCTGCATCGACAACCACGAATACCCCGCTTCGCTGGAACGGCGGAAGCTATACGAGGTGATCCCGGATCCGGATGCTGAGGCCCTGATCAGCTTCGCATAAAGGATGAATCGGGAGACGACTATCTGTATCCGAAAGAGCTGTTCATTCCTGTAGAGCTTTCATCGGATACTGAAAAGGCGGTTATCTCAGCGGCTTAAATTCTCCGACTCTGGAGTCATTACGAATAGCCCGGATATTCGATCGCCTCGGGGAAATCCCGCAATTCGTTATGATGAGGGTTTCAGACAGCAGGAGGCACCATGGAATTCCAGCCCGGCAACAAATCCTCCAGCAGCAAGAAACCCCGCCGTCCGCTTGTTGTTTTCATTGTCGTCGGCATCGTCATCGCCGCCGGCATGATGTCTGCCGCTCCGGTCGCTGCGCAGTCGGTGCTGGACAAGGCCAGGGAGGCCGCGGGCATTGGCGACGATAGCGGCGACGATAGCGGCGACCTGTCGCAGTCCACAATGACAGAAGGACTCAGGGAGGCGCTTCGCCTCGGCAGCGAACGCGTCGTCGACCGGCTGGGTCGCGAGGGCGGCTTCAACGCCGATCCCGACGTGCATATCCCGTTGCCGGAAACGCTGCGCCGCGCCCAGTCGTTGATGGAACAGGCCGGCATGGGCAACTACGGCGAAGAGCTCGAACTTCGGCTCAACCGTGCCGCCGAGGCCGCAGTGCCAGAGGCCCGGGATCTGTTCTTCCAGTCGATACGCGATATGTCGATCGACGACGCCAGGAACATCGTCACAGGCCCCGAGGACGCTGCCACTCAATACTTCAAGCAAAGCATGAGCCCGGAACTTCGCGAGCGCATGCGCCCCATCGTCACCGACACGCTCTCGGAAGTCGGTGCCGTCCAGGTCTATCAACGCTTCACCGGCGAGTACCGGAACCTGCCCATGGTTCCGGACCTCGAGGCCAATCTATCCGACTACACCGTGGACAAGGCACTGGACGGCGTCTTCCACTACATGGCCCGCGAAGAAGCTGCCATCCGCAACGACCCCGCACGACGCACGACCGACCTGCTGAAAAAAGTGTTCGGCGGCGAATGATGATCATTCATTTCAAAATGCTAATATGAAGCAAATCTGAAAGGAGAGCAGATCATGGTTGTCAATAATATCCGGGGTGCAATCGCGGCCGCTGCGCTGGCGCTGCTTTCACTGCCCGCGCTGGCCGAAACAACTGATGTCAAGATCCAGGTGCGCGCGGTGGATGCCAAGTTCATCGGCAGCGGTGTGGGCGGATTGAACGTGGTGATCGAAGACGCGCAGACCGGCGACCTGCTGGCCAGCGGCGAAATTACCGGCGCCACCGGTGATACCGAAGCGCTGATGAAGCAGGGCCAGACCCGCGGACACGCGCCGGCAACGCCGGATTCCGCCTCGTTTACCGCATCGATGGACATAGACCGTCCGGTGCTGGCGCGTATCCGGATCGCCGGGCCGCTGGCCGTGGCGCAGAGCATCCGGCACCTGAGCGTCACCCAGTGGGTGCTGCCGGGCCGGGACCAGGTCGACCCGGGCGTCGTGCTGCAGTTGCCGGGCCTGATCGTCTCGCCGGTCGAGGTGGCGGTGACCGACGGCGAACTGCGAGCCGGCGTGGACGTCACGATGATCTGCGGCTGCCCGATCACCGAGGGCGGCTTGTGGGACAGCAATGACTTCAGCGTAAATGCAAGCCTTTACCGCGAAGGCGAGAAGGTGCAGACCTTCCCGCTGGAATTCACCGGCCAGACCAACCGCTTCGCCGGCAAGACCAGCGCGCCGGAACCCGGAAGCTACGAACTCTGGATCTCGGCCTTTGAGAGCAACGCCGACAACACCGGCGCCTGGCACCAGCGGCTGGCGTTCTGAGCCTCTGAACTACCAGAGACGCTCGCATTGACGCACGTACGCAATAACGTACAATACTGGACAGTTCAACACCTGAAGAGTGGTCATGGCAGCCATTACCGCAACTGAAGCGCGCAGCAATCTTTATCGGCTGATCGACGAGACCGCCGAGTCTCACCGGCCGATCGTCATCACAGGCAAGCGGAACAAGGCCGTGCTGGTCTCCGAGGAAGACTGGGCAGCCATTCAGGAAACGCTCTATCTGCTCTCGGTGCCGGGAATGCGAGAGTCCATTCGTGAAGGCCTGGACACACCGGTCGAGCAATGTGATGAGACGCTGGACTGGTGACCTGGAAGCTGGTCTATACCAGGCAAGCCCGGAAGGACGCACGGAAACTGGCCTCCAGCGGCCTGAAGCCGAAAGCCCAGGAACTGTTGGCGTTACTCGCGGAAGATCCCTATCGAAAGCCGCCCCCGTACGAGAAACTCGTCGGCGATCTTGGCGGCGCCATTTCACGCAGGATCAATATCCAGCACCGGTTGGTGTACCAGGTGCTCGAGGAAGAGCGGGTGGTCAAGATTCTTCGCCTCTGGAGTCACTATGAATAACAACGGATCAAGCATCACCGGAGATTCAGCCCTGATATTCAATCCCCAACGCTTTGGACAATCATTCGCAGGTCAAGGTAACGCGGCGCTGCGCAGGCCCAGGTGCTTTACGAAGGGTTGAAAATCCTTATCTGAAAATAGCAAAGGGAGTTGATGCTCGATACAGTACGATGCAATGATCACGTCGGCGGTCTTCCGAATCGTGATGCCTTTCTTGCGCAGCTTCCGAAAGTTTTCCTCACTCGCTATCGCCATTTTCTTCCCTAGAAGCTCGAACACGGTGAGTTCGGTGAGCACGCCTCTGGCGATTTTGTAGTCTTTGTCGCGCCTGAATCCCTGAAGAACCTCCGTGAGTATCAGGTCGCCGATCGTGACTTCGCGATTGCCCAGTGTACGGTCAAGAAAGTCGGTCTCTTCGGAATCGTTGCCAATGAAGTAATCAATCCAGACGCTGGAATCCACAAGGATCACGAAGCGCGTCTCATGTCGTCCAGGTCCCCCGACCATTTCAGCTTACCCCTGAAGCGCTTGATCTCCTCCTGCTTTTTCAGCTTGATCAGAGTCTTGAGCGCCTGCTCTACCACGGCCTTCTTGGTCTTCAGGCCCGAGGCTTCGAGCGCATCATTCATCAGGCTGTCGTCAATCTCGATATTGGTTCGCATGGCGTCGGCGTCCTCAAATGTGTATGAAAATAAGTATATATACACATAAAGACCACGTCAAGCGGGCGAACGCCTCTTGCCCGAACGTGGGAATTCATGCATCATCGGGGCAGGCGAAGAATCAAGGGAAGGCGGGGACATGGCCTGGCAGCCGGCAGAGAACTTGAAGAATATCCGTCACCAGAGGCGGATATTCCCGCGGTGCGTCCGAAAATACCTTCAGCATTTCAGCAACCTGCCGGGCTCTCACTCGCCCGGAGGAAGAATAACCGGCAGTTCAGCCCCGATATGCAATACCCGGCGGTTTAGCCGATCATTTTCAAGTTATGCGATGCCGACTATTTTCAGAGGACGACCACTTTCGACTCAAGCGTGCAAGTATGCAACGGATACTTAGTGTTTTCTAAATTACCCCTGTATACAGGATAAAGTCCTTATGGCAGAGAAAAAAAACGACTCGA
>DATGCS010000154.1:0-12028 GCA_035311685.1 Wenzhouxiangellaceae bacterium
TTTCGGTCTGATCCTGGCGTGGGCGACCCGCTACAACAAGAACTTCGGCATAGGCACAATGGTGGCTACCATGCTGCCGTACTCGATATTCTTCATGACCGGCTGGGCGCTGCTGTTTCTGCTCTGGACCTTCGGGCTGGACCTGCCCGTCGGGCCCGGGTCGCCGACGTATTACACTAGCGGCCAATGAACGCTCCGACCTTGACTGAACTCAGACTGGAACGCGCCCGCCGCGTGCTGGTGTGCGAATTTTCCGACGGCCAGGCCTTCGAACTCGACTGCGAGTACCTGCGAACGCATTCGCCGTCGGCAGAGGTCCGCGGGCACGGCCTGTCCGAGCCGAAGCTGCTGACCGGCAAGCAGAACGTCAATATCGAATCCATCGAGCCGATCGGCAGCTACGCTGTTTCGCTGCGTTTCGACGATGGCCACAATACCGGGATCTATTCCTGGGACTTTCTCTACCGCCTGGGCCGGGATATGGAAACCAACAAGCGCCGCTACCGGGAGCGCCTGGGCGAGGCCGGCCTGCTGGACGAATGACACCGTTTCCAAAATGGTTCGAAAGTCTCAATCTCCGCTGAGCCGACTGGTCGGCCACTATCCCGCCGAGATCGCCGACGATCCTCAAATCGTCGCGATGACCGCCCTTGTGGAGCAGCATTCCGACGACGATGCAGTGCTGGCCCAGCGCATGCTCAAGGCGCTCAATCCGCTTTCTCCGGACAAAACCACGGTACTGGCCGCACTCGCGATCATTGCTGCACACGGGGACCATTCCGCGACCAACCCTGGCGAGAATGGCGCAGACCGACTGGTCGAGCAGTTTCGTCGCGTGGTGGCTTTCGACCAGCGTTACCTGCCCGACTCGTCCAGCCGCGCCGAGGGCCTGAGACGACTCATTCTTGCGCTGATCTACGACGTGCGCGTGGTGCTGCTGGTGCTGGCCTGGCAGCTTGCACGCATGCAGGTTGCCCGCGACGACGAGACCCGGCGGTCGCTGGCGCGCGAAACCCGCGCCATACACGCGCCGCTGGCGAACCGTCTGGGGATCTGGCAGCTCAAGTGGCCGCTTGAAGATCTTGCATTTCGCTACCTGGATCCCGGAGCCTGCGCGCGCATGGAGCGGCTGGTGGCAGAACAGCGCGACGAGCGCGAGCGCTACATCGAGGCGTTCATGCAACAGCTTTCGGAAAAGCTCGACGGCGCCGGAATCGCCCACGAGATCAGCGGCCGGGCCAAGCACATCTACTCGATCTGGCGCAAGATGCAGCGCAAGGGCCTGGACTTTCACGAACTTTTCGATGTGCGCGCGGTGCGCGTGCTGGTGGACGACCTGGCCAGCTGCTACTCGGCGCTCGGCCTGGTCCACAGTCACTGGCAGCCGGTACCCGGCGAATTTGACGACTACATCTCCAACCCCAAACCCAACCTCTATCGTTCATTGCACACGGCTGTACGCGGAAGCCACGAGCGGGTGTTCGAGGTCCAGATCCGGACCCACGAAATGCACGAGCACGCCGAGCTCGGGGTCGCCGCCCACTGGCGTTACAAAGAGGGCGGACCTCGAGACAGCGCGCTGGAGCAGCGAATTGGCGTCATGCGCCAGCTGATCGAGGGTGGCGAAGGGGAGCATGATCAGGAGCGCGACCAGGCAATCGAAGATCAAGCGCTGATCGAAAACTTCGAGTCGCTGACCAGCGAGGACCGCGTCTATGTACTCACGCCCAGAGGCGATGTCATTGACCTGGCACAGGGCGCGACCGCACTCGATTTCGCTTACCACGTGCATACCGAAGTCGGACACCGATGTCGCGGCGCCAAGGTCAACGGACGCATCGTGCCGCTGACGCATTTGCTGGGCAACGGCGACCGGGTCGAAGTGCTGACATCCAATCAGGGCCATCCCTCCAGAGACTGGCTGAACCCTCAGTTGGGCTACCTGCGATCAGGGCGCGCCCGAGCCAAGGTCCGCCATTATTTTCGGCAACTGAATTTCGACGAAAACCTGGCCGCCGGCCAGGCCGCGATGGACGGCGAACTCAAACGTTTCGACCTGACCGGCGCCGATCTTCAGCCGGTGGCCGAACAATATAATTTCCGCCGGATCGAAGACCTGCTGGCCGCCATCGGCGCCGGCGACCTCACCGCCGCCCAGGTCGGTCAGTCGGCCTTGCGCCTGAACTCCTTAAACAATACCGACAAGCCGGAGCTTCCGTTTCGACGCCCCGCCGGACAGGAGACTTCAGGGACTGGAAGCGAAATTCGGATCGAGGGCGTAGGCAACCTGATGTACCAGCTGGCGCGGTGCTGCCAGCCGTTGCCCGGCGACCCGATCGCAGGATTCATCACCCGCACCCGAGGCGTCAGCATTCACCGCGAGGATTGTCGTCAATATCTGCGGTTGGCCCAGCGCCAACCCGAGCGGCGAATCCAGGTCGACTGGTCCCGCGAAGACCGCACCCGTTACCCGGTTCGGGTAAGGATCGATGCCTGGGACAGGCGCGACCTGATCAAGGACATCGGCTCGGTCATCTCTAATCACGGGCTGGGCGTCAGCGCCATGCACACCGACCGCGGAGAGCAGCCGGAAGCGGTGAGCATCGAACTTTCACTAGAAGTCGAGGACCTCGAACAGCTCAGCGCTCTTCTGGGCAGGTTGCACTCCATCACCAACGTCAGTTCGGTTCGCCGTCTGCGCTGATCGTCAAGCCAACACTCTCAAGCGTCCCAATGACCGCCTGACGGGCTGCGGCTACCGAGAAATGCCGCTCGACGTTGAGCCGGCCGTTCTCCGCCAGCGCTTCCCACAACTCAGGATCCTGGTACAGCCGGATGATCTCAGCTGCGAACTGCGACGCATCGTCGGCCATCAAAATATCCACGCCATGCTCGGTGTACATTCCTTCGGCAGCACACGAGGTCGCGACGACCGGCAAACCGTAGCTCATCGCCTGGTTGACCTTGCCCTTGACGCCCGCGCCGTAGCGCAATGGGGCTAGCGAGATCCGACAACCCTTCATGTAAGGATCGATATCCCCAACGAATCCATGCAGCTTGATGCCGGATGTCTGGCGCTGCTGAAGGCTTTCGGGCATCCTGCTGCCAATGACATGCAATGTCACCCCCGGCAATTCACTCAGCACAAGCGGCATGATCTCGTCGATCAGCCAGTTCGCGGCATCAAGATTCGGCGGATGCTGGAATCCACCAACAAAAACGAGATCGTGACGCGCTTCGAAAGGCTTGCCCGGATCCCGAAGTGTGTGGATATTGGAAACGACCGAAACATTAGCCTGCGGCAACAAGGAGTGGAGCAGATCCTTTTCGAATTGGCTGACGACCAGCGTTGCATCCGTGGCTTCAATCAACGCAAGCTCCTGCTTCCGCGTCTTTTCTGCAGCGATGGAAATCGACGCCATTCCAGATAGTTCCGCTTCTCGCTGCTCACGCAGAAAATGGAGATCAACCGTATCGAATATCAGTTTGGCATTCGGACACAATACACGCAGCATTTTGAGCATCGGATTGAGGACATAGTGGCGACTAACAATGATCAATTCGAGCTCCGCGCCGTGTTCGGAAAGCCAGGTCTCCGGATCCTGCACCCAGGGAGAGGTCAAAACTTCGATACCGGCTTTTTGCAGGTCACTTGAATGGCGACCGACCCAATGCAGATTTTCGGGCATGAAGGTCGTCTGATAGCCAAGCTCATCAAGCAATCTTAGCAATGCAAACATTCTCACCGACCCAGAATCATGATCGGGCAACGGCGTCGTTGCATCGACGACAAGAGCGCGCCGAGAAAAACGACGATATCTGATTTCACGGGCCACCGTGCTTGTATAGCACTGAGGATTTTCCGGATACTGCCTGAGCATTTCGCCCCATCGCGCCAGGAATTTGTCTCGATTGACGGCTTGATGCTGCTTTATACCAGTAGATTCATCGGTACCAGACGTCCCGCCCTCGAAGTGAATCACGGTCGATGCCGGTTGATAAAAGACCTTCAATCCGCGTTCGCGAACACGAAAGCACAGGTCGGTGTCCTCATAATAGGCTGGCGCATAATAAGTGTCGAATCCACCGAGTTCAGCGAAGAGCTGGCGCTCGATTGCCAGACACGCACCAGACACGTAGTCGGTTTCACTGAGGAAATTGAAGTCCGGCCGATCCGGATCCTCGCCTCTGCCGTAATTCCAGCCGCTGGCATCGCGAAATATGATCCCCCCCGCTTCCTGCAGTGTCCCGTCCCCGAACACCAGTCGACCCCCGACGATGCCCGCAGAAGGGCGATCAGCGAACGTTTCAATCAGTGTGTCGAGCCAATTATCGGTGACCTGGGTATCGTTGTTCAGGAAAACGAGCCAATGCCCTTCCGCGGCAATAGCGCCACGATTACAGGTCCGGATAAATCCCAGGTTCTTTCGATTTTTCAAAACCCGGATACCACGGCACAGCTTACACCATGCGCGGGTTCCGTCACTTGAGCAATCATCGATCACAATGATTTCGAAATCGATGCGATTTCGCACCGAAACCAGGCTTTGCAGGCACGCCGCCGTGAAATGAAGCTGGTTGTAAACGGGCACGATCACGCTGACTTTTGGCTGTTCGACGGTGTGGAACACAACAGGATCCGCGATTTTCCCGCTCTCCGGCACTGCCTGTGGTCGAACGGACACGTGCTCCGCTGCTGAAATCGGCGGAGACTGCAGCAACACCAGAGCTTGCCGGGCCCCACGCAGTTTCCAGTGATGAAAGAATCTACCGGCAAGGTGTGGCCACCTCAACGGATTGAATGCGCCACGCTGCAAAGCATTTCGTCCCAGGCGCGCGCCGACGCGCAGCGGACGGGTAATCCGCCAGGATCTGCTTCCGAGCATCTTGCTGAATTCCGCTTCGACACGCTCCAGCCGGGAAGCAACTTCAGCCAGCCTCGCTTCCGTCGTCAGCCTGGAGTCACGCTCTCGCTCCAGTTCTGTGCGGAATCGTTCTATTTCATGACCCAATACTGTTTCCAACTCTTTTTTCTCCCTATCCAGTCTCAACGCCCATTCCGAGCGTTCCTCGAACTCTGCGGTGAGATCCGACATTTTCGCGCGGGTGCTTTCTAGTGCCGCATCCAACTCCAGCGCCCAGGCAGCCTTCGCTTCAAGTTCGCCTTGAAGCTTAGCGTACGACTCATGAGCCGATTGCAGCTCCCGGTCCAATGATTTTGACCATTCCGAGCGCGCCTCGAATTCCAGCTGGAGAGTTGCATACGCGTTGCGAGCCGTGTCTAGATCTGACCTGAGAGACTCGATCCATTTCGACCGTTCCCGAAACTGGCGATCGAGTTTTTCAGCCCATCGGGTTCTCGCGTCGAGTTCTTTACCAAGGAGATTACGGTCTTCGACTACCCGGACATACCGAACTTCTAGTTCCACCAAATCGTTGGCAAGCTGCCCCAGCACAACGTCACTTTCGTCCACGGGTTGCAGCGCAGCGCGAGTGCCGGTTTGGCAGGGAATCAATGCATTGAATCGGGAGACAAGCCGAACCGGCGTCTGCTGCGCACGTCCTTTGGGGGCCAATCCGTCTAGCGTGCCGGGATTATTGCAAATAGCCTTGACCATATCGACCAACGCTTCGGCGCTGGGCTCGAAAAGCAGGCCATCCTCGTGATCTCGTATTCGCTCCGGAAAACTTCCGACCCGAGTTGCGATTGGAACCAGCCCCAGCGATCGCACTTCACTCAGCGCGAAATTCCAGGTTTCGGGCACCGTGGACAGAAACAACGCTGCATGGGGTTTGAGCTTTCGGATCAGCGACGGGAACTCTTCATGCCGGTAATCGCATATCAAGTCGATGCCGGCATGGCCGAACAGTCGAAACGCCTCCCGACCACATCCCAGAGCAGTGATACGCACCAGTGACTGCAGATGGGGCAACGCTTGTTCGATCAGCTCCAAACCCTTCCCCTGTGTCAAGCGCCCGGGAATTACCAGGTGCAAAGGATCGCCCGAATTCGGACGAAGGGCCTTGCGCTTATCGGAAAATGGTCGAAAAGCATGCGGAATCTTCACTATCTTGAGTGAAGAACCGGGATTAAGCATCTGCCAACGATGAATGACATGGTCAGCCGGAGCGACCAACTGTACATCATTGCTCTCTATGGCGCGACGCCATGCATCTGCGATTCGCTTCCAGAAGCCGGGACTGTGCGGGCCCATGCGCAAAGTGTCACCGTACCGGGCAAATGCGGCTGTTCTGGCCACGCCACCGTTTTTATCGATAAAAGGCAGCGGATCAAAATCCAGTAACGGCCAGACCGGATAGAAGTCGTGCAAAACCTGAACGGTTGGCAATCCCGTTGCCAGACAATCAAGGCTGTGCCCTATCAAGGACGAGATCATTACTCGACCAACGCCAAATCGATCGATTATCCGGCCCAGCAATTTCCGATATTGGCTATGGGAGCCAACAGTGCTTTCTATATGTGGGGCCAGAGGTATTTCGCGAATCAGACCCCGGCCAATGCCGCCAACGAACAGCTTAAGCCCCCGACCGCAAATCTCTCCTGACGGGTCGCTATCCGAGATCAGCACCAGATTCACACCGTCATCGCCGGTAATGAAGTCCTCAATCCAACGCCAGACACCGCCACCCCAACTATGCGCGATGTGGAGTGTTACGGGACGATCTGGATCGGCGCCCGCGGCGGCGGACGCCCCGGAGAGCGCCAACTGACGCAGCCGAAGCCGCAACTGTCCAAGCGGCAATGCTGTCGAATCGGCATCTGGACCAATGCCCGGCAAGAGGGGCAGTTCCGAGTCGAACGCGAATGCCTCATCAATCAATCCGCACGAATCACTCTTCAACACGGCTGATCCTTGTCGCGCAAGGCCCGGGGCGATGAGCAGACAATCAGGCTCTCGAGGCGCTGCAACCTTTTCCCAGAGAGCATCGGAACACCAGTAGGCCAACCGGGCTGGCTGTTCGGGAGCACTCTGCTCGGGCCATGCGCTGAAAGGATTGTCAGTATCGGAAAAATTGCCGGGAAAGGTCGTGATATCCGGGAGATCCTGCGTACTCAACAAGCGATCGAGAATCGATACAGGTTTCGGCAACCCCACGCCAGCACGCAGCATCAAGACAGCGGAGCCGGGATGCTCTTTCTCCAGTGAGCGAAGTGCACCGTCCCAGTCCTTGTGATTCGAACCAGCCGCCCTCAATCCGGAAACACCCGAAGCCACGGAGTAAACAGGAACAGACAGTTGGGAACGAATTCCGCGGACCCAGTCTGGATCGACGGCATCAGTCACATTTCGCGTCCACACAAGAACAACCAGACCGCCTGCTGGTGAAGCGCTCGATCCATTCTTGGTGGAATTGCCCGAACGACTATTCATGCATGAGGTTCCGCTATCTCGTCCAGGCGCCATGGACCGTTCGCGGAAGCGAAACTTGCCGGGGTCACCGCCGAGGACTCCGATAACAATCCCGTTGAGCAAAATTGCACATCAATGAGCCGCTGAGTAACCTTGATCGCGTTTTATTATCTCGCATCCAAATACTCTTGTCACACTGGCGACCCGGTCAACATTGGTTTGGATCGAGCCGACCTCAGCGAACGACCTATTGATCAAGCCTATGAAATTCAATGATTTCAGACCCCATGAGATGGTCGAGGAACTCGCATCGTCGATGCCATTTTATTCGACGAACCGGTTTCCCGAGCCTCAGCCCGGACCGGCAGAATAATGACTCAGCCGCCATTCTGGCAGAAAGCTCCTTGAAAGACCCGAGCGGCGCGCTGAAGGGCTGCAGACAGATCCGAAGGGCACATGTCGATTCCCGGCTGATCCGATACAGTAGTTACTGAGATCTACGCCAATTTTTCCGAGATCGATGCCAGAAAAAAAACGAAAACCCCGTAAAACCCGCCCAACTGTCGCGGGCCCACCTCGTCGATTCCGGCTTCGGAGCTTCGTGATGTTTTTCCTGGGGCTAAGCTTCGGCTGCCTCGGCCCATGGATCTGGTACCTCGATCAGCATGCATCGCAACGCTTCGGCGAACGGCAGTGGAAGCAGGCAGGCCGTGTTTACGCCCGTGCGCTCGAGCTTTATCCGGGCCGACCACTGTCCGGTGCCGATCTGGCGCTGGAATTGGAAGCCGCGGGCATGCGCCGGACGCAACCGCTGCTACCGGGAAGATTCACACAAATCGAAAACCGCTACACGGTTGCACTCCCCGAACTCGAATTCGCCGACGGGAAACAGCCTGCCCGGACGATTGTGGTCACTCTCGCCGCCGACCGTGTCGCGTCACTCGATGGCCCCGGCGACAATCCTCTGGCGCTGGTGCGCCTGCCGCCGGCAGAACTCGGCAGCCTTTTGCCGTTCGACGAGCGTGATCGCACGCTGGTGCCGATCGCGGAGTTTCCGACCCTGCTGGTCGCCGGCATTCAGGCGGTCGAGGATCGACAGTTTCGCTACCACCACGGCATCGACCCCAAGGCCATCCTGCGCGCCCTGATCAGCAACTTCAGGTCCGGCGGCGTTGTTCAGGGCGGCAGCACGATCACGCAGCAGCTGGTCAAGAATCTGTTCCTGACTTCCGACCGAAACCTGTTGCGCAAATTCAACGAAGCGGTCATGGCGATCAGCCTGGAAGCGCGCTTCGACAAGGCCGAGATTCTCGAGGCCTACCTCAACGATGTCTATCTCGGACAACGCGGCAACCAGGCCATCCACGGATTCGGTCGCGCCGCCGAGTATTATTTCGGCTTGCCGGTCTCGTCTCTATCCACCGACCAGATCGCACTGCTGATCGGCATGGTGAGGGGCGCCTCCTGGTACAACCCGACCCGCAATCCGGAGCGCGCCAAGGCTCGCCGTGACCTGGTTCTCGGCATGTTCCTGGAAACCGGACTGATCGATCGTGGCGAATACGAGAGCGCTCTCGAGCGTCCGCTGGGCGCCAGCGTAGGCGACATGGCCCGAAGCCGCGCCCATCCGGGGTTCATGGACCTGGTCCGCCGGCAGCTCAAAGCCGATTACCGCGATTCGGACCTGCGTGAAAAAGGCCTGCGCATCCATACCACCCTCAGTCCTCTGGCCCAGCAGCGCGCCGAGCGCGCGCTGGCTGACGGGCTGGCCGAAATCGATGAATCGGGCGGCAATCTGCAAGGCGCGATCGTGCTGGCCCAGCCCGATTCCGGTGAAATCCGGGCACTGGTCGGCGATCGCAACTACCAAAGGATCGGCTTCAACCGCGCCCTGGACGCACGACGCCCGGTCGGATCGGTGATCAAGCCCTTCCTCTATCTGCTGGCGCTGGCCGATCCTGCACGCTTTACCCTGGTGACCCCGATCGACGACGAGCCGCTGAGCGTGCCGCAACGCGGACGCGAGGACTGGCGCCCGCGCAACTATGACCAGACCAGCCACGGCACCGTTCCGCTACTGGCGGCGCTGGCGAACTCCTACAACCAGGCGACCGTAAGGGTCGGTCTGCAGGTCGGCGTGCATCCTCTGTTTCGCCTGCTTGAGCAACTGGGCGTGGCGCCGGGTTCGGCGCGCCATCCGGCGGCGTTCCTCGGCGCGGTAGATCTTTCACCGATGCAGGTGACTCAACTGTACCAGTCGATCGCCAGCGGCGGATATTCGGCACCACTGCGGGCAATCACCGACGTCGTCGACAGCGACGGCAACGCGATAGCCAGATACCCCATACGCCTCCGTCCGATCCAGGAACGCGATGCCCTTGCGCTGCTGGATTTTGCCCTCGAGCAGGCAGCCAGCACCGGCACCGGCGCCAGCCTGAGCTGGCGACTGAAAGAACCCGCGGCGCGCGCGGCCACCATACGCGGCAAGACGGGCACCACCAGCGATCGTCGTGATGCGTGGTTTGCCGGTTATACATCGCAATGGCTGGGCGTCGTTTGGGTGGGCCGCGATGACAACGCTCCGGCCGGTGTCAGCGGCGCGGCATCGGCGCTGCCGATCTGGGCAAAGATGTTCGACGCCCTGCCGCAGCTAGCCGAAAACAGGCAGTGGCCGGCCGGCATCGATTGGTTCTGGGTCGACTGGCCGAGCCCGATGCTGGCCGACGAGAACTGCGCCGGCGCCCGGGCAATTCCGTTCATCGCCGGCTCTCAGCCAGCGGCGTATTCGGCATGCATGGATTGACACAGACGGCTTCCGGTTTCCGGTTTCCGGAAATTTTAGTTGGTAATCAATACTCCGTAGTCGAAAAGTCCGAACGGCTCTCACGCGTCCGGTCTACTACAGGCATTTCACCCGATCGTGCTTTTCCGGAAACCCGAAACCGGCTTTTTTCCGACATCCGCTTACCCCACCGGCCGAGCCGAGACTTCCAGCCGGATCACGTCGCCGGGCTCGGAGCGTGTCCGGGTTTCGAAGATTTCGCCGTTGTATTCATAGCGAACGTTGTAGCCCGAAGCATAACTGCGCGGTTCGTAGTCCACCTGGATCTCGCAGCGCTGGTGGCTGACCGGACGGCCGTGCCGGCGATTCTGTTTCGACGCGTCGTGACCGATCGATGCGCCCAGCGCCGCCCCGGCGGCCGTCATCGCCTTCTTGCCGGAACCGCCGCCGAACTGGTTGCCGATCACGCCGCCGATGATCGCCCCGGCAATGGTGCCGGTCGCCGAGTTGCCGCGCGACTTGCGATAGCCGCGTTCCTGCCAGCAGACTTCGCGTTCGACGGGTACCTGTTCGGTGACGTAGACGGGCTCGTAACCAATAACCGGTGCGTAGACATGGTGAACGGCCGCCGGCTGGGCAATTACCGCACCGGAAACGATCAAACCGCTGGCCAACAATCCCTTGAGTGCAGTCTTCATCCTGGTTTCTCCTTCGGCATTGCCGCCGATATGTGATCCTGACTGAAAGCTTAGGGCGGTTGCGCTGAATCGGTGCTGAACGATGCGCCGGTTCGCCATGCCCTTGTGTTCATCGGCGAGGCTTGCGTTGTCGCAAATCACGAACTGGATTAGGATGGCAGAATCCAACGAAAACAAATCGAACATTGAGGGATACCACCCATGTCCAGTCCGGAAATCGCAAAAATTCGCAACATCGCCCTCCTGGGTCATGCCGGCAGTGGGAAGACGCTGCTTTCGGAGCAAATGCTGGCCAAGGCCGGCGCCAAGGGGGAACCCGGGACCATCGAGCGCGGCGACACCATGGCCGATTTCGACCCGCTGGAAAAGCAGTACCAGCATTCCCTGGACAGCGCGATCATGCACTTCGACGCCGGAAAGGCGCGGGTACAGTTGATCGATACCGCGGGCGACCCCGATTTTCGCGGCCAGACCCTTTCGGCCATGAGCGCGGTCGAAACCGCGGCGATCGTAATCAATGCCACCGCCGGCATCGAGATGTCCACCCGCCGCCTGATGCGGCGTGCACGTCAACGCCGCCTGTGCCGAATGATGATCATCAACCGGATCGACGCCGACGACATCGACCTGGAAGCGCTGGTGCGCGAGATTCGCGAAGAGTTCGGCCCGGAATGTCTGCCGGTCAACCTGCCCGCCGAGAACTTCACCTCCGTGCGCGACTGCTTTTTCCACGAAGACGGCGAGACTGATATCTTTTCGCTTGCCGACGCCCACTCGGAGATCGTGGATCAGGTGGTCGAGGTCGACGAAGACCTGATGGCAAAGTACCTGGACGGCGAAAAGATCTCGGCAGAAGCGTTGCACGATGCGTTCGAAAAGGCCCTGCGCGAAGGCCATCTGGTCCCGATCTGCTTTACTTCGGCGAGCACCGGCGCCGGCTGCGGCGAACTGCTTCGGTTCGTCGAGAAATTGCTGCCGAGCCCGGAAGAAGGTAATCCACCGCGCTTCCGTGCCGGCAGCGAAGACGAGAAAGTCACCGCCCGGCCCGATCCGGACGCACACGTCCTGGCTCACGTTTTCAAGATCGTCAACGACCCCTACGCCGGCAAGCTGGCGATCTTCCGCATCTTCCAGGGCACGATCAAGCCCGGCATGCAGCTATACGTCGGTGATGC
>DATGCS010000155.1:0-2393 GCA_035311685.1 Wenzhouxiangellaceae bacterium
GATTGATCAGTACCAGTAATCGCCTCCGGGCGGCGGCTCCGGTGGCGCGACGGCCAGCAGCCACCAGGTAAAAGCCGCGACGAGCACGATCAGCACCAGCGCCAGCACGGTGCGCGAACGTGCGATTGATTCCGATTCCGAGACCCGCTCGATCGGCTTCCGCCCGGTAATCATCGCGCGCGTCAGGCGCTGGCGCTTGTACACGCGGTAGAAGGCAATTGCGAGCAGATGCAGGCCCAGGAGCACGCCCACCGGCAAGGCCAGCCGGTGGTGAATGCTGCTGGCGAAGTCGGCCGTGTCCGAGCTCACGGCGACGTACCAGGGACCTTCGTAGAGGATGTCGTCGCTGATGAACAGGCCGGAGCCGGCCTGTGCGGCGACGACCGCCAGGGTGGCGAAGACGGCGAGGGCGCCGAGCGGGTTGTGGCCGGGGGTTCCGGGCGCATCGCGCCGGGGCAGGGTCTTCAGGTAGGCCAGCAGCCGCTTGGGGCCGGGCAGGAAGCGGGCGAAGCGGGCGTGGCGGGTGCCGACGAAGCCCCACGCGAATCTGAAGATCAGCAGGCCGACGGCGGCCTGACCGAGCCAGAAATGCCACTGGCGCCAGTCGTAGCCGCCCCACTGGCCGGTGATCCAGGCGCCGGCCACCGCGATCGCGAACAGCCAATGCCAGAGCCGGAGCGGCCAGTCCCAGACCAGCCGTCCGGCTTGTTGCTCCGGCACGGCTCAGTCGTCGACGCGGAAGTCGTCGTGGCAGCTGCCGCAAGTGCTGCCCAGTCGGCCGATGGCCTCCCGCATGGCTTCTTCGTCGCCGGTCTGCGCCGCGGCGACTAGATTGTCGGCGGCTTCCATGTTGGCTTCGATCTTATCGGTGAACGCGTCGGGCTGTTCCCAGATGTTGTCCAGGGCCTCGGTCTCGACATCGTTGCCGCGCGTGTCCAGGGCAAACGCGTCCGACAGCATCCTGGTCAGCGCCTGCAACCGCACGGCGTTTGTTTCGACCCGCGCGGCGTCGAACTCGATGCGGTCGCGCGCCATGGCGCCCAACGGAGAGATGTTCCAGCCCAGCAGGTGCAGCAGCGACTGGCGCGTTTCGACCGAGCGCTCGGCCTGCTCCTGGTTCAGTTCGGCGAAGGCGGCGCCGGCACAGGCCAGCAGCACGCACGCCACGAAGGACTTTCCTCGGTTCATCATTCCAATCTCCTCATTCCTGGACGCATCTTGATACCACAATTCATGTCGCATGTTGGTGACAATCCGACCTGCTCCCGATACCCCGGAGGCCGTGAAATGGCGGTCCGGGCCGGCCCGGGCGCTCTGCATGTCCAACTTGTTGTGCCCCCTGTTCTCACTCGGCGGATAAGTCGGAAGGCGGAGCCAAGGCAGGCGAAAAATAGGAAATTTCCTACCCGAATCCGGGCAGATTTCCTATTTCCTTGCTCGGAGTTGCGCGCTACGCTGATTGCACATCCATCGCCAAACCGAGCTTATCGAAATAACCCGGTGAGTGGGCCCGGGGGACTGCGGACGACCCCGGACTTCCGTGTTGCAACCACCATAATCACGGCCGCCATGCATGCCAAAGCCGCCGCGAAGGTAGAGCCGCGACGAGCATCTTGCCCGCACCTTCCAGGCGACAAGGAGATCACGATGCGCCATATCTATCTTTTTTCTTTTGCCCTGCTGCTGTTCATATCCTCATTCGCTTCCGCGCAGGGCGCCAGCCACCGGGCAATGCTGGCGAGCGTATATTCGGAGGAAACGGAAATCCACGAGTACTGGGTCAGTGAAAAGCTGGACGGCGTACGCGGACATTGGGACGGGAAGGCGCTCTGGAGCCGCGGCGGCCATCGTATTTCATCGCCGGAATGGTTCACCGAAGGCTGGCCGGGCATGGCCATGGACGGGGAGCTCTGGATTGCCCATGAGTCGTTCGATGCGGTCAGTGGAATCGTTCGTAGCACCCGGGCGGATGATGAGGAATGGCAACGGGTGAAATTCATGATCTTTGATCTGCCCGGTCATGGCGGCGTCTTCAGCCAGCGAGTCGAGGCGATGAAGGGGATTGATGACTACGGGATTCCGTGGCTGCAGCCCGTTCCACAGTACCGCGTGGGTGATGCGGCAGAACTGGAAGCGCGCCTCGAGGCGCTGGTTGCTGCCGGCGGCGAAGGCTTGATGCTGCATCATGAGGATGCGCTGTATCGTTCCGGGCGCAGCCAGGATTTGTTGAAATACAAACTGCACGATGATGCCGAGGCGCGGGTAGTGGGCTACACCGAAGGCAAGGGAAAGTACACCGGCCAGGTGGGCGCCCTGGTGGTAGAACGCGAAGATGGTAGGCGCTTCCGACTGGGCAGCGGTTTGACTGACAGGGAAAGAGCATCGCCACCGCC
>DATGCS010000156.1:0-41462 GCA_035311685.1 Wenzhouxiangellaceae bacterium
GGACGGTTCGGAGATGCGCGACGCCTTTGTGTATCACTGGCGGCTATGGACGCTGCCGGAGATACGGGAACTGCTGCTCGAAGCCGGCGCCGAATCCGCGACGATTTACTGGGAAGGCACCGACGAGGAAACGGGCGAGGGCGACGGCATCTACACGCCCAGCGAGCAGGGTGACGCGGATGCCGGCTGGATTGCCTATATCGTCGCGCGTCCAAAAAATGCCCGATGAGCGGCCGCAAGGCCGAGACGGCTGCTGTCCGGTGCCGGAAGTGCCTTGAATGGATGAATACGCGGATTGATTGCTCCGGGCTGCCGTTATAACGCGAAGATCGTCGAAAGCCAGTCTTCCAGGCCTTCGTAGCTTTCCGGATCCACGCTGACGAATCGATCGATATCCAGTTCGAACAGCGCGGCATGATGCGTCTCGTCTTCATGCAGGGCCGTCATCGCGTCGATCAGTGTCTGGCTGACATCCGGAGGCAGCTCGGACGAAGCCGAAAGCGTGAGACCCGGGAACTCGGCCGAAGTCGCTACCGGGTAGAGATTGGGGTAACGCGCCACGAGGTTGTTGGGGGCGATTGCGGCATCGGCCTCGGCCGAGAACACCATTTCCACAGCATCCAGCCAGGACGTGGCAGTCGATAGGATAATCGGTTGCTGCAGCGGATTCTCGAACCAGTTTGCCAGCAACAGGTAGCCGAGGCTGGGTGACGGCAGGCTTGAGATCCTGCGCCCGACGAAATCGTCGAGGCTGTCGTCGGCCAGTGCGCCGGTGGTCAGCAGCGAAAACGTTGTTGGCGAGGCCGGGGCGACCAGCGGCTGGTAGTCGAAATTGACCATCCTCCAGGCCGCCATGTGCGCGTCTTCGAGGATCAGCGGCGGTACTTCATTGCGCTTGGCGTTGAGCCAGTAGCGGTGAAAGTTGCGATCCACCGCCAGGGTGATTTCCAGCCCGGTTGAATCGTTGAGATAGTCGACCAGTGGCTGATAGACCAAGCGAGCCTGGTCCGGCGGATACACGGGATTGACCAGTATTTCAAGCGGCCCGGTCAGTGACTGCATCGGCACTTCCGATGTCGCATCCGATTCGCCGGCCTGCACTTCGGCCGGCGTTTCCTCGACAGTCGCCGGCGAATTCGGCGCCGGTTCGGTCGAGTCCTGGGCCAGGGCCACGGACGAAGCGACCAGTACAAGCGCTGCCCACAGCACGGTACGGACGCAGCCCGCCACCTCGTGGTGACGATAGTCATGACACTCGTTCATTTGTCTGTCTACCCCATTTGTCTATATTGTTGAACTATTTCTCGTAAGTCCTTGATGAGAAGTTCAATTATTGAAACGAATGTTAGCACAAAGATATTTGTTCAGAACAGGCTTCCCGTTGACGGTCCGATGTCGATTTTCGCACTGCTTTCGGTTTCTGCCGCCACCACGGCGAGGCCGATCACGCAGCCCGGCTTGGCGGGTTCGGCAACGGCGTAGAGCACCTGAGCCGGCTTATCGGCAAGCTCGAACTCCCGGCCGGGGTTCGGCGGTGAATCGGTATCCAGGCGAAACCGCGACGTTCGGCGGGTGACCCGGCCTCGGTAATGGACTCTCGCGATGACCTCCTGGCCGGGGAAGCATCCCTTCTTGTAACTGAGCCCCCCCAATGCGTCCAGCCCCAGCATCTGCGGCAGATACGCCCCTGTGGTCTCCGGTAGTAGCCACGGCATCGCGCATTCGATTTCGGCCTGCAGCCATTCATCCGGAAGCCTGTCCGCCGCTTTTTCGGCGCCAACGTCGGGGTCGTCGCCCAGCAAGAGCGCGCGATCCGGATCCAGCGCCAGCGTCAGCGCGCGCTGTTCGCTGGCGGAGTGCACACCGGTCGGGCGGGCAGCGACGTCTTGTTCGAGAACGACCTTTCGTCCGATGCTGAACATGCGCGCGCGTTCGAGAGTGGGCGCCACCAGCGCTTCGGGCAACACCAGGCAAATTCTGTCCGATTCGACCGCAATCAGCAGCACCGCATCGGCCCGGCCGTCCGGCTTGCACCACGCGGCGGGATATAGCCGCGAATCGGCGATGGCCTCGACATCGATGGTCAGTTGCGATTGCATGAAAGCAATTGCGTCGGGCCCGGTCACATCGATGGCGCGCAGACGAAAGGCAGGAATGTGGTCAAGCTGTGACATACGATCACACCATGTCGGTAAAATAAGGGATCATGAATGATACCGAACCTGCTTGCACGCCGTCGAAATCTGCCCCCGCCCGCGGCGTCGAGGGCCCGCACGGCCATCAGCATGATGATACGCAGATGGAAAACCATGAAACGCCTGGTTGCGATGGAATGGCTGGTCGCGATGACGATCGTGCCGATCGCCCTGACGATTCTTCCAATCAGCCGCGCGAGATCGGCGGTCGCAAGGGTCCGGATCCGGTTCGCTACGGCGACTGGGAGAAAAACGGTCGCTGCATCGACTTCTGAATCCGGGCTTGAAGCGCCGGATCGCTTCTAATATCTGCTTGAGAAAGCACTGAATCGAACCATGGATTTTTTGAGAATGGAAACCAATCAACGCCCGCTATCGCCTCATCTCCAGGTCTACCGTCCGCAGTGGACTTCGGTTTTATCGATTCTGCATCGAATTTCCGGGGTGTTGCTCAGCGTGGGCACGGTACTCATGGTGGCCTGGCTGGTGGCGCTTGCTCAGGGTGAACAGGCTTACCAGTCGATGATCGGATTCATGTCGGCGCCGCTGGTGCTCGTGGCGCTCGTCGGCTGGACCCTTGCGCTTTTCTATCACCTGCTCAACGGCATCCGCCACCTTCTCTGGGATACCGGCACGATGCTGGAACTCAAGCCAGCACGCGCCAGCGGCTGGATGGTGGTATTCCTGGCGTTCGTCCTGACGGCAATCGTCTGGGGAGGCCTGTTATGAAAACGCTCCGCAACCCGCTCGAAAGAGCGATCAATCACGGCTCGGCCGGCAGCGGGGTGCACCACTGGTGGGCACAGCGCTTCAGCGCGATCCTGCTGGTGCCGCTGACGCTCTGGCTGGTCTGGACGCTGGCCGTGCTGGCCGGTGCTGATTACGCCGCGGCTCGCGACTGGATCGCGTCACCCTGGAACGCTTCCATGGCGGTTCTGCTGGCCGGCTCGACGTTCTATCACGCGCGTCTCGGCATGCAGGTCGTTATCGAAGACTATGTGCACCAGCGCGCGCTGGAAGTGACGCTCCAGATACTGGTCGCCGCAGCGGCGCTGCTCGGCGCGATCGTGTCGATGATTGCAATTTTGAAAGTAGCTTTTGCCGGCTGAGATCGACTGCCGATCGCAGGCGCTTCTTCGAACCACGCGCCTCGCCGACTGAGCGCATGCAAGAGCGCAGACCTGTGCCGATCCAATCGCCTGGAATCTGAACAATAATCGCTGGAATCTGAATGTCTCACAGCTACAACATCGAAAAGCATGAATACGACGTGGTCGTCGTCGGCGCCGGCGGTGCCGGCCTGCGGGCAACCATGGGTCTTGCCGCGACCGGGCTGAATACCGCCTGCGTCACCAAGGTATTTCCGACCCGCTCGCACACCGTCGCGGCCCAGGGCGGCATGAGCGCCGCGCTCGGCAACATGGGTGAGGACGACTGGCGCTGGCATATGTACGACACCATCAAGGGGTCGGACTGGCTGGGCGACCAGGACGCCATCGAATACATGTGCCGCGAGGCCATCCCGTCGGTCATCGAACTGGAGCATTTCGGGGTGCCGTTCTCGCGCACCGAAAAGGGCAAGATCTACCAGCGTCCGTTCGGCGGCATGACCACGCACTTCGGCGAGGGTACCGCGCAGCGCACCTGTGCCGCGGCCGACAGAACCGGCCATGCGATCCTGCATACGCTTTACCAGCAGGCGCTCAAGCATGAAGCGCAGTTCTTTATCGAGTACTTCGCCATCGATCTCGTGATGGACGACGACGGCACCTGCCGCGGCGTGCTGGCCTGGGACCTGGCCACCGGCACGCTTCACCTGTTCCGCGCGCATGCGGTCATCCTGGCCACCGGCGGTTACGGTCGCGCCTACATGTCGGCGACCTCGGCGCATACCTGCACCGGCGACGGCAACGGCATGGTGCTGCGCGCCGGATTGCCGTTGCAGGATATGGAGTTCGTCCAGTTTCACCCGACCGGCGTGTTCGGCGCCGGTTGCCTGATTACCGAGGGCGTGCGGGGCGAGGGGGGCTATCTGACCAACTCCGAAGGCGAGCGTTTCATGGAACGCTATGCGCCGAACGCCAAGGACCTGGCTTCACGCGACGTCGTATCGCGGTCCATGACCATTGAAATCCGCGAAGGACGCGGCGTCGGCGACAACAAGGATCATATCCACCTGAACCTGCAGCATCTGGGTCCGGAAGTCATCAACGAACGTCTGCCGGGGATCGCCGAGACCGCGCGTATCTTTGCCGGAGTGGATGTGACAAAGGAACCCATCCCCGTGTTGCCGACCGTGCACTACAACATGGGCGGCATTCCGACCAACTATCACGGCGAGGTCGTCACGTTGAAGGATGGCGATCCGGATTCGGTCGTGCCGGGCTTGTATTCGATTGGCGAGGCCGCCTGTGTTTCGGTGCATGGTGCGAATCGACTGGGCTCGAACTCGCTGCTCGACCTGATCGTTTTCGGTCGCGCTGTCGCCAAGAAATGCGGCGCGAATCTAAAGCCCAACCAGTCTCATCCGTCGCTTCCCGAAGGCATTGTCGACGGGCTTGTCGGAGAGTTCGATCGTATCCGGAATGCGGACGGCGAGAATTCGACCGCCGAAATCCGCGATCGCATGCAGCGCGTCATGCAGGAAGACGCAGCGGTGTTCCGGACCAACGACAGTCTCAAGCAGGGCGTCGACCGCATCAACGAAGTGCGCGCCATGTTCGACGACGTCAAGGTCTCGGATCGCTCGCTGATCTGGAATTCGGACCTGGTCGAGACTCTCGAGCTTCGCAACCTGCTGGGCAACGCGGTCACCACCATGATCTCGGCTGAGAACCGCAAGGAAAGCCGCGGCGCGCATGCCCACGAGGACCACCCGGACCGCGACGACGAGAACTGGATGAAGCACTCCCTGATCTGGTTCGACGACAAGGGAAGCACAAGGAACGACTATCGTCCGGTGCACATGTACACGCTGTCCGACGATGTTGAAGTGGTGCCCGCCAAGAAGCGGACTTACTGATACGCGCGGCATTGACAACGCACGACACCCCGAAACAACGGTAGCGAAATGGCTGAATTCAGACTCCCGAAAAACTCGCGCATCACCAAGGGCAAGCATTACACGGCGCCTGATGCTGCAACCAACGTCAAGACGTTCCGCATTTATCGCTGGGACCCGGACAGCGGTCAGAATCCACGCATGGACAGCTTTGACGTCGACCTCGATGATTGCGGTCCGATGGTTCTGGATGCAATCATCAAGATCAAGAACGAGATGGATCCGACGCTGACTTTCCGGCGATCATGCCGCGAAGGGATTTGTGGTTCCTGCGCGTTCAATATCGACGGAACGAACACGTTGGCGTGCACCAAGGGTATCGACGAGATCAAGGGCGACGTCAAGCTCTATCCATTGCCGCACATGCCGGTGATCAAGGACCTGGTGCCCGACCTGACGCACTTCTACGCCCAGTATGCGTCGATTCGGCCTTGGATCCGCACCCAGAGCCCGGCGCCGCCCGACAAGGAGCGGTTGCAGACGCCGGAAGACCGTGAGTATCTCGATGGCCTCTACGAATGCATTCTGTGCGCGTGCTGCACCACGTCGTGTCCGAGTTACTGGTGGAACGGCGATCGCTACCTCGGCCCGGCAGTCTTGCTGCAGGCTTATCGCTGGCTGGTCGATTCACGCGACGAGGCGACCGGCGAACGGCTGGACGAACTCGAGGATCCGTTCAAGCTCTATCGCTGCCATACCATCATGAATTGCGCACAGACCTGTCCGAAGGGCCTGAATCCGGCCAAGGCAATTGCCGAAATCAAGAAGATGATGCTGGCGCGCCAGGGCATGTAGGCCGCTGTTTCCGATGGGATCGACATTGTCCAGTCAGGATATTGCCACCACATCGCGCCTTCGCTGGCGCTGCCGCCGCGGCATGCGTGAACTCGACACGCTGCTGGAACGCTGGCTGGCCGAGCGCTGGCCCGGGGCCGATGTTTCCGACCGGGCGAGTTTCGAACGCCTACTGGGCTGCGAGGACGACGAGCTCTGGGACTGGTGCCTGGGGCGGTCGATTCCGGACGATCCCGAACTGGCCGCCATCGTCAAACAGGTCGCCGGTACTGCCGCAGACCGCGAGCGGGGCGGGCTTGGCGGCTGAATTGCAGACACGCCGCGGGCGCATCAGGCCGCTGGCGGTAACGTTCATTTCCCTGCTTGCCGTTGTTTCCATCGTCATTTCCGGCTTGCCGACGGCAGCCAGGATTCTGCTACCGCTGGCCGTGGCACTGGTGGCTTACCGCAGCCTGGCCGGCCCCGCGCCGCACACCATCAAGCTCGATCGAAGCGGCAGCCCCTCGCTCGACGGGCTGCGCGGCAACCTGAGCGGAGAGGCCGTCACCGGGCTGTTCATTGCGCTCAAGCTCGCCGCACCCGACGGTTCGACACAGCGTGCTTTCCTTTTTTGTGACGAACTTCGCGCCGATGAGTTCAGGGCATTGCTGGCCTATCTTCGTCATGGTTGAAGCACGCAAGATCCGAACGGTCTGCGCCAGGCCGGGGCGCGACGTTCGAGCAGGTTAGAATCGCGGCATGGAAGAAAGCAGTCGAATCGATTCCGGTGCGCGCCTGCCCGGTGCGTCCGAACACTGGTCGCTGGTGCTTTACCCGCTATGGCAGTGGCTGGTACTCATCCCGGCCACCGCGATCTTCACGGTGATAGCTGCACTTATCGCTATCGTGATGTGTGCGTTCGGGCTGCAGCGCCAGGCCAACCTCGGAGTAGCCGCGCGCTGGGCGCGGGTCATTGCGTACCTGACCCCGATGCGCGTGGAGATCGAGGGTGCCGAGCACATCGATCCCGACCAGAGTTATGTGGTCGTGGCCAATCACCAGAGCCAGTATGACATTCCGCTGATCTATGGTTTTTGTGGTCTGGATCTGCGCTGGGTCATGAAGTCCGAGATCGGAAAGCTGCCTTTCATCGCCCAGGGTTGCCGCGCCATCGGCCATATCTTCATCGATCGAGGCAATCCCGACCAGGCCCGTGACGCGATCAACAGCGCGGTGGGCCGGCTGCCGCGAGGCACCGGCGTCCTGTTCTTCCCCGAGGGCACGCGCAGCCGCAGTGGCGAACTGATCAAATTTCGCAAGGGCGCGTTCCGGGTGGCCGTCGACCGCAACCTCCCGGTGTTGCCGATGACCGTGATCGGGACGCGAGAATTGCTGAGGCCGGGATCTTTTCGCATTCGACCGGGTCGTGCCAGGCTTGTGATTCATCCACCGATCCAGCCGGGATCCGGGCTGACGGACGAAGCCGCTGCCGAGCTTTGTTTGCGCACCCGCACGGCAATTGCCGCACCACTCGAACAGCACCGGGCCGGTCTTGGAGATGATTCCTGATGCGGGTGCATGTGCCTGACCCCGAGTACACCGCTTCGCCACGTGCCGGGCGCAATTTTGTGCTGGCACTGAAGATCGTGGTCGGCTTTGTGGTTGTGATGTGGTCGATATTCCTGTTCGACCAGTTCTCGAGCATCCGGCTGATCCGCTACGGGCTGATTCCGCGTGAAGGGATCGGCCTGCTTGGTCTGGTCACTACGCCGCTTTTGCATTACAACCTGGGCCACATCGGCTCCAACACGCTTCCGCTGTTGATCGGCGGGACGATGATGCTGTTTCTCTACCCGAATTCCGCACTGCGCGCGCTGCCTGCGATCTGGATCGGTTCCGGTCTGCTGGCCTGGATATTCGCCCGAAGCAGCGTGCATATAGGCGCCAGCGGCGTCATCTATGGACTCCTGGCTTTCGTGTTCATCTCCGGCGTGATACGGCGCGACTTGCGTTCCATTGGGGCGGCACTGGTGGTTTGGTTCATGTACGGCTCGATGATCTGGGGCGTGCTGCCGGCTGGTCCCGCCCCCACCATGAGCTGGGAACTGCACGCCAGCGGGCTTGTACTGGGCATCGGTATGGCACTGCGCTACCGCAACTGGGACCAGCCGCCAATGAAACGCTACGATTGGGAGGACGAGGAGCCATTCGACGAGGATCCGGGCCAACCGTGGCGTGAGGCCCGCGACCGGTGGCAGTGACGCTGCATATCGTCGGTTGCGGCCGGGTCGGGCGAAGCCTGGCAAGGCTCTGGGCGGATGCCGGCACGTTCTCCATCGGGCAGGTAGTCAACCGCAGCGTCGAAAGCGCGCAGGCGGCAGTTGAATTCATCGGTCAGGGCCGCGCAGCCGAAACCCTGGGGCGCATCGATGCCGAAGACTGGCTTATGCTGGCTGTGCCCGACGGCCGGCTGGTCCCGGTAGCCGAGAAGACAGCCGAAACGATTGATGAACATACGGGCCAGGCACAGGCCGGCCCCGCGTTCGTATTTCATGTCTCCGGGGCCGAGCCGGCGGAAGTCCTGCGACCGATCGGGCCCCTGGTGGCCTCGGTTCACCCGGTATGCCCTTTCAGCGATCCAGCCCGTGCGGTCGAAACGTTTCCCGGCAGCTATGCTTTAGGGGAGGGTGATGACGAGGTGCTGGATCGGGTGCTGCAGGCATTTGCCGCAATCGGTGCGGAGACCATGCGATTCAGTCCGGTCGACAAGCGGCGCTACCACGCGGCCACGATCGCGGCCAGCAACTTCCTCAACGTGCTCGACGACCTGGCGCTGGGTCTTGCCGAATCGGCCGGGCTGGCGCCCGAACCGGCCCTGAAGGTGATCGTTGCGCTGCAGCGTGCCGGTCTGGCCAATATCGAACGTGTCGGCCCCCTGCAGGCGCTGACCGGGCCCATCGAGCGCGGTGATCGGGCGCTCTGCGAAAGACTCGCGTCCACGCCGGGCGTGGCTGAAAACGACCTTTTCATGGCGCTGGCGCGCGCCGCGACGGATCTGGCCGAGCGCAAGCACGGCCGGCTGCCCGGCCACTCGTTCAATCCGCTTCGCGAATTATTCGCCAAGCCGGATGTGATTCGGTCTGGAGGGCCCGATGGCGGCGTTTGAATACCAGGCCATGGACAAGGGCCGTCAGGTCGGCGGGGTGGTGCAGGCTGACACCGCGCGCATGGCGCGCCAGCAGCTGCGCGAGCGCGGCCTGGTACCGCTTGAGGTGCATCTGGTCGCGCGCGCCAGGCCCGCTGGTCGCGGCAGTACACGCATGGGTCGCGAGCGCGCGCTGATTCTGCGCCAGATGGCGGCGTTGTTGAAGGCCGGTTTGCCGCTGGAAGAGGTGCTCTTGCTGGCCGCCGACCAGACCGATTCAAGGCGCGTCAATCGGCCGCTTGCCTCGATCCGGGCGCGGGTGCTGGAGGGCAGGCCGCTGTCGGATGCAATGGCCGAGCAGCCAGTGCTTTTTCCGCCGATGTACACATGCTCGATTGCCGCCGCCGAGCAGGCCGGCAAGCTCGATTCGGTCATCGCCCGACTGGCCCGCCACGCCGAACGCCGTCTGGCGCTGGCGCGCAGCCTTTCCGTGGCACTCGTCTATCCGCTGCTGCTGGCGCTGATCTCGCTGGGCGTTGTCTGGGGACTGCTGGGTTTCGTCGTGCCGCGCGTGGTCAGCGTTTTCGAGTATTCCGATCAGGAGCTGCCGCTGATGACCCGCAGCCTGCTCGAAATCTCTTCGTTCGTGTCCAGCTATGGCTGGCTGGTGGCACTGTTCCTGGTTGGACTGATATTCGCGGGCGCGGCACTGTTGCGCCTCCCGGGACCGCGTATGCGGGTGGACCGTGCACTGTTGAAGCTGCCGGTGGCGGGTGGACTGGTGCGGGCCCAGGCCGCGGCCCTGTTCGCGCGTACACTGGCCATACTGGTCAGCAGTTCCGTGCCGGCCGTGGAAGCGCTGAAAGCCGCCTCGGAAGTCATTTCCAACCGCAAGGTTCGCGCCGATCTCGAAGCGGCGGCGGCGCGGGTTCGCGAAGGTGCGTCGATATCGGCTGCCATGCAACCCATAGAGTGGTTGCCGCCGCTCACCCGTAGGCTGATCCACGGCGGCGAGCAGGCCGGCGAACTCGGCGACATGCTCGAGCACGCGGCAGAACTCCAGGAGTCGGATCTGCAGGACGCAGGGCAGGTACTTATGGCCGTGCTGCAACCAGCTCTCATACTGCTGGTGGGGCTGGTGGTGCTTTATATCGTGTTGGCGATTCTTTTGCCGATCATGAATATGAGCCAGCTGTTGTCATGACCGAACCGAGTGCCCTGCAATGATCAGGTTCGAACACGTCGCCAAGCGGTATCCGGGCGGTGTACAGGCACTGTCGGACGTCAATTTCGAGCTTGAGCGCGGCGAGATGGCGTTTCTCACCGGTCATTCCGGCGCAGGCAAGAGCACCTTGCTGCGTCTGATCGCGGTTCTGGAGCGCCCCAGTCGCGGCCAGGTGCTGTTCGACGGCAAGAACATCGGGCGTGTTTCGTCCCGGCAAATTCCGAAACTGCGGCGCAAGGTCGGCGTGATCTTCCAGGATCACAAGCTGCTGACCGATAGAAAAGTGCTCGACAACGTCGCGCTGCCGCTATTGATCGCGGGATTTTCCTGGAGCGAGATCCGGCGCCGGGTGCGCGCTGCGCTCGACCTGGTGGGATTGCTGGACAAGGAAAAAACGCTTATCCCGTCGCTTTCCGGCGGACAGCAGCAGCGCGTCGGTATCGCGCGCGCGATGATCGCGAAGCCGCCTGTTCTGCTGGCCGACGAGCCCACCGGCAATCTCGATCCTGAGCTTTCCGAAGAGTTGATGCGGCTGTTCTGCACGCTGAACGAGCTTGGGACCACGGTGCTGATCGCCACCCATGATCTGGACCTGGTCGAACGCCTGGGCCGGCGTACCCTGGTACTCAAGTCAGGCTGTATGGTCGACGACCGCAGCTACAACGGCCGTCGCCGGGACGATGGCGGGGCAGTCGCATGAGCAGGGCGCGTACGTGAGCAGGAAGGACCATAGCGGTCGCGGCGAACTGCGCGCCTGGGCGCGCCGCCACGCGTACAGTCTGCTGTCGTCTGTCGGTACGCTGGTGCGTAATCCGGTCACCAGCTTGTTGACCATCGCGGTGCTGGCCATCGCGCTTACGTTGCCTCTGGGCTTGAACACAGCGCTGGTCAACCTCGAGGCGGTGCACGACAACCTGGACCGGCTCGACAGCATCAGTGTATTTCTCGAGGTCGATGCCGGTGAAGACGGCGCACGCCGGATGGCCTCCAGGCTATCAAACTGGCGCAACATACTGGCAGTGGATCCGGTGAGCCCGGATGCGGGTATGCGTGAGCTGGCGGGCGCTTCCGGGCTGGATCGTTTCGACGTCGGCGACATCCCGCTGCCCTGGGTACTGGAGGTGACACCGAACTCGACCGTCGATATCGCCGAGCTGGCCGAGCGGTTGCGGAGGGCCGATCGCGTCGACATGGTGGTCGTGGACCTCGATTGGGTGCGCAGGCTGGACGCGATTCTGGGCGTCTTTTCGCGCCTGGTTATCCTTCTGGCGGCGCTTTTCGCCGCGAGCGTGCTGTTCGTGATCTCCAACAATATCCGTACCGAGATTCAGCGCCGGCGCGAGGAAATCGAGATTCTTGCGCTGGTGGGGGCAACACCGGGCTACATCCGCCGACCCTTCCTGTATTCCGGGTTGTGGATGGGGCTGGGCGGTGCGATGCTGGCGTGGCTGGCCGTGCATGCCGGGCTGTGGATGCTCAGGGCGCCGGTCGAGGCGCTTGCGGCGACCTACGGTGCAACGGCCGAGATGGTCGCGCCCTCGACCCAGTTACTGGGCCTGATGCTGGCCGGAAGCGGCGCGCTCGGCATTGTCGGCGCCTGGATCGCGGTTTCCCGGCAGCTGGCGCGTATCAACCCCTGAGTCCGCGCCGGGAACTTTCCTGCGACGGCCGTGTTCAAAAGGCCTGAACCTATACAGGATGATATTGATCCTGATTTGAGAAAATCAAGCGTTCCTTGATATAATCGAGAGTCTGATTCAGAGGAGTTTTGAATGTCGAAAGATCTTGTACCAAGTCATCTGTTGGCCCCGGCCGGCACCGGCTCTCTGGATGCGTACATGCAGGAAGTCAACCGCATCCCGGTGCTTACCCTCGAAGAGGAGCAGAGTCTTGCCCGTCGCTTCCATGGCGAAGAAGATCTGGACGCGGCGCGCATGCTGGTCATGTCGCACCTCCGTTTCGTGGCGCACGTCGCACGCGGTTATTCAGGCTATGGCCTGGCGCTGGGCGATCTCATCCAGGAAGGCAATATCGGCTTGATGAAGGCCGTCAAGCGCTTCGATCCTGATCAGGGCGTGCGGCTGGTGTCTTTTGCCGTGCACTGGATTCGGGCCGAAATCCATGAATTCGTGCTGCGCAACTGGCGTATCGTCAAGGTCGCGACCACCAAGGCCCAGCGCAAGCTGTTCTTCAACCTGCGCAAATCGAAGAAGCGCCTCGGGTGGTTGAACCAGGACGAGGTCAACAGGGTGGCCGAGGACCTTAACGTCAAGCCCGAAGTGGTCATGGAAATGGAATCCCGGCTATCAGGCCAGGATGTCGGTTTCGACCTCACTTCCGACGACGATGAAGACAAGCCGTATCTGGCCCCGGCCGCCTTCCTCCAAAGCCACTCGAATTCGCCGGATCTGGCTGCCGAAAGCGACGACCTTGAAGATCACTATCATGAAGTGCTGTTCGAAGGCATGGACGAACTCGATGATCGTTCCAAGGACATCATCCAGTCGCGCTGGTTGATCGACCCGAAGATCACACTGCAGGAACTCGCCGACAAGTACGGCGTTTCCGCCGAGCGGATCCGGCAGCTCGAGGCGGTGGCGATGAAGAAGCTGAAGGCCCACTTCGAGGCATAAGGCTTCGACGTCTCTTGCGAGGCGTCTGCAAACGTGCAGAAATCGAGAGCCCCCGTCATTCGGGGGCTTTCTGCATCCAGCGGGCACCGTTTTCACCAATTCAGTTAATGCCGAGCTCCCAGTGTGCCCCGGCACTCATTCTGCAACTTTCAAGGCACGGGGCTTCATGCAGTCGGCTGCGATGCCTTAGTTGACTGATTCCGCCTCGAAGAAGCCGCTTTGTTCGAGACGCCGGGTCCGCTCGGCGCCCCTGATTCGGTGGATGTTGATCTGATTGACTATTTTCCGCGCGATGTCGTCGTCGACATTGCCGGGTTCGATGACTCGCGTGTCGTCGCCATCCAGTTTGACCAGGTAATTACCGTCGGGACAGAACGCGTCTATGTGGTCGCGGTCATCTCCACGCGCGTGGTAAACACATCTTGCGGCCGTGGCCTGCGTTCGAAAGATGTTCCGGTAAGGGCCGCGGTGGCAATGTGTTTTCGAGGTCAGCGCGTCGAACGATGCGGGCAGATCGCTTTGGTGGAACCGCTGTTTGATTTCGCCCATTCCGCGCGTATCGCGGCTGGCAACGACCAATGGAACGAGTGAAGCGGTCGCCTGCCCGAAAGCGCGCTGCTCGGCCTTCGTGATCGGGATCATCGCGCGGTGATCGCTCACCATTACCAGGATGCCGTTGTCGAAGAATCCGGAAGATTCGAGCGCGGCATAGAACTCCCATACGGTCTCGTCCATGTAGCGGAAAACGGCTTCCTCGGAACGTTCGCCGGTTTGCGGATGACGGTACGGGTGATGTGTCGAAACCGTTTCTATGGTGATGAAGAACGGTTGCGAACTGGCGGCAAGATCCTTGATGAATTCAACGCTTCTCTGGTAGAGCACCCGGTCGTTGACCGAGTCGAAATGGTGTCTCTTTTCCACCGTGTCATAGCCGGGATGGTCGTGACCCTCCACGTGTGAAAAGCCCAGGGTGTTGATCCAGGCCTTTTTCTGCGCGAACGACAGGTTTCCAGACGTCAGAAAGGCAGTGAAGTAGCCGGCATCATCGCGAAGAATCTCCGGCAATCGAAGCGGCGTATCCCATGCGGTCTGGAAGGGTCGAATCTGGAAGAATGGTTGCTGGGGGGAAACGTATTCCAGGCCGGTGAACAGCGAGATAAGTCCTTCGTTGGTGCTGAAACCACCGGCGTGCATCCGGCTGAACCAGGCGTATTTGCGCGAGATTTCGTCGATTTTCGGCGTCCAGTCGTTGATTCCGCCCTGCAGCCTGCTCTGGTAAGGCGACCATGATTCGAGAATCAGCAACACAATGTTCGGGGATGAATCCATGCCGCGTTTGCATACTTGACTATCCTGCTGCGCCTCCCCGGCCATCAGCGTATTCCTGAACGACTCTGAGTATTGCTTGGTGACCCCGACATTGAAGTTCACGGCAGCGACGTTCCGCATTGCCCAGTCGTGGACATAGGACGACGGTTGCACAGTGAGATGCACGAAAATCCCGGCCAACGGAAAAACGACGGCGATTCCGAATACCTTTATGCGCAAGAAATCCGAGGGCGGAACAAACGAGAGCGCCCCAAGGAAGCCAACGAGACATAGCAGGCCGATGAGGGTAAAGGAGAGCATCTCCGTCTCCATGACATGGCGCCAAAGCAGGGTGACATGCCGGCCGTAGACAACCAGGTCATCGAGCCGAAGCCGGACGAAGAAGCTATCGAGTAGCAACGCATCCATCAGGTAGACGATGATTCCCGCGAGAAACGCCAGGCGGAGCGGAATAAACACGAAGGCGTTTCGAAGCGCCAGCGAAGCGATCAAAAGTAACGACAGGACACTGATGAGTCCAAGATCGTTCAGAATCACCGATCCTGTGAAGCAGGCTTCGCAGTTGATTGCCTGCCCGAACGTGCTGTTGACGATATCGACGCGTAGCGCAACGGCCCAGGCGATCAGCAGGACAGACAGCACCAGAAAGAAGATTTCGACCAGCCGGCGCAGCTTGGGAACGTGCGTCATATCTTATGTAATTCCTGCAGACCCGCGGCATACAAGGCCATTGCGAACTGATCCACCGCCGGTTTGATCGGAATCTTAGCATCCGGGCGTGCATCCGGTCCTTTTGGGCGCGGCCGGATCAGCCTGCTCCGGTGTGCTTTCAATATGAGTAACCGCGAGTTCAAGGGATTGGCATGAGCGAAATAGAACAGATCCGGTCCTTGATCACGGAGCGTTATGCGCTGGTTTCCGCCGCCGGCGACTACGTGGATAATTTCGAGCGCAAGATGGCCTGGCGCGATTTCTACCAGGTGGAGGTCCACAACATCATCGAGGTGTTCGGCTGCATCGGCCACGCCTTCAGCACCTATGAGGCGCAAGAGGAGGCCCCGCACAATCGGTTTCTGTAGCGGGAATTAACAGCAACCGGCTCTACCGGCCCGACGCTTTCTGGCGGATTGCGGGGATGGTCTCGGATGACGAGTGACCCGGGCTGAAGATCGGCTCGAGCTACTTGCCGCAGTAACGAGCCTCTCCCGACAGGCATCGGCTGGATTTTGCGCGAATGTGACTTGAACACGGCAAAGCCGGACACCATTACCACAAGAACCTGTCTGCCGTTTCCTGGAGTACGATTTGACTACCACACTCGACCGTGATGCCGCCATCCTCGCCATTGCACTGCACACGGCGTTCGCCGATGGCGGCAAGCACGAGGCCGAACGCGAGGAGTTCCGAAGGATCGCCGAGACGCTCGCAGCCGACGGCGACGGCCCCGACGCGCACCGTGTCTACCAGGATGTCTTGCTCAAACGGGTCTCGCTGGAAGACGCCGCCGCCGTGCTGACCGGGCACGGTGAGAGGCACCTGGCCTATGAGCTGGCGGTGGGCGTTTGCGATGCGGACGGCCGGATGGTGAAAGCGGAGCGCGAATTTCTTGACCGGCTGCGTGCACTGCTGGATCTTGATAGTAGCGAGGCCGACGAAGTCGAGCGCGAGGCCGAGCAGGTCATCGAAATGACCGAGGCGGCCGCGCCCGCGACGGTTCCCGCCACCGCATCGATGCCGCAAGCGCCGGCCGCGGTGGACGAGGCGGCGATCGACAAGTCCGTGCTGAACTATTCGATTCTCAACGGCGCGCTGGAAATACTGCCGCAGTCCTGGGCGTCGATGGCGGTCATTCCGCTGCAGATCAAGATGGTCTACGAGATCGGTCAGCGCCACGGCGTGGAACTGGACCGCGGCCACATCAAGGAGCTCTTGGCCACGATGGGCGTCGGCGTGACCTCGCAGTACATCGAGCAGTTCGGCCGCAAGCTGATCGGCGGGTTGTTCCGGGCCGCTGCCGGCCGTGGCGTTGGCCGGCTGGGCCGTACCGCAACCGGCATGGCATTTTCGTTTGCCACCACGTATGCGCTGGGCCAGGTCGCCCGGCGCTATTACGCCGGCGGGCGCCAGATGAGCACCGAACTACTGCGCACGACGTTCCAGGAAACGCTCGGACCGGCCAAGCAGATGCAGCAGGAATACCTGCCGCAGATCGAGCAGAAGGCACAGACGCTGGACATGGGGCAGGTCATGGGCATGGTTCGCGGACGTTCGACGACCAGCCGCTGACCGGAATCCGCGGCCGTATCGGCTGCGGTCACAGAATATCCGGCGGCTGATATGCTTCGGAGCTATTGAGTTCCAGTCAGCAAGCGAGCCGACCGCCGATGAACCCATACGTCTCCCGCCTTGAATGCAGTCTCGAGGGCACGCGCTACGAGGCCGGGCAGGTCTACCGTCTATCCGATGCCGGTCGGCCGCTCCTGGTCAGATACCGGCTGGCCGAGATCGCTTCCTCAGTCGACCGCGACGAGATAGCGTCGCGCGACGGCGGATTCTACAAGTGGCGGGAACTGCTGCCGGCCGGCGACTTCGCTCGTGTGCCGCGGCTGGGCGAGATCGACACCCCGCTGATTCCGTTGGATTCGGCGCCCAACCTCATCGTCAAGGACGAGGGGCGTTTACCGACCGGCTCGTTCAAGGCGCGCGGCCTGGCGCTGGCCGTCGCGATGGCGCGTGAGTTGGGGTTGAACAAACTGTGCATGCCGTCAAACGGCAACGCCGGTGCGGCATTGGCCGCCTACGCGACGCGCGCGGGCATGCAGTCGCTGGTCTATTGCCCGGCCGACACCCCGCGCATGAACATCGACGAGACCCGCCTGTGCGGCGCCGAGGTGGTCGAGGTCGACGGCTACATCGACGATTGCGGCAAGCTGCTGGCCGAACGCGCGAAGGAAGAAGGCTGGTTCGACGTCTCGACGCTCAAGGAACCCTACCGCCTGGAAGGCAAGAAGACCATGGGCCTGGAGCTCGCCGCGCAGTGGGGCTGGACGCTGCCCGACGCGATCTTCTATCCGACCGGCGGCGGTACCGGGCTGATCGGCATGTGGAAGGCGTTTGCCGAGATGCGCGAGCTGGGCTGGATCGAGGGTCCGCTGCCGAAGATGATCGCGGTTCAGGCCGAAGGCTGCGCGCCCATGGTGCGTGCATACGAAGCGGGCGAGGCGTTTGCCCGGCGATGGGAAGATGCGTCCACCGTCGCCGCCGGCATCCGCGTGCCTCAGGCCGTCGGGGACTTCCTGATCCTGCGCGCCGTTCGCGAGTCCGGCGGCCGGGCCATTGCCGTCAGCGAGGCGGAGATCGAGCGGTCCTGGAAGTCGCTCGCATCGGAAGAAGGCATCCTGATGTGCCCGGAAGGCGCGGCCACCCACTCGGCTTGGCTGCGCATGATCGAGGCGGGCGAGATCGATCGGGACGGGAAGGTCGTGCTGTACAACTGCGCGACCGGTCTCAAGTACCCGTTACCGGAGCGCTGACTGCCATGGCCGACTGCAGATTCGTTACCGACTATCCGCCTTTGGTTCGACATCGGGCGGAATTGAAGGCCGCCGGGCGTGCGCGCTGGACCCGGCTGGCGATCGCGTTGCCGCTGCTGGCGATTCTCGCCTACGGGGCGTTTTCGATGAGCGCGCAGTTCGGGCTTTTCGTTGCCGCCGTCGGCGCCGGCGTCCTGTTCTTCCTCTGGCTGCCGGGCGGCAGCTCCGTGGACGCCGGCGCACTGGCCGGAGTGGAGGGCGAAGTCACCGCGCTGGATCGGCTCAAGACGCTGCCCGACGATTTCCTGCTGTTCAACCGTGTGAAGCTGCCCGACGGCCAGCTGCCCAACGGCTGGCGCGAGCTGGATTTCGTCGTGGCCGGTCCCACCGGCCTTTGGATCGTCGAGGTCAAGAACACCCCCGGCCACGTCTACGTGCGGCCGGACGCGCGCCACTGGCCGTTGGCGCGACGCGGCGGCTGCGGCAGCCGGCCGAACTGGAATGCCGTGGAAAACCCCATACCCCAGGCGCGTGCCCAGGTCGATTCTCTTCGAAGGTGGTTGTTGCAGCACGGCGTCGCGGCGGATCCGAAGCCGTTGATCTGCCTGTCGCATCCGGAAGTCGCGGTGGACAATGCCGACGCCTCTCCGGTGCCGGTGGTCGTGCGCGATCAGCTGGCGGATCGGATTCGTTCGGGCCCGGCTTGCACGCTGCCCAAAGGCCTGTTCGAGACGCTTGCCCGGTTCCGGCCCGCCGGCGGGCCGGCGCTCGATCGCGCGGCCTGAGCGGTCTGCTTGGGTTCCTTAGCCAGAACGCTGCGTGCCCCGGAGATACCAGGCGAGTACGACCCAGTCGTATAGAAAATGCACCATGATCGGGAGCAGCAGATTGCCGGTGGCCTGGTAAAGCCAGCCAAGGTAAAGCCCCATCAGGCAGGTCAGCACGAAGTAGGCCGTTGTCAGGGCGTGCGCCAGCCCGAATACCAAAGAAGCGACGCCCAGCGCCGCCATCGGCCCGATCAATCCCTCCAGGCCGGCTTGTATCACGCCCCTGAACAGCAATTCCTCGCCGATACCGGCCGCCAGCGCCACGGCAAACACCGCCGCCGGCCCGGCATCGCTGAAAAGCGGCAACAGATGGTCTTCGACGATGCGCCTGAGTGCCTGCACCCAGCCCCATCGGAACTGCATCAATGCCAGCACGGCCGCGACCATCGGCAGCGTGGCCAGCACCGACAGGCCCAGCGCGCCCGCGCTGAATTCCATCGTCAGCCACGGCCGCAGGCCGAAGAGCAGTGCAAGCAGCAGTGCCAGAATTGCCAGCGCGCTCTCGAAGCCGAGCGCGAAAGCGATCGGACGGCGCTTCATCAGTTTGCCGAAAGCAGTCGGACGGTGGTTGTCCTGGCCGGGAGTGCCCGGTGATTTTTCTGTCTGGCCGCTCATCCCGAGCGTCACTTGCCGTCGGTATCGGTGCTTCGGGCGCCCATTACCTGCGCGCGCAGCTCAGTCCACTTTTTCGCCATCCGCAATATCGATGTTTCGGTGGTGAATTGGCGCAATCGCTCCACGGGCACCCAGGCCAGGTCGTGCGATTCGTCGCTGACGACATAGTCGCGACCGGAGCGACTGACGAAGGCGAAACGAACGTCGAAATGAAAGTGTGCAGGGTCGGACTTGCGCGCCGGGATTTCATGTACGTCGATGTCCAGGATGTCGCGCGAGATCAATTCCACGGCAAGGCCCGATTCTTCCTCGGCTTCGCGTCCTGCCACCGCCGCGGTGTCCGGATCGCCGTCACTGTGGCCGCCCAGCTGCAGCCAGGCGTCGAGCTTGCGGTGGTGGGTGAGCAGCACGTGCTCGCCCGAGCCATCCACCAGCCAGGCCGAGCCGGTCACGTGGCCGGGCTCGAAATTGCCGCGTTCGAAGCATTCGGGCTGATTTGTTATCAAGGACCGGAACTGATCGACAACGGCGGCCTCATCGGGATGGCGCAGGCAGTAGTCCTGCAGAGCTTTCGACAGCTCGAATGGCATGGGGTGGGACGTTGGCGTCATTGTGTTCCGTCGCGGGGGTATCGGGTTGACCTGCTGATTTTAACTGCGGCGCCCCGTTGACGCGCAGGGAGATTCAGGCGGGTCCAGGCGGCGCCATTGACCGGGCAACAGGTCTTCCAGCGTGTATCTGCCTATTGCCGAGCGAATCAGCCGCAGCGTAGGGTGTCCGACCGCCGCGGTCATCCGGCGCACCTGACGGTTGCGGCCCTCGGTGATGATCAACTCCAGCCAGGCCTCTGTGACGTTCTTGCGGTAACGCACCGGCGGATCTCGCGGCCACAGGTCTGCGGGTTCCGGAATCCGGCCCACCGTCGCCGGCCGGGTGGGCTTGCCGTCGAGTTCGACGCCGTGACGCAGGCGCGCCAGCGCGGCCTCGTCCGGTATGCGCTCGACCAGCACCAGGTACGTCTTGGGCTGCTTGAATTTCGGCGACGAGATCCGTGCCTGAAGCGCGCCGTCGTCGGTGAGCAGCAGCAGGCCTTCGGAATCCTTGTCCAGGCGCCCGGCCGGATAAACGTCGGGCACGTCGATGAAGTCGGACAGCGTCGGGCCCTGGCCCGAGAATTGGCACAGCACGCCGAAAGGCTTGTTGAACGCGATCAGCGCCGTCATTCGGTAGCGCGGCTGCCGGGATGCGCGAGCGCATCCAACGCAAGAGCGTTCACGAGGACGAGTCGTCCGCGATCTTGTCCTGGGTGTAGTGGTCCTTCCGCCTGATAATTGCGGATTCAGTTGGCCTGTCAGCGTCCATGGCGGCGTTCCGGCCCTTGTAAAGGGTGATGGCCATTCACTGCAGGCCGCGCCTTGCCCTGAACGCTGACAGACCAACTGAATCCGCAATTATCAGGTGGAAGGACCACTGGTCTCGAAGTCGCCGGCGTCGTGGCGTTCGTGCAGCTGCATTGCCGGATCGCCGAACGGACGGTTGACCATGCGGCCGCGCAGCACCGCCGGACGTTCATCAATGGCTTTCGACCAGCGCTGGAGATTTTCGTAGGTGTCGACCTGCAGGAATTCCGCGGCGTCGTACAGCCGGCCCAGTGCAAGCTGCCCGTACCAGGCCCAGATCGCCATGTCGGCGATGGTGTAGTCGCCGCCGGCCATGTACTCGCGATGAGCCAGATGCCGGTCCAGGACGTCGAGCTGGCGCTTGGCTTCCATCGTGAATCGGTCGATGCAGTACTTGATCGGTTCCGGCGCGTAGGCGTAAAAGTGGCCGAAGCCGCCGCCGAGGTAGGGTGCGGCGCCCATCTGCCAGAACAGCCAGTTCAGGCACTCGGTGCGTGCATGGTGATCGTTGGGCAGGAAGGCGTCGAACTTCTCGGCCAGGTAGAGCAGGATGGCGCCGGATTCGAACAGCCGCGTGGACGGCTCGGTGCTGTGGTCGACCATGGCCGGAATCTTGGAATTCGGGTTGATTTCGACGAAGCCCGAGCCGAACTGGTCGCCCTCGCTGATATCGACCAGCCAGGCGTCGTACTCGGCGTCGGCAAAGCCGCGCGCCAGCAGTTCCTCGAACATCACTGTCACCTTGACGCCGTTGGGCGTGGCCAGCGAATAAAGCTGGTGCGGATGCTTGCCCAGCGGCAGCTTTTTCTCGTGCGTCGGACCCGCGGTCGGACGGTTGATGCTGGCGAACTTGCCGCCGCTTTCGGAATCCCATGTCCAGACTTTCGGTGGCGTGTAGTCGTGGGGCATGTATTTGGATTCGGATTCGGTCATGGCGAGCGTTCCCGGTTTAAATTGAGTCCGTCAGTATACGCATCGGACCGTTCGTTCCCCGGCGTCCTTTCGATTCATCGCTGCCTGAGCCGATCGAATGCCTCCATCGCATCTTCGACGCCCGCCCGGTAAATTCGCTTGCCGTGCTCGACGCTCGCGAGACCCGGTTCGGAGCCCATGCGGCCGTCGGGAAAATTTTCGCGGAAGTCGCGGGCATCGCGAAAACCGCCGTTGGGGGCGCGACGGGGGTTGAGCTTCGCGGCGCTCACGCGGTCAGGATACGTAAACCAGGTCAGCGAGATTTCCGAGGGTGTGGCATGCGAGCCCTCGGCATCACCGAAAAGCTTGGCCGAAAGTTCCCGGGCCCGCCGGCCGGTGAACCAGTTGAAGAGTACGAGCTGCAGATCCGACATGTGGCCGGCGATGCTGGACTCGGACCAGATCTCGTCGAAGGCTGCATGCACAGTAGCGATGTTGCCGCCGTGGCCGTTCAGGAACATGAAGCGGCGGAATCCCTGGCTCGACAACGAGCCGACCACGTCGCGGATCACCGCCATCAGCGTGCTCGGCCTGAGTGCGATGGAGCCGGGAAACGCCAGGTGGTGCTGCGCCATGCCGATGCTCAAGGTAGGGCCGACCAGCACGCCAAGTTCGGCCATGCCGCCCGCGATAGTTTCCGGGCAGATCGCATCCGTGCCGATCAGCCCGGTCGGGCCATGTTGCTCGGTGGATCCGATCGGGATGACGATCGCATCGCTCGTTTCGAGATAGGCCTCCACCTCCGGCCACGTCGCCTGCTGCAGTTTCATCGAATGCTCCAGTTTTTGGTCGTTTCGTGGTTTTGTCGTTTTGTCGCTTGGTCGCAGAGTCCGAAATTCCCGGGACGTCACAGGCAAGTGGACTTTGACAAAACGACCAAGCGACGAAACGACAAAACGACGAAACTTATTTCCCCTTGAACTCCGCCTCGCGTCGTTCCAGAAACGACCGAATGCCTTCCTTGACGTCTTCGCTGGCCATCACGGGTTCCAGCGCCGCGAACAATTCCTTTTTGGCCGCGCTGTGGCCCTGCACTCGCGCCAGGCGGGAAGACGCGAGGCTGCCCTGGACACCGAGCGGTGCGGCGCGTGCGACTTTCTGGGCAATCTGCCAGGCGCGATCGAACTGTTCACCGGGCTCGACCAGTTCCTGCACCAGGCCCCAGTCGAACGCTTGCTGCGCGCTCCATTCGTCTCCGGTCAGCAGGTATCGTTGCGCGTTGCCCCATCCGATTTCCTCGGGCAGCCGGAACGTCGCGCCGCCGCAGGGAAAGATGCCGCGTTTGACCTCCAGCTGGGCATAGCGGGTGTTGGTCGCCGCCACCCGGATATCGGCATTGAGCATCATCTCGACGCCGCAGGTAAAGCAGATGCCCTGGGTGGCAAACACCACGGGCTTGCTCAAGGGCTCGCCCACGACGCAGAATGGATCGATCTCGCCTTTGCCCAGTGGCATCCCCTTACCGGCGGCGAAGGTCTCGGCCCAGTCGTCCAGCTGAAGACCCGAAGTGAAGTGCTCGCCCTCGGCATGCACCAATCCCACGCGAAGCCCGGGTTCGCGCGCGAGACGGCCGTAAGCAGCCGCGATGGTGTGGTACATCTCGCGGTTCATGGCGTTCATCTTTTCGGGGCGGTTCAGCCCGATGAGCAGCACGTGTTCGCGTGCTTCGACGTTGACAAGGGCCATCGCTGGAGTCCGCTGTTGAGCTAGCGTTCAATACTAACCCTGCTGCGCATCTCGATGACCTTTGGCGAGCAACTACTTTTTCCGGTCCCGATTTCTCAGTACCTCGGCGCGGCTGCTCTTGCCGCGCGAACGCGCCTGTTTTGATGCAACGGCCCGCCCTGATCGCGAAGATGTGTGTGCCTGTCTGGCTTGTTTTTCAACGCGCGCAGGCGTATTCCGGGATGTTGTCTGCCGGGCGCCGCGGGTGACGGACCCGCGCGAATCGGCAGAAGGCCGGGTTTGCGAATCTACGGCCCGGCTGTTTTGCGAAGACCGCGAGCGCGCCGACGCTTGTCGTGACGCTTGTCGTGACGAAAGTTGTATCGATTGTGACGACGAGCGCGCGGCCGACTGCCCGCCGCGTTCGCGGTTCGAGGCGGCTTCACGGGCATTCGTTCGGCTCGGAGGCTTGCCCATTGGGGCTCGGCGCTGAGCCAGGTCCCGGCGGCGGGCCCCCCTGTCGGTAGCCGAACGTCCAGCGGAAGCATTCCGCGGCGAACTCCCGAATCTGCCGGAGGCGACTTTTCCGCGAAGGTCGGACGCGGCGGGCTCGCTTGGCGCCACGCCGAGAATGCTGTTGGCGTCGCGCCTGATCGAATTGCGATTTCGAATCGTTCGCTCCGCGACCTGTCGATCTCGCCGGTCGGTATCGACCGAAGCAGAGGCCGAACGCCTTGTCGGGACTGTAGTGCTGCGCGAACGCTGGCGCAACAGGTCGCGTCGGTTGTTTCGGCTACTGTCGTATCCGTGACTGCGGCCGGCAGCGCGTGAGCCCTGCGATGCCCGTCTGGTGTGGCGTTCGTCTATGCCCCGGCGGTAAGCGACACCGCGACGATGATCCGGATCATGCTTCCAGCGGCGGGCGCCATCGTAGCCGGCCAGTTCGCGTCCGGAAGTGAATCGGCGGCCTTTGTACCCGTGCTTGCCATAACGCTTGCCATAGTGATTGTCGTGTCGCCCGTAGTAGCCATGGTGATCGTGAATCATCAACCTGTGACTGGGCCAGTGAACGGCGCTGAAGAAGAACCCGTATTGCAGGTGGTGGCCGTTGCCCCAGTGGAAGCTGAATCCGGAGCGGTAGCCGCGCGGCTGATGCCAGTAAACGGGCGGGTAGGCCGACCAGCGCCAGTTGCCGTAAACGGTGTACGGATCGTACCAGGGCACGTAGACCACGCGCGTCACGCTCGGCTCGATATAGATGTACTCGGTTTCGCGCACCACGCGCACGTATTCGTTGGAGCGCAGGTGGCCGCTGGCATAAGCCTCGTCGCGCAGGTACTGGACGGTGTCGAGCACCTGGTATTCCTGGATCAGGAAGGCGTCGCCCAGGCGCTGTGTCCAGTCCAGGTCGGCGTCCATGCGCGCCAGCAGCTCGGGAAACGCGACCAGCGCCATGACGCTGGGATCCCAAGGATAGTGTTCGACGGCGGCCACGGCGTATTCGCCCTCCAGGCCCGGGTTGGCCCGCGACCAGCGCGCCGCCTGGACCACCTCCAGCGGATAGGTGGCCGCGATCAACACATGCGAAAGCACGGTATCCGGATACAAAGCGATAGGCGCGAGCATCTGGTCGAGTTCGGCCTGGGCGAAGCCGGCCTGCGCCTCGGCCGAAGCTCGCTCGGCGACAGCTCCCCAGGCGAGCAGCAGGATTCCGGCCAGGACAATAGCGAGTCTTGCGTTGCCAGTTTTCATGTCGGTCTCCTTCTCGCGGCCGTGGCGGCCTTTGTGAACCCGTTATACAAGCTCCAGCCTGAAGCGCCGCTGAACGGGATTTTGTTTAAATCCATGAGATTGTCAGGAGTGATGAGATAATTAAACGATGTCGACACTTCATGCCCGCCTGACACCGGCCCGGCGCCGGCTGCTGGATCAGCTGCTCGATGATCTTCTCGATCGCGAGCCGGACGAGCGCAACCGGCTTCTGGCCGGGCTTGAAGCGCGCTGTCCGCGCCTGCATTCGCGACTCTCGGCGCTGGTGGAAGCGAGCGCCGAGCCGGCGCAGTTTCTCGAGACCTTGTTTCAGAGGGCAGGTCAGCTGGCGTTTTCTGAAATCGACAAATCCGATTTGGCGCTGCCAGCCGGCACCCGTATCGGGCCCTGGCGGCTGGTCGAGCCGGTGGGTTCCGGCGGCATGGGAACGGTTTACCGGGCCGAGCGCGCCGACGGCGCTTTCGAGAGGGAAGCCGCCGTCAAGCTCATCAGGCTGCGCAGGGATTCCCGACTGAAGCAACGACTGGAAGTCGAGCGGCAGTTGCTGGCGCGGCTGGATCATCCCAATATCGCTCGCATCCTGGACGGCGGCGAAACCGAGGATGGGCAAACCTACCTGGTCATGGACTGGGTGCCGGGCGAAGACCTGGCCGATTGTGCCAAGGCCGCGCGGCACGATATCAGCCGCTGCATGGATGCGTTTGCCCAGGTGGCGGGCGCGGTCGGTCATGCCCATCAGCGCCGGGTGGTGCATGGCGACATCAAGCCTGCCAACATCCGGCTGACCCCCGAAGGCCGGGTGATGCTGCTGGACTTCGGCGTTGCGCGATTGGTGGCAGAAGAACATGCCGACGAGGCAAGCTTTCGTGCGCTGACGCCGGCGTTTTCCGCACCGGAACAGCTTGCCGGCGAGCCGGCATCCACCCAGTCCGACGTGTATGCGCTGGGCGTGCTGCTGTATTGGATGCTCACCGGCGAAGTGGGGTCTCAGGGCACCGATTGGTCCGACCCGCGGGCCAGGCGGTATGACCGGTACCGCGACCTTGCCGCCATCATCAGGATGGCCTGCGCACCCGAGCCGGCTGATCGATACCCCGGCGTATCGGCGCTGATCAAGGATGTAGAGCGCTATCGCAGGCTGCAACCGGTGGTGGCACGTCCGGCCAGTCGTGCCTATTTGCTCAACCGGTTCGTGCAGCGCAATCCTGTCGTCGTGGGTCTGGGGAGCGTGGCCGTGCTGTTGTTGATCGTCGGTCTGGTCGGCACCGGCTGGCAGGCGCGAATCGCGGGGTTGGAGCGCGACCGGGCCGAGGCGCAGCGAGACCTGGCGCGGCTGGAGGCCGACAAGACCGAGCGGGTCAGCGAATTCCTGGTCAGCCTGTTCGACCAGGCTGATCCATACCGTAGTCCGGGCAGGGACCTGACCGCTCGCGACCTGGTGCGGCAGGGCGCGGCCCAGGTTGAAACACTGGAAGAAACGCCGAGGATACAAGCCGAGATGTTCCACGCGCTGTCCCGGGTGAATCGTTCACTGGCCGAGTACGAAAGCGCGCGCGACATGGCGGCCCGGGCGCTGGAGATTCTGCAGCGTACGCCCGGCGTCTCGGCTGCCGAACGTGCCCGGGCCTGGACCTTGCTGGGCGGCACGCTGGGCTCGCTGGGGCGTTACCGCGAGGCGCTGGATGCGCATGAAAATGCGCTGGCACTCAGCGACCCTGAAGATGCGTCGGCCATGGCCCAGGCACTGGACAATATCGGGCTGTCGCTTTATTCGCTTGGACGCTTCGAAGCCGCCGAGCAGCGCTTCCGCCGTGCGCTGGCGCTGCGCCGCGAATTCTTGCCCGAAAGCGCGGAACTCGCTGCGGCCTATAATAATCTGGCGCTCGCGCTGGCCGGACTGGACCGCCGCGAAGAGGCGGTAGACCATTATTCGACCGCGCTCGAGATCCGCCGGCGGGTGCTGGGTGACAGCCACCCGGATACGACTTTTTCGCTGACCAACCTGGCGACTTTACTGACCCAGATGGGCCAGTACGATCGGGCCGAGTCCATGTTTCTCGAAGCACTGGAGCAGCGCAGACAGGCCTTCGAGACCGGCCATCCCGCGATCGCCAGTGTGATCTACCAGGTGGGCTGGCTGAACAGCAACCGCAAGCGCTGGGTTCAAGCCGAGCGGTATCACCGCGAGGCGCTTGCGCTTCGACAGTCGCGCATGGGGCCGGATCATCCTTCGGTGGGCGTCAGCCTGAATGCGTTGGCCAGCACGTTGCGCAATCAAGGCGAGCTCGAGGAGGCTCGATTGCTGCTGGAGCACGCGCTGTCGAATTACCGCACTGCCTACGGTGAATCGCACCACGATATTGCCCTGGTGCTTTCCAACCTGGCCGGCACCCATGCCGCTCTCGGCGAATTCGAAAAGGCCGAGGGCCTTTACGCGCAAGCGCTTGAAATGTGTCGACGGGAACTTGGCGAAAATCATCGGCACGTGGCCGATATCCTCAAGGGGCAAGCCGAGCTGGCGCTCGAACGGGGTCGCACCGAAGACGCGCGCAGGCGGGCGCTGGAAGCTCGCGAGATCGTGTTGGACGTGCACGGCGATCCCGGTCATCCGGACGTTGCGGCCGTCGATGAGTTGATGCGCCGGATCGGCTCGGCGTTCTGATTCTACGATCGGCAATGCAGCCGATCTATCCGCCGTTTGCCGGCGGCTCCCGAACAGCGGATGGCGGCGGCTGAACGCGCGGATCGTCGTAGTCCGGTGCCGGTGGCCGCTCGCGCCCACAGACTGAACTCAGGGTCACCACGGTGGACTTCCAGGGGTTCATGATCTCGTCGATGGTCGGCGCACGGCGGCGGGTGCACACGACGGTGCCGTCGACCATCACGAAACGACCGCCGGTGCTGCCGTCGTTGTTTTTCCATGTATGCGCGCTGGGCGTAACCTGGCCGACGTGTGCCGAAATCCAGCCGCGTACGCCCGGCACGCCCGGCACGCGCGCGCCGCTGGATGTCCACGGCAGACCGTCGCCGTCCTCCTGGCGGGCTTCGGCCGGCAACGACCGAACCTGCTCGAGCAGGGTTGCGCGGAGCGCATCGGCCCGTACAGGCAAGCCATCATCGGTGTTCGGATCGTCGGGACGACGTTCGGCGGGTTTCGTCTCGGGCGCGGCCGCTGAAGGCGGCTCGCTTGCCGCTGTGGGCCGGGACGGAGGTTCGGCCCGCCTTTGTTCGGCGACCTCGACCGGCCCGGGCCGTTGCGGGTCCACGGGCGCCGGGATCAGATGCATCGAGATCACGCGCGGGTCCGGCATTGGCGCGGACGGCGACAGCGGCGCATTCATCAGGATTGCAAGCAGCACGACATGCGCCAGAACCGACGCCGCCGCGGCGCGTGCCGGAAAACCGCCGAGCCGGACAGTTGCTTGCGCCGTTGGTCTTGCTTCGGGCGTGCGGCTTGTGTCGGGGATCATCGGCGGCATCGACAGGGCGAACTGATAGAATAACGATCAGGCAATTACCCAATCGTTAAAAAGGATGACCATGGGATACCAACACGTGAAACTGCCGGAAACCGGCACCCGCATTTCGGTCGAAAACAACAAGCTCAATGTGCCCGACGACCCGATCCTGGGATTCATCGAAGGCGACGGTATCGGGGTCGACATCACGCCAGCCTGTCTCAAGGTCTGGGACGCCGCGGTTGAAAAGGCTTACGGCGGCAAGCGCAAGGTGCACTGGGCCGAGCTTTATCTCGGTGAGAAGGCGGCCGGCATCTACGACGGTGATTACTTCCCGCAGGAAACGCTTGATGCGATCAAGGAATTGAACGTGGCCATCAAGGGTCCGCTGACCACCCCGGTGGGGGAAGGCTTCCGCTCGCTCAACGTATCGCTGCGCCAGACGCTGGATCTCTATGCCTGTGTCCGTCCGGTCAAGTACTACAAGGGCGTGCCGTCACCGTTGCGCAAGCCCGAGGACTTCGACGTGGTGATCTTTCGCGAGAATACCGAGGACGTGTATTCCGGCATCGAGTTCGAATCCGGCACGCCGGAGAACAAGAAGCTGGCGGATTTCCTGCGCAACGAAATGGGCGCGAAGTTCTTCGAAGACGCCGGTCTGGGTGTCAAGCCGATTTCCGAGTTCGGCACCAAGCGCCTGGTGCGTAAGGCCATCGAGTACGCCATCGAGAACAAGCGCGAGTCGGTGACGCTGGTGCACAAGGGCAACATCATGAAGTTCACCGAGGGGGCCTTCCGCAAGTGGGGCTACGAGGTGGCGGCCGAGGAATTCGGCGACGTCACCATTACCGAAGACGAACTCTGGGACAAGCATGACGGCAAGCGCCCGGAAGGCAAGATCGTGATCAAGGATCGCATCGCCGACATCATGTTCCAGCTGCTTCAGCTTCGGCCCGGCGAGTTCGATGTACTCGCCACCATGAACCTCAACGGCGACTACCTTTCCGATTCGGCGGCAGCGTCGGTGGGCGGAATCGGCATCGCGCCGGGCTCCAACATGGCTGACAACGTGGCCGTGTTCGAGGCCACCCACGGCACCGCGCCCAAGTACGCCGGGAAGGACAAGGTCAACCCGTCGTCGCTGCTGTTCTCGGGCGTCATCATGTTCGACTACATCGGTTGGCCGGAAGTCGGTCGCATGATCGAGGATGCGTTCGAGCAGGTCGTGGCCAAGGGCGTCGTGACCTATGACTTCGCACGCCAGATCGACAACGCGACCGAGGTTTCCACCTCCGGTTTCGCCGATGCGCTGGTCGAGGCCATAAACGCGTCCTGATGCGCTGGGTCGACGTTGCCGAAGCGCTGGCCGAATGCGATCCGGCGGCCAAGTGCCGTCGGGTCGATGCCATCTGGGATTCTGTTTCGCACGATCGCAGGTTTGTAGAACATAGCCGGCTCGACCCGGCGCCAACGCAAGCGCCGCCGGTAGCCGGCCGACCCGAGCAGCCTGCGCTGGTCGCGCCGACAGCGCTGGCCAAGCGCGGTCTGGGTTCTCCGGCCGGGCGTGTCGCGCTGCTGCATGCCGTGGCCCACATCGAGTTCAATGCCATCAACCTGGCGCTGGACGCCGTACTGCGTTTCGCCGGGATGCCGCCCGGGTTCTACCACGACTGGCTGAGCGTGGCGTACGACGAAGCCAGGCATTTTCGGCTTCTGGACACGCGTTTGAACGAACTCGGTGCGGCCTACGGCGATCTGCCTGCGCACAACGGCCTGTGGGACATGGCCGAAAAGACCGCGCACGATCCAATGGTGCGCATGGCGCTGGTGCCGCGCGTGCTCGAAGCGCGCGGGCTGGACGTGACGCCGGGCATGATAGAAAAGCTGCGCAATGCCGGTGACCATCCCTCGGTGGCGTGCCTGGAGATCATCCTGGAAGAGGAAGTGCGTCATGTAGCCATCGGCAGTCGCTGGTTCCGTCAGCTGTGCGAACAGCGCGGGCTGGAACCCGAAGCCACATTTCATTCATTGCTCAGCGAATATTTTGGCGGCGGTCTGCGAGGGCCGTTCAACCATCGTGCCCGCCGGGAAGCGGGCTTTACGCAATCCGAACTGGAGGCGCTCGAACTTGCGAGTTGAAATGAATTCGACTGTCTCGGCCGTGCTGATCATGGCCAGCGTGTTCTGGCCCGTCAGAATGCTTGCCCAGGACCGGTCGCTGGATCTCGTGGAATCGATCGACCTCCAGCGCTATCGGGGGCTGTGGTATGAAATCGCGCGGTTGCCGAATCGATTTCAGAACCAGTGTGCGTCGCACGTCACGGCCGAGTACACGCTGCTGGACAATGGCCGGATCAAGGTGGTCAATCGCTGCAAACTCCCGAACGGTGAAATGGATGCGGCCGAGGGCATAGCGCGGCGTCCTGATCCGGATCGCCAGGCAGCGCTGAAGGTCAGGTTCGCACCGCGCTGGCTGAGCTGGCTGCCGTTTGTCTGGGGCGATTACCAGGTCATGGCATTGTCAGATGACTATCATTCGGCAATGGTCGGCGCCCCGTCGCGCGAATATCTCTGGATTCTTGCGCGAGATCCCGTTTTGCCGGAAGCGCGGATCAGCGACTTGTTGGCCGAGGCCGACCGACAGGGTTTCGATTCGGCGAACGTCCACCGTACGCGCCAGGACTGACAGATGAGTATAGATACGATTGTTATCGGCGCCGGCTGGTCCGGCCTCACCGCAGCGCGCGTCATGGTCGGCGCCGGGCGAAAGGTCGTCGTGCTCGAGAAATCCAGAGGGCCGGGCGGCCGAAGTGCGATGCGCCGATGCGCCGGCGCCCGCTTCGATCACGGTGCCCAGTACTTCACCGCGCGCAGCGCGGCATTCGGTCGGCAGTTGCAGCAGTGGCGCGATGCCGGGCTGGTTCAGCCCTGGCGGCCCCGGCTCGCGGTCATCGGCGACAAGTCGGCTCACAGCGACCCGGAAGAAGTGTCGCGATTCGTTGCAGTACCGGGCATGAATGCGGTCTGCCGCCAGTTTGCCGCAGAGCTGGACTGTCGCTTCGAGCAACGGGTGTCGGCCCTCAATTTCGATCGCGAGTGGTGCCTGGAACTCGAGTCGGGCGAGCGACTGCAGGCCCGCCGGCTGCTGATCACCGCACCTCCGGCGCAAACCGCGGCGCTGCTTGGCGCAGCCGACCCGCTGCATGATCCGCTTGCCGGCATCGCCTTCAATCCATGCATTGCGGGCATGCTGTCGTTCAATAAACACTTCGACCCTGGATTCGACGCGGCCTTCATCAACCATTCAGGCGCACTTTCGTGGGTTGCGCGCAACTCTTCCAAGCCGGGCCGCGAGGGCAACGACTGGGTGCTGCATGCCACGGCCGATTGGTCGCAGACGCAGCTCGAGGCGCCGGCCGAACAGCAGGCCGGCCAACTGGCCGATGCCTTCGGCGAACTGGTCGGCGAGCCGTTGCCCGCAGCAGTCAACTGCACGGCGCATCGATGGCGCTACGCGCAGGCTTGTTACCCGCTCCAACGGGGAATGATCACGGACGATGCCCGGCGGCTTGCCATCGCCGGGGACTGGCTTTCGGGCAGTCGCGTCGAAGGCGCCTGGACCAGCGGACGCAAAGCGGGCGAATGGCTGGCAGCCACCGGCTGACGATGCAGGCCGAACGTATCGAACCGTTCGCGGACGCACCGGTACAATAGCGACCATGGCTGAAGACACCCAAGCATCCGTCCTCGACGGTCGGGCGATTGCCGACCGGCTGATCGACCACGTGGCCCAGGCCGTGGCCAACGGCGCCAAGCGCGGCGAACGCCCGCCGGGGCTGGCTGTTGTGCTGATCGGCGACGATCCGGCCTCCGACATCTACGTCGGCAACAAGGTCAAGGCCTGCGCGCGTGCAGGCATCGTCTCGCGCGACTACCGGCTGACCCACGGCTCGGACCAGAAAAGCCTGCTGGCACTGATCGACCAGCTCAACGCCGACGACGAAATCGACGGCATCCTGGTCCAGCTGCCGCTGCCGCCGCACATGGACGAGCACGCGGTGACTCGCCGGATTTCTCCGGAGAAGGACGTCGACGGCTTTCACCCGCTGAATGTCGGACAGCTTGTGCTGCGCAATCCGGGCCTCCGGCCGTGCACGCCGCGCGGCGTGATGACGCTGCTCAACGCCTACGGCCTGGACACCAAGAGCAAGCACGCCGTGGTGGTTGGGGCGTCCAATATCGTCGGTCGTCCGCTGGCGCTTGAACTGTTGCTGGCCGGCGCGACGGTCACCGTGGCGCACCGGTTCACGAAGAACCTCGAGTCGATGGTGCGCCAGGCCGATTACCTGTTCGTCGCGGTCGGCAAGCCGGGCGTGGTCGACTCGGATTGGATACAGCCCGGTACGGTGGCCGTCGACATCGGCATCCACCGCGACCCGGAGGGCCGCGTGCGCGGGGACCTCGATTTCGAAGCTGCCAGCCGGCGCGCGTCATGGATCACGCCGGTGCCTGGCGGGGTAGGGCCGATGACCGTGGCCACGCTGATGCAGAACACCGCCGAGGCCGGCGGACTGGTCGTGTTGTCGCCATGATGAGCAGATTTCTCGTTGTTGCAACAGCCCTGCTGCTGGGCGGCTGCGGGGCGCTGATCGACCGGGCCACCACCAACTTCGCAAGCGATCTCGAGCAGGCCATGGTCAACTACGACGAGCCGCTGGTCGTCGAACGCGGCCTGCCGGCCTTTCTGCTTATTCTCGAGGCGCGTCGACAGTCCAATCCCGACGATGCGGACCTGCTGGTCAACCTGGCCTCGATGACCGGCACCTACGCCAGTCTTTTCGTCGATGATGCCGACGGGGCCCGACGGATGAGTGAGCGTGCGCTCGGATACGCCCGGCGTGCGACGTGCATCGAGCAAACGCCCCTTTGCAATGCCGGCGAAAAGCCGTTCGAGGAATTCGAGCAACGCGTCGGCCTGCTCGAACCCGTGCATGTCGACATGGCTTACGCGTTGGGTACGGCCTGGGTGACATGGATTGCCTCGGCCAGCAGCGACTACAGTGCGCTGGCCGACCTGCCCAAGGCCGAGCTGCTGCTTGAAACGGTGGCCGACATGGCGCCGGAACACGACGACGGTGCGGTCTGGTTGTACCTGGGCGTGCTCAACAGCCAGCGGCCGCCGGCTGCCGGCGGACGGCCCGACCTGGCCGAGCAGTATTTTCGGCGCTCGCGCGAGGTGTCTTCCGGCAGAAACCTCATGGTGAACGTGTTCATGGCGGATGAATACGCGCGCCTTGTATTCGACCGAGAGCTTTATGTCGAGTTGCTGGAAGAGGTGCTGGAAGCCGATGCCGACCAGCCCGGCTACGTGTTGGCCAACCGCATTGCCCAGGCACGGGCACGTGAGCTGCTCGCGAAAACCGACGACATCTTTTTTTGAGTCGAATTGTTGAGCCGGACGTCTGCTTCATACAGGCAGGCAGTCTGGACCGAGGAATGACCGAATGACATTGATCAAGACATCCGACAAGCAACTGGCCCGAATCGTGATCGCAATGGCAGCGGTGGCGCTGATATCGTTTTTTGCCATGGTTTCAGGCTCCGCTGTCGCACAGCAGCTCAAGATTGCGACGCTTGCACCGGACGGTTCGAGCTGGATGGAGGTCCTGAACGACGCAGCCGAACAGGTCAAGGCCCAGACCGACGGCAAGGTGGTTACGCGCTTTTATCCCGGCGGCGTCATGGGCGGATCCGAAATGGTGCTTCGGCGGATGAAGCTGGGCCAGTTGCAGGGCGGGGTGTTCACGGTCGGCGAGCTTGCCGGTGTCGCGCCCGAGACCAATCTCTATTCGCTGCCGTTTCAGTTCAAGAACGCCTCGGAGCTGGCGCAGCTGCGCGACGAGTTCGACCCTTACATTCTCGACGCGCTGCACGAGGGCGGCATGGTTGCCCCGGCGATCACCAATGGCGGCTTTGCCTATCTCTTTTCGCGCGACCGGATCGCCAGCACCGATGACGTGTCCTCCAGCCTTCGGGTCTGGATTCCCGAAAACGACCCCCTGTCGCGCCGCACGCTGGAGGCCGTAGGCGCGAGCGCGGTACCGCTGAGCCTGGCCGACGTCTATACCGCACTGCAGACCGGCACCATCAATACGTTTGCCAACACCATGTCAGGCGCCATCATCCTGCAGTGGCATACCCGGGCGAAGTACATGCTGGACTTGCCGGTGCTGATGACTGCCGGGGTGATGGCGGTGGATCGCAGGGCGTTCGAGCGCATTTCGCCGGAGCACCGCGCGGTCTGGCTGACGGTATTCGGCGAGGCGCTGCGCGAGCAGGAAGCGGCGAGCGTCGAGGAAAACATGAAAGCGCGGCAGGCATTGGTGGAGCAGGGCATCGAAATCGTCGAGCCGGCGTCGGAAGATGCGCTTGAATGGCAGCGCAAGTCCGACCAGGTACTGGACGAGATGCTGGAATCCGGAGAATTCGAGGTGCCGGGGATCGAACGATTGCGCAAAAGGCTGGACGAGATCCGGTCCGACGCTCAATGAGCGGGATTGAACAGGTGCATAACCCCGCTGAAGATCGCCCGCCGGCCGGCGGCTCCGGGCTGATCCGCAATCTCGAAGTCAGCCTGCTCAGCGTGATCTTCATCGGCATCGTCATCATCGGGCTCACCCAGATCGGGCTGCGCAACTTTGCCGACAGCTCGCTGATCTGGGCCGATGACGCGATGCGCGCCGGCGTGCTCTGGATCACCATGCTGGCCGGCGTGCTGGCCGCGGGCCAGGCACGGCACATCAAGATCGACGTGTTGCTGCACCGGCTCCCGGAGAAGCTCCAGCCTTGGGTGCAGCGCGCCATGTACCTGCTGACCGCGCTGATCTGCGTCACGCTGGCGGCGGCCAGCGTCAGCCTGATCCAGCTCGAGATGAGCATGAACGACCTGGCGTTTCTCAACGTTCCCCGCTGGGCAGTGCTCATGATCATTCCGGTTGGCTTCGCGCTGATGGGCTGGCGATTCATGCGTCACGCGTTCGCGCTGTATCCGTCCCGCAAGCGGGGACGCTGAGATGCTTTTGATTTTGCTCGCGCTGCTTGCGCTGCTCGGCATGCCGCTGTTCGCCGTCATCGCGCTGGGTGCGCTGGTCGCGTTCAACGATCAAAGCCTGAACATGACGCTGGTGGTCATGGAGTTCCAGCGCATCGGAGAATTGCCGGTGCTGGTGGCGCTGCCACTGTTCACGTTCGCCGGCGTATTGCTGTCCCACTCGAAAACACCCGAGCGCCTAGTCGATCTGACTCGCGCCATGTTCGGGTGGATGCCGGGTGGGTTGGCGATTCTCGGGCTGGGCCTGTTCGCGTTGATGACCGCGTTCACCGGCGCTTCAGGCATCACGGTGGTCGCCCTGGGCTCGCTGATGCTGCCGGCTTTGCTCAAGGCCGGTTACCCGGAAAGATTCTCGCTGGGCCTGGTCACGGCCGGCTCCAGCATGGGGGTGCTGTTTGCCCCGTCGCTGCCGCTGATTCTCTACGCCGTGGTCGCCCAGCAGGTCGCGCCGGGGCAGGGCATTCGTATCGAAGAACTGTTTCTGGCCGGGATCCTGCCGGGCCTGTTGATGCTGCTGCTGATGGCCGGCTGGGCCATGCGCACCGGCGTTCATCTGCCGAAAGACGAAACACCGAAACCCCCGATCGGCCCCGGCCTGAAGGCCGCGCTTTGGGAACTGCCGTTGCCGTTCGTCGTGCTCGGCGGGATCTACGGCGGCTACCTGCTGGTCATCGAGGCCGCGGTGGTGACCGCGGCATGGGTCATCGTCACGCTGGTCGCGATCCGGCGCGACATCGAGTGGAAAAAACTGCCGGGCATCATCGCCGAATCCATGGTGCTGGTCGGCGCCATCCTGGTCGTGCTGGGCGTGTCCATGGCCTCGACCAACATCATGATCGACACTCAGGTGCCGCAGCGCCTGTTCGAGTCGGTCGAGCCGTGGATTTCGAACAAGTACATGTTCCTGATCATGGTCAACATCCTGCTGCTGATCGTCGGCATGATCCTGGACATCTTCGCCGCCCTGGTCATCATGGCGCCGTTGATCATCCCGATCGCACTGGCCTTCGGCGTCGACCCTGTCCACCTGGGGATCATCTTCCTGGCCAACCTCCAGATCGGCTACTGCACCCCGCCGGTGGGTATCAACCTGTTTCTGGCCAGCCACAGGTTTGACAAGGACATCCTGGTCATCTACCGCTCGACGCTGCCGTTTCTCGGCTGGTTGCTGGTCTCGCTGCTGATCATCACCTGGTGGCCGGGGTTGAGCCTGTGGCTGGCGGGGCGAGGCTGAACGGGTCCCCCTAACCCGCCCGTCATCATGCTTCGCGCATCAGATCTCAGCTTCTCGACCCGCCGGTAATCGAGCGGATCCTGCGTCACCTGGCGAGCAAGGACTTGCCCGGCCTGTGGCCGGAAAGCCGGGTCCCCACCCGCGCAGTGCGCGACTTTGCCGGATTGAACTGCTAAAAACTGACTTCCGGCCGCGCCTCGTCGCGCGCGGTGCAGCGCCGCTCGTGTCGACACAAGCAAGTTCCGGGCAACTGGGGATGCCTCCGTGCTTGATTGGCTACGACACGGCAAAATCGGACGGAGTCCGGCGTGCTGTGGGTAAAACGCCGCATTGGCGCGGCTCTGGATACCACTATAATTCAGCGAAACGGGCGTTTATAGCTCCTATACTCCTGCTTGACAAGGCGCAAAATAAGCGTACTCTAATATAAGCAAGGCGGCTGATCTGCAACCAACCGCCGGGTGAGCGCGTCTGCCCTCTCCTCGCCGGACGTGATCACGTCAATACCGGTGTATGCCGCTGCGGCGCAAACGCGATTTCGGTCGATTTGACCAAGGAGTGCACCATGAAACGTACCGCGCTGATTATTCTCGTCACGAGCATCGTGGCATTGTTTTCAATGCAGGCTCTGGGTCAACACTATTCCTGTTCCAAGATGGAATGGCCTGATCAGATTGCCAGCATCTACGAACACATTAAACCCGCCTGCGTTGAAACAATGGAAATCGACGGCATAAGCTACGGTCGATTCGAAGGCATTTTCGCTTCCGAGACGGCTGGTGAAGTCACGATCCGATTCAAGATGCCGGAAGGCAACTCGATCGCCCAGACCTTCAAGCCACCGGAAAATTTCCGTGTCCGAGTCGACGGCAAGTCCATGGCTTTTCACCAGTTGCAACCCGGCCAGCAAGTCAGCCTTCTGGTCCCGCACAAGGAATGACGTCACTACCGGTACCGTGAGGTCGAGTCGGGTGATGCTGGAATAATGGAATAACGAAAAGAAACCAAACAAGACCAGGGCTTGGCGGTTTCCCGCTAGGCCCTTTTTTGCCCTGTACCAGATTTGTACCAGCCCGGCCGTAGATAACGTGCGTAGATTGTAGATAATGAACGGCCCCGACGTTATCGGAGACTTCCGGATTTGAGTCAGGCCGTCAGGACCTGACCCTCATTTTTTCGATAATACCTTTGCTCGAACTCGACCGGTGGAACGTAGCCAATCGAGCTGAGCAGACGGCGATTATTGAACCAGTCCACCCATTCCAGGATGGCGTATTCGACGTCGCTCAATGTTCTCCAGGGGCCGCGCCGATGCATCACCTCGGTTCCGGGCTCGGAGCCGCGGCGGAACAGGCCACATTGCGCCACCGGTGCGTTTGGTGGCACGATGGCCGATGAATTTTCAGGAAATCGATTGATGCCTCGCAGCGTGTTCTTGCTTTTCCTGGCCGTACTGGCTACCAGTCAGTCTGCCGACGAAATCATCCCGGTACGTGATTGGGACCACTTTCGGGATCGATTGCTGGCTGATGGCAATGCCCCGGGTGAGGCCGACGAGCGCATGGCCTCCATGCTCGGTGCGCTCAGGGACATGGGCCGCGATGCTGGTGCCGACCCGATCGGCCGGCCACTTCGGTGACCTTTCTCCTCGACAAGCAGGGCGTGATTCGCTTCATCCGCCCCGGCATGGAATACCACGACGAATCAGGTCGCAGCGAGCATGCGATGTGTGTCGATGACATGCTCGCAATACGCATCCAGATCGAGCATCTTCTGGCCGAGTAGTTCGGTCACTACACGGGATCGTCCACATGCAATTTACGATTGATTTTCTCTGGAACCTGGGCGCGGTGCTGATTCAAGTCCTGCCGTTGTTTTTCGGACTGGGCCTGATCATCGCTGTTCTGTCGACCCTGATCGGTCGCCGCGAGGGCTGGAAACTGGGCGACAGCCTCTATTTCGGATTCATCACGGCGCTGACCGTTGGCTACGGCGATTTGAGGCCTACGAGCGGGCTGAACAAGCTGCTCGCCATTGTCATCGCGCTGTTCGGGCTGATTACCTCTGGCATTCTCGTCGCGATAGCCGTGGAAGTGGTATCGACGGTTTTCCAGAAGCAGAGTTGATGACTCGTGCGGATGAGGCTGGATTTTATTGAAGCCGAACTGTTCAGGGCGACAACGTGAGTGAGACGACGTGGACACCGGGAGACAACGTCTACACCCACCGAACAGAGCATTTCAGGTGGGTGTTCGCGTTTTATCCGAGTTGTAGCGCGCGGCTGGCTTCTGATCGCGCTGCTGATCATCATCTCGTGGCCGGGCCTGAGCCTGTGGCTTGCAGAAGGGGTGTAGTCGGCCGTTTGAAGCTGAAGGGAGCCTCTTTTCGGGTTTCAATGTCGTGGAAAGGATGGGCGATACTGGCGCGATGACCAATCAGGCGTGTATTACATGAGCTCCACCGGCAGAATCGAAAAATGGAACGACGACCGTGGGTTCGGGTTCATCGCGCCGACCGGCGGTGGGCGGGACGTGTTCGTCCATATCAGCGCATTGTCGTCAGAAGACCGCAGGCCGATCGAGGGCGATATGGTGCGCTACGAGCTCGGGCGCGATGATCGCGGCCGACCGCAGGCGCGGGATGTGACGTTCATGCAAGCGACCAGATCCGGCGTCGGCAGGCTGTTCCCGCTGGACGCTCGAACGGGTGCAGTCGCGGTTTTCCTGATCGTGCTGGTTGCGGCATGGCTGGCCGGTGGATTTACCGCGAGCGTGCTGCTGATCTATGCTGTTGCCAGCGCCGTTGCGTTCGTCATGTACGCGCTGGACAAGAAGGCCGCACGCGAGGATCGTTGGCGAATCCCCGAGATCAACATGCACATGATCGCCCTTGCCGGCGGCTGGCCGGGGGCCTTGCTGGCCCAGCGTACGTTCCGTCACAAGACGCGAAAGCCCGGATTTCAGATGTTGTTCAAGGCCACGGTGCTGGTCAATATTGCAGCCTTGGCGTGGCTGACTTCCTCTCCTGATTCGGAAAAACTGCTGGCCGACCTGATGCGCATGATTGAATAACGCTTGTCCAGCCCCGGAAAATATCCATTTGCCGACGCAACAGCCCATGAATTTTACTGATACCGGCCAATCGACGTGACCAGGCCCCATCAGCGCCCGCTGATATTTCTTTTGCTTGTGGCTGCGATTCTGCTGCTGCCGTCGATGGCTTCGGTCGGCATGTTCATGGACGGGACGATCTATGCGGCGATCAGCCGCAACCTGGCCGACGGACTGGGCTCGCCGTGGGCGCTGCATTTCAGCGAGGGCCTGTTCCCGGTATTCCGCGAACATCCGCCGCTGGTGTTCTGGATCCAGTCGTTGTTCTTCCGCGTATTGGGCGACAGCTACCTGACCGAGCGCGTCTACGATCTGGTCGTCGTGCTGACGACGGCGGGCCTGATCATCGCGCTGTGGCGGAGATTGACAGCGGGGCGCGGACTGGATTCACTGGCCGCATATTGGTGGCTGCCGCTGCTGTTGTGGGTGGTCGTGCCCAAGTGGTCGTGGACCTACCGCAACAACATGCTGGAAAGCACGCTGACGGTATTCTGCCTGGCCGCCGTGTTGCTGGTCCTCGCGGGCCTGCGCTTGGCCGAGACGCGCGGTCTGGTCGCCCGGATCGCAGCGGCCGCGCTCGCGACGCTGCTGGCGTTCCTGGCGAAGGGTCCGGTGGCGCTGTTCGTGCTGGTTTCGCCGCTGCTGCTTGGGCCGGCCGTGGTCGGGGCGGACTGGCGGAGAACGGTATCTGCAACGGTCACGCTGTGTGCCGGCTTCGGAGTATTGCTTGCGCTGCTGCTGGCCTGGCCCGAAGCGCGCGAGATGCTGGCCGCTTACTGGCACAAACAGGTGATGGGCCGTTCCGCCATTTCATCGAACGACGTCGGCTTGCTGATCGAGCTGGCAAAAAAGCTGGCCGCGATGCTTCTGGTGCTGGCGGGCTTGCGTCTCTGGGTCGGCTGGAACGGCGGCACCGGCGGTTGGCTGAAGCCGGTAACCGCGCCGGTAGTCGCGATGCTGGCGCTCGGGCTGGCGGCCAGCCTGCCGCTGTCGCTGGGTGATCTTGATTCGGCGCACTACCTGGTACCCGCGCTGCCGTTCTTCGCGATCGGGTTCGGACTGGTCGGAGCGTCGATACTCGATTGTGCCGGAGAACCTTTTCGCCAGGCGCTGAAAGCGCCCCCCGGCAAGACGTTTCCAGCCGTGTCGATCGCCGTTGCGCTGGGTGTCGTGGCGCTTTCGCTGAGTCGGATCGGTGATGTGCGCAAGAACGAGGATTACCACGTTTTCCTGGCGCAAGTCGCCGAGGCGACCGGCGAAGCGACCACGCTGGCAGTCGATCCTGCGCTCTACGGGGATTGGTACCTGCACGCGATCGCGATGCGTCACTACCGCATCGGCCTCGATCCGAACGAACAGAATACGCCCTGGTTATTGCTGCCGGCCAGTGCCGCGCCACGCTCCG
>DATGCS010000157.1:0-4265 GCA_035311685.1 Wenzhouxiangellaceae bacterium
AGAATCTCGTCGCTGGCCGGAATCTGGTCGGCCGGCAGCGTGTGGTAGCACATATCCAGAATCGAGGCGGCCAGGTACTCGGTCGTGCGGTAACCCTCGTTGAAGGTTTCGGCCTCGATCACGCGATCGAGCAGTGCCTGCGGAATCCGCTCACCGGTCTCGTAGTGCAGCGCGTAGTTCTCCAGGATGGAGGGCCACGTCGCCCACAGCTCGTTGACCTGAGACGGGTATTCGACGAAGTCTCGCGGCACCGAGGTGCCGGCAAAGCTCGGGTATTCCACGTCGGAGAACATGCCGTGCAGCGCGTGGCCGAACTCGTGGAACATGGTCGTGACCTCGTCCAGCGTCATCAGCGTGGGCTGTCCGTCCGGCGGCTTGGGAATGTTCTGATGGTTGGCCACCACCGGCTCGGTACCCAGAAGCCCGGACTGAGAGACGTAGGCATTCATCCAGGCACCACCGCGCTTGGAAGGCCGGGCATAGAAATCGCCCAGAAAGATCGCCAGGCGCTCGCCATCGGCATCGAAAACCTCGAACACGCGAACGTCCGGATGATACACCGGAAGATCGGGACGCGCCTTGAACGTGATGCCGTAGACCTGCTCTGCGGCATGAAAAACACCATTGATCAGCACGCTGTCGAGTTCGAAGTACGGCTTGATCTGACTTTCATCGAAGTCGTACTTCTGCTGGCGAACTTTCTCGGCGTAGAACGGCCAGTCCCAGGATTGCAGCTCGAACGACTCGTCTGCGGTCTCATCGATCATCGCCTGGAGCGCTTCGCCCTCCTTGCGGGCGTTGGCAACGGAAACCGGCGCCAGCGTTCCGAGCATCTCGTCGACGGCCGCCACGGTGCCGGCCGTGCGTTCCTCGAGCACGAAATCGGCATGCGTATCGTAGCCCAGCATGTTCGCCTTCTCCGCACGCAGTTCGAGCAGGCTGGAGACGATCTCGCGGTTGTCGAACTCGCCACCGCGGCTGCCTCGCTTGAGCGAGGCCTCCATCAGGCGCTCGCGGACTTCACGATTTACAAGCGAGGTCAGCTGAGGCTGGCTGGAGAAATTCATCAGCGTCAGTACGTACTTGTCGTCGTGACCCCGTTCGGCGGCTTCGTCGGCCGCGCCCTGGATCTGGCCTTCGCTGAGTCCCTCGAGTTCCAGCGCGGTTTCAACAATGACCGCCGAATCGTTGACTTCCTTGAGCACGTTCTGCGAAAACTCGGTGCCCAACCGCGCCATCTCCGCGTTGATTTCGCGCAGGCGGGTCTTCTGTTCTTCCGTGAGCTGGGCACCGGCGCGCACGAAATCGCGGCGGTAATCCTCGAGCAATCGCATCTGCTCGGCGTCGAGCCCGAGTGTCTCCCGACCCTGGTAAAGCGCCTCGATACGAGCGAACAGCTGCGGATCGAGCTGAATCGCGTCGCTGTGAGCGGTCAGCCGCGGCGTCATTTCACGCTGGATTTCCTGGCGTGTATCGTTGGTATCGGCACTGACCAGGGCAAAAAACACCGAGGTAACACGGCTCAGAAGCCGACCACTGCGCTCCATCGCGACAATTGTGTTGTCGAAAGTGGGCGGCTCCGGATTGCTCGCGATCGTCTCGATTTCACCGAGGTGTTCTTCCATACCCCGTTCCATTCCCGGAACGAAATGCACATCGGTAATCCGGTCGAACGGCGGCATCTGATTGGGGAGCGTGGAAATCTCGAAAAACGGGTTTTTATCTGCCTCGGCCGCGACTTCCGTCACGGCTTCGGCGGTTTCTTCCACGGCCTGCTCAGCTGCTTCGGACGGTGCTTTTTCGGTTTCGCCGCAGGCGGCCAGCGCCAGTGCGATTAAACTCGTCATTACGATACGGTAGAGAATCATGGTCGCTTTGTTCCAAGTTTGAATTAATCGATCAATCGTAGTAAATTGCGGCCGCACGCGACTCGTGTCGGTCGGGTCGCATCGGGTGACTACCAGGTCAGGTCATCGGGCACTGGCGGATAGTCTTTTTCGGCGTCGTCGCCTTTGGGCTCGGCCCCTCCGAGATCAGGCACAAGGTCGTCGGCCAGGGCTTTATATTGTGCCAGCACTTCGGGTTCGACGATCAGATAGCGGCCTCGCAGATTCACGATGCCAAGCTCTCCACTGTTTATCGCATCCCGCTGTTGCTGCGTGCACAAGACTCTGCGAATGCGTCCGAGATGCTCGAAATAACGCGGCAACTCGGCCTCGTCGACGTTCAGCACATTGCCCTCGACAATCGCATCCAGTTCAAGATTACGCTTGCGCCTGGCTTCCTGGTCTGCAACACGGGCCTTCTTGACGCGTTCGGCCTCTTCCTTTTCGGCCTGACGCCGGGCGCGCCAGGCACGCTCCAGATCCGACGCCTGCGGCTTGGCCCCGGTCGGGCGCTTACCGGTCTTTTTCTTGTGATGCTGGTTTCGCGGCGCCTGCTTGCGACCCCCTGAGCCAGGGCCTGCACCTTTCCTGTCCGGCTTCTGGCGCTCTTCCGCCAGGCCGTTTTTCAGTAAAGCATCCTGAAGCGATCCCATGCCGGTATTCTCTATGGTGTGGGGTCGCCGTGACCGGGAAGGCCCGGCCACGGCAAAGAATTCACTGAAGGCGGGTCAGTCGGTAACGTCGGCCGCCGGCGACGGGGCGACTTCGAGCAGTTCGACCTCGAAAATGAGCGTCGAGTTGGGTCCGATCGGCCCCGGCCGACCCTGCTCACCGTAGGCCAGGTCGGACGGCACGAAAAATTCGTACTTGGCGCCTTCCTCCATCAGCTGGACCCCTTCGGTCCAACCCGGAATCACCTGATTGAGGCCGAAGGTGGCCGGTTCGCCGCGCGCGTACGAGCTGTCGAACTCGACGCCGTTGATCAGCTTGCCGCGGTAATGCACGGTCACGCGATCGTCTGCGTCGGGGCTGGCGCCCTCGCCTTCGGTGATCACGCGGTACTGCAGCCCGGAATCAGTCACCGTGACACCCTCCTTCTCGGCATTGGCCGCGAGGAAGGCCTCGCCCTCTGCGGCATTGACGCTCGCTTCTTCACCGCGCTGCTCGGCGAGCTGCTGCTGCCGCCGCTCGATGAACTGCTCGCGTTCGGCCAGTGCTTCTTCCTGCGTCAACAGGGTCTCTTCGCCGAGATAGCTCGCGCGCAATCCCTGCATGAGGATATCGATATCCAGCGGCATGTCCTGTCCGGACAGCGACTGACCAATGTCCATGCCGATGGTATAGCTCAGCCTGTCTTCCGGCGTTTCCAGTTCGTCGGTCTGGGCAAGCGCGAAACCGCTCGCAAGCGCCAGGGTGGCCGCGATGATGAAAATATTACGATTCATTTTGAGTGACTCCGAATGGTCTTTGGAATGACGTGATGGGCAGCTTTTCCGCCGCGTCCTCAAGAGCAGACAAAGAAGATCTGCTCGAGAATGGACCGCAGCGGGTTCCGCCCGTTCACTGACTTGTCGAAATGATACCAGCAGGTGTCGCGTTGGGCGTGCCGATTCAGGCTTTTACCGAAATTTACGTCAAAGGCAGTTGACAGTGTCGTGGTGTGCTAGTATAGTAATACACCAGTACAAGACAAAATGCGATCAGATCGCAAGGAGCACCCGATGTTGCCGATCACCAACCAAAGACCATTCCATATTCCGCACAGCATCGCCACCATAGCGGCGATTGTCGGGCTGATTACTGCGCTGAGCTGGGATGTGTCCGGCGACAAAACCAGCAGGTTGAGCACAGCAGACGTCTACCTCGAAGAGGCCATCCCGGTTTCAGCGCAGGAAGCTGAGGTCTCCGGTCAAGCGCCCGCTCCTGCACGTGTCGGCGGTACCGAACCCAATACCTTCTCCGGTTTGTTGCCTCTGGTCCTGCCCAGCATCTCGGGCTTTTGATGGCACAGCACTGGGACGATAACCAGCCGATCTACTGGCAACTGCGCGAGCAGACGGTCTCGGCCATTCTTGACGGCTCGCTCAAGGAGGGCGAGCCGCTGCCGTCGGTTCGGCAGGTTGCGATCGATTTCCAGATCAATCCGCTCACGGTTTCGAAGGCGTATCAGTCGCTGGTCGACGACGAACTCGTGGAAAAGCGTCGCGGCGTCGGAATGTTCGTCGTTGAAGGCGCCAGAAAGCGTCTGATGCAGAGTGAAAGGGAACACTTTCTGGCCGAAGAATGGCCTCGCATCGCTCAGAGAATAAGCAAGCTCGGACTCGATCCGTCCGAGCTGATCAAATCGATTGAAGATTGAAGACTGAACAACGGGAGTAG
>DATGCS010000158.1:0-37186 GCA_035311685.1 Wenzhouxiangellaceae bacterium
GCATTTGGCGATTCAGTCGCGGTCGTGAACGATCTGATTGTTGTAGGTGCGCCATTGGAAGACAGCGACGCGATCGGAACAAGCGGCGATCAAATCAACAATTTAATTTCTAATTCTGGCGCGGCCTATATTTTCGTCAGAGATCAGGGTGCTTGGTCTCAGCAATCCTATGTAAAAGCTTCCAACACCGATGAGAATGATCGTTTCGGAACATCGGTCGCACTTTATGCCGATACCGTCGCCATAGGTGCTCTAGGGGAGTCTAGTAGCGCCATCGGAATCGGAGGGGACCAAACCGATAATGACGCAGATAACTCCGGAGCTGTATATATTTACATGCGGGATGCAGGGTTCTGGAGTCAACAGGCCTATGTTAAAGCCTTTGATACGCGTTCCGGCGATGCTTTCGGTAGCAGCGTGGCGGTCGCAGATGAAAGGCTGATAGTCGGCGCACCCGGCGAAGACAGCGATGGTTCCGATGCTTTTGCTAGGCCGGATTCTGGTGCGGCTTATATTTTCCAGCGCGATGACAGCGGCGTGTGGAATCAGGAAGCTTATATGAAATCTTCAAATCCAGATGTTGAAGATGCCTTTGGGGCAAGTGTTTCGATTTCGAATAGCTTGATAGCTGTTGGCTCTGATTCGGAAAGCAGTTCAGCCATCGGGATCGATCTGGATCAGCAGGATAATCGCGCTGAAGACTCAGGAGCCGCCTATATATTTAGCAGTGACATCGATGATTTTCCCTCTGCTACGATTGATCCGTCGAATCAATCATTCACAGTAATCGGGGACGAGCCTGGCGATAGTGCCGGTCTGGGTTTATCTGGTGCGACCGATGTGGATGCAGATGGTCGTTCTGAAATTTTGATCGGGGCACCGTTTGACGGTGATAATGCGGTGGGCTCAGTCTATTTGGTCGCTGGCACAGAACGGCAAGTTTTCAGTCCAATCCCGCTTTTCTCCTTCTCCGATCTTAATGGTCTGAAACTGGGGCCGTTGGACGATCAGGCAGGGTCTAGGTTCGGGCGTTCAGTCCTTGGTGGCTTCGATTTTGACGGTGATGGGCTCAAGGATATTGCCATAGGCCATCCGCGTCTTGAGCTTGGGGTAAGCGAAAATAGCTTCTCGGGCGCCGTTCAATGGGTTAGCGGAACCGACCTTGAAGTCGCATCGCCAATTCAGAATGCTCCACCGGTCGACCGGTTCCTTTTGCTAGGTCGTACATCAGAAAGGGTTGGCCAACGGCTAGCCTTCGGTGACTTCAATGGAGACGGCTTCGACGACATGGCCGTCCAGGGGTTTGACGACCAGACAGCAACTGGATCGGTTTTCCTGGTCTTTGGAAATTCTGATGGTGCGGCAGATCTAATTACAAATGATCTGCCTTCGCCGGCAGGAATTGCATTTCGTGGCGAGCCCGTCAGCGGGTTGTCGGTGAACGGTGGCATCGCATTGGTCGATGTTAACAACGACGGATGCGACGATCTTGCTATGGGGGGAGAGAGACCTGCCGATCCAGGAATACGCGAGAGCGTGTTCGTGGTCTATGGCCAAGCCGCCGGCTGTGCACCTGTCCTGGCGGACGGCGTTGGGCCTTCAGGATCGTTTGCTTTGTTTCCCTTCGATGGAACGTCGGGAATAGTAATTGAGCGTCTGGCCCAAAACACCCGATTTGGAAACGCAATCAGTGGAATCGGCGACTTCAACGGTGACGGGCTCAACGATTTCGCAATCGGGGAGCCGCAGGGAAATGTTGAGAGCCGCGGACTTTTCGTCTCCACTCAGCGCCGAACCGGACCGGGAGCTGTCCACGTGATTCATGGCTGGGAGGCAATAGATCAAATAGTATTAGAGATTGAGTCATTACCCGCTGACCGTGGGACCTCGATCTTTGGTTGGATGCCCAATAGTCTGTTTGGTGTCAGCGTAGCGGGCGGAGGTGATCTGACCGGCGATGGAATCGATGACCTGGTCGTGGGTGCTTCTCGAGACCTTTTCTTCTCGGAATTTCCTGAAGCGACAGGCCCGATTGGTCGCGTCTATCTGGTTCCTGGCAGTCCTAGCCAAGGTTCACAAGTTGCGCTGAGTGATTTACTCGCACTGAATATAGCTGAAAGCTTCACGCTTGCGTCGATTGGAATGACAGAATTTGGCTGGCGCGTCGTGGCGGCTGGCGATTTCGGCGGAGACGGCATCTCGGATCTGATAGTGAGTGCACCGGATACGCCAATTGGGGGAGTATCGAGCAACGACACGAGGGCCGGTCAGGTCTGGGTTGTATCAGGTGGTGAAATCCGACAGGCGCAGCTGGAAATTCTGGGCTTCACGGTAACGCCGGCTTCGCTGGAACGGGGGGGCGCTGTAACCATAGAATGGAATGCTGCCCCGGAGAACCGCCTGTCCTGCGAAGCAGACGGTCTGCCCGGCACCGCGTGGGTTGGGCCGGTCACGCCTGAAGGTTCAATCGAGATTGATACCAGTGGCTTGGTACCTGGGCAGTATCAGGTAACGCTTACATGTACGCTTGATGGAACTTCTGTTTCGGAGACAGAAACGCGAGATCTTGAAGTTTTGCTGCCGCCTACCGAGCTGAATATCAACGCTGCAGGAATAGAAACAGGCATCCCTGGCGCGCAGTTTGTGACGCTTCGAGTTTCAAACGATGGGCAACAGAATGCCTCTGATGTTGTGCTGAGCGCGCTTTCCCCGGAAAACTACGAACTAGTCGCGGGCTATCGGCTTGCACCTTCGTGCGCAATTAGTCCTCCCGGGTCCGGAGAGGTCCGGTGCAACGTCAACGTCATTGCCGACTGGGAGTGCATTGTGTCTGGAGATCTGACCTGCGATGTTGCAGAACTGCCGGTTGGCGGCTCCGCCAGTGTGGTCGTCGAGCTCCAGGGCAGTGGGAGTTCTGACTTTACCGTATCGGTTTCTGCAGGAAACGCCGCTGAAGTTTCGACGCAATTCGAGATCAATAACTAAAGGGATGAGGGGACATTGATGAAGATTCTATCGAAAGTTCGTATAACAGCCCTGTGGTTGTTGTTGATCGTTGCAGGGCATTCCAGCGCGGGAACCTCTTCCGGCTGGGTTCTTCGCACTGGCGAAGTGGTGATGTCCTCGGGCGGGCAGAGCGTAAATGCGACAAGCTTCAATTGCGGCGACGAGGAACTGGCATTCGGGTTTTCCGAAACTGTGACGCCCGAGCAGCTCGAGTTTTCGCGCCGCGAAGGAGGTTCGGGCTCGGTGAGCGTGCAGCTGAGTATTACCCAGGTGTGTGCTGAGGGGCAGGCGACCTTCGAGTACAGCCACGTTGCCCAGGAAGGCACGATTGGCGAGGATATTGATATAGATCCGGTACAGACGTCGATCACAGCCAACCTTGTCGTGCAGGATCTGGACGCTCGGCCATTCGAATATCAGGTCAGAGACGTCCAGAATCCTGGCGATGCCGACAAGGTGTTCTTTCTCCAGGCCGGCCGGATCACGTTCATTGTGGACGGCGCGTTCGGGCAGGCGGCTCGATCGGATACGCTGGCAACAATCACGATCGTCGAGGGTCCTCCGCTGGATACCGAAGACCCGAGGTTGCTGGAAGATGAGCGGACCGGTGCGGCGGCTGTGGCATTCAACAACGCCTGTGAGGACACTGGCGAAGGGACCGAGCTGGCTGCGCTTTGTACTGCCGCAGCCAGTACTGACGTTGAAGGCGGAATTCAGATTGCCGAGGCGTTCGATCCGCACGAACTTTCTGCAGCTCCAGGCGCCGTGACCGAAGGTGGTCGCATTCAGGCGGCCAATGTGGGCGGACGGCTGGCTGCATTACGCGGCGGTGCGACCGGGATAAGCCTCAGCGGCATCGCATTGGCTTATAACGGAAATGCCGTTGATTCCAGCTGGTTGCCGCTGGATGCAACCGAAGAAATGGAATCGGGAGGCGGCGGCAGCAGCCTGTTGAACGAGCGGCTTGGCTTCTTCGTCAACGGCGAGATTTCGCTGGGCGACCGCGACCGCCGTGGCAAGGAATTCGGTTTCGATTTCGATTCCTGGGGCCTGACCTCGGGCATCGATTACCGATTCGACAACGGCTTCATCGGCGGCATCTCGCTGGGCTACAGCCGCTACGACGCAGACCTTGACGATGACGGCGGATCGCTGGAAGCTGATACGGTGACGCTGCAGGGCTACGGCACTTACAATTTTACCGACGATCTGTATCTGGACGCCACGCTTGGCTATTCGAGTTCGGACCTGGACCAGGACCGCGTCATCGACCTGACCGGCATCGGTGACTTCGGCCGCAGCATTGCTCGCGGTTCCACCGACGCCCAGCAATACTCGACCAGCCTGGCGATCAACTACCGGCTGCCGCTCGAGACCACGTGGTCGCTGACCTCCTACGGTCAATTCTTTTACGCGGTAAACGAGATCGACGGTTTCAAAGAGCGCGGAAGCTTCCTGGCGCTGCGCTTTCCGGACCAGGAGTTTTTCACTCGCAGTTACTCAGGCGGCCTGCGTGCATCGAAGGCGATCAGTTTTGCCGACGGCATTCTGTCGCCGTTCATCGATGTGGCCTACACCCACGAAGGCGGCAACGACGGCTATGCGTTTCGACCGGCATTCGTCGACGGGCCGTTGCTTGATCTGGAGGTCGAAATCAGCAGCCCGGACCGTAATTTCGGCCGCCTGGATGCTGGTGCGAGCTGGGTGTTCCTTTCCGGACAACAGCTGTTCTTCAGTTACAGCGCGTTGGTAGGCGAAAGCGATACGACGCGGCATGCATTCTATCTTGGCGCTCGGTTCGAGTTCTAGGTTGGAGAACAAGCCATGTTGACCGTTTTCGAGTGCGCCCTGTTGAGTGAGGCCGCCTACGCCGGGAACAGTCTCCGCCCGATCTTGTCTCGGGGTTTCCGAGCGTATTCGCGACGGGGAGAGGGCCGGGGCTTTTTTGGCCGAACGTTTTTTCGTAGAAGCGTTGTCGTCGTCGCCTTTGCCGGTACGGACGACCTTCAGGATGCCTGGGATGATGCGGACTTCGTTCGAAGGATTCCGGAAGATCAGGCGGGCCAGGCCGCGGAGTATTTCGCCGACATTATTGGGCGGATCGGGTCCTCGGAAACCACTTTCGTCGTAACCGGCCACTCCCTGGGGGGTGGGTTGGCAAAGCATGTGTTGCTGCAAAACGATGCGGCGAGCGCCGCTGTGGCTTTCAATGCCCCGTGCGTCGGCGGCCTGGAGAGCGTCAATCGATCGATGGGGACCTTGTTGAACGTCAACAGTCGCGGAGACCCGGTCAGTGGCCTGACACGTGCCATCGGAAAGTTCGAGATCGGGGAAACCTTGGTGCAGGAAATCCAGCCATTCCAGCGCCCGCGGCTGCGTCGAATCGTGGCGGCGGGAATCGGCGGTGCCGGGGCTGTGGCGGAGGAGGTCTTTAGCCAGGCCGAGCGCCAGGCCCATCAGCACTCGATCGCCTCGCTGCGCGCGGCCCTGGCCGCTGGCGAGCTCGGTCGGCGAACGGTGCCGTGACCGATTTGGGAATCGGAGCATATGCCGCTTTTCTGAATTGACAAGCGGATTCCGAAAGGTGCATGCTGCGCGCTGGAAGTGGTTGCTATCACAGAAAAATAACAGGACTGAGAAATACGGCACTCAATGGCGCCGGAGTTGATGTCTGGACGGGCTCTGAATGAGCGACGTGGAAATGGACTCACCAACGTCGGCAGACGTGTTGATGCACGTCCGTCCCCTTGCGGAATTTACGCGCCAACGTGCGCCATCCAGAGATATCTCGGATGACCGGCCGGGATGGGGTTCCTGGGTGCAGACATCCTCCAGCCTCAGCCCTGCCGTAAATCAGGTCGCGATAGATGGCGTCATTGATGCCGAGAATTCGTATGAAAGAGGATGAGGGTGACAGAATTCGGAACATGCTCCTGCCGGCTCGGAAGTCGTGCGATGCGAATGGACCAATAACTGGAACGGGAATATGGCTGAAGCGCTAGATATCGAGAAACTGACCGCGCCGGTGGATGAAGAGAATCCTTGCGGCGAGGGCCTGGACGACCTGGTGTTCGATCCCGATTACGCGGAGCTGGACCGCCTTGCCCAGGGCAAGCCCGAAAAGGTCATGGGCGACGAGGTCATCGCGGCCGAGGAGCCGGACTGGCGTGCCGTTCGGGAAAAATCGCTGGCGCTATTCGAGCGCGTGCGCAGTCTGCGGGTAGCGGTGTTCCTGACCAAGGCTTCGTGCGCGCGCGACGGCATTCCCGGCATGGTCCAGGGCCTGGCGATTGTCCGCGGCCTGCTCGATCGGTACTGGGATCAAGTCGAGCCGCTGATCGACGACGGCGACGCCACCGAACGACTGCATACGGTGGCCGAAATCGCGAGCGAACAGGGGCTCCTTCGCTTGATTCGGCAGTCCGAGCTGGTCAGTTCACCGGCAATCGGTACGTATACGATTCGCGATTACCTGATCGCCACGGACAAACTCACTGCAGGCAAGGACGAGGACGCCGCCACGCTGACCTCGATCAATCAGGCGCTGATGGATTGCGAGCTCGACGACCTGCAGCAGATGATCGTCAATATCGATGACGCGGTGGAAACCGCCGGCGCAATCGAAACGCAATTCAACCAAAACGTTGCCTCGCAGTATCTGATCGACCTGGATCCGTTCACGAAACTGTTCGCCGAGATCCGGCCGGCACTTCAGGAAGTGCTTGGCCGGCGTGGCGTCGTCGTCGAGGGCGCCGGCACGCAGGAGACCGGCGAGGAACCGGGTGCCGGCGCATCCGCGCCGGCTTCGGGCGAAATTCGCAGTCGCGAGGATGTGGTCCGCATGCTCGACCGGATTACCGAGTACTACAACCGCAACGAACCTTCCAGCCCGGTTCCGCTGTTGGTGCAGCGGGCCAAGCGCCTGGTATCGGCCGATTTCATGGCCATCATCAAGGATATTGCTTCCGACGGGGCCAAGCAGGCCGACCGCCTGCTTGGAAGCGGCGACAGCGAGGATTGAAATCAAAGGAAATCCAGAACCGGATTGAGTTACATGAATGTTCATTTCAAAGGTACTGCTTGAGGAGTAAGCAATATGGCTAAGCAAAGTCGACAGAAGTTCATTGCCCGCAATCGGGCGCCGCGGGTACATATCGAGTACGACGTCGAGTTGTACGGGGCGGAAAAGAAAATCCAGATCCCGTTCGTCATGGGCGTAATGGCCGATCTGGCAGGCAAGCAGGAAGAACCGCTTCCGCCGATCGAGCAGCGCAAGTTTCTCGAATTCGACATGGACAACTTTGACGACCGGATCAAGGCGATGAAGCCGCGCGCCGCATTCCGGGTCAAGAACACGCTGACCGACGACGAGGGCGAGCTTTCGGTCGACCTCACATTCGAAAGTCTTGACGATTTTTCGCCGGCGGCCGTGGCACGCAAGGTCGAGCCTCTGCGCAAGCTGCTCGAGGCGCGCACGCAGCTATCGAATCTGGTCACCTACATGGATGGCAAGGCAGGGGCCGAGGATCTGGTGTCCAAGGCTATCAACGATCCCGAGTTGCTGAAGTCCCTGACTTCGGCCCCCAAGGCTTCGGGCAATGACGAATCCGGCAGCGAGAAGGAGAAGTAAGACATGGCGAAGCAAAAGGAAACCGCCGCCCAGCAACAGGGTGAAGCGCTGGAGCAGGATGATTTCACTTCCCTGCTGCAGAAGGAATTCAAGCCCAAGAGCGAACGCGCAAAGAGCGAAGTGGAATCCGCCGTTCGTACGCTCGCACAGCAGGTGCTGGAGGGCACGGCGCTTGTCTCTGAAGATGCCGTCACCACCATCAATGCGCTTATAGCCGAAATCGATTCGCGCTTGACCGAGCAGGTCAACGAGATTCTTCATCACGAGGAGTTCCAACAGCTCGAAGGCGCCTGGCGCGGGCTGCACTACCACGTGATGAATACCGAGACCGATGAAATGCTCAAGATCCGGGTGATGAACATCACCAAGGACGAACTGGCCAAGATGTTCAGACGCTACCCGGGCGCCTCGTGGGACCAGAGCCCGCTGTTCAAGAAGATCTACGAGGAAGAATACGGACAACTGGGCGGCGAGCCTTTCGGTGCCATCGTCGGCGACTACGTGTTCGATCACAACGCGCGCGACGTCTCTATCCTCAACGGGATGGCACAGATTGCCGCCGCGGCGCACGCGCCGTTCCTGGCCGCGGCCGGGCCCAATTTGTTGCAGATGGATTCCTGGGACGAGCTGGCCAATCCGCGCGATCTCGGCAAGCTTACCTCGACCCCCGAATACGCGGCCTGGAATTCGTTGCGCGAGTCGGACGACTCACGCTACATCGCGTTGACCATGCCCCGGTTTCTTGCGCGAATCCCGTACGGGTCCAAGACCGATCCGGTCGAGGAGTTCAATTTCGAGGAAGACACCGAAGGCGCCGATTCGGGCAAGTACGCGTGGGCCAATTCGGCCTATGCAATGGCAACCAACATCACCAACGCATTCAAGCAATACGGCTGGTGCACGCGGATTCGCGGGGTCGAATCCGGCGGCGCGGTGGAAGGGTTGCCCACCCATACCTTCCCCACCGACGATGGCGGCGTGGACATGAAGTGCCCGACCGAGATCGCGATCAGCGATCGGCGCGAGGGCGAGCTGTCGAAGATCGGACTGATGCCGCTGGTGCATCGGAAGAACACCGACTTTGCCGCCTTCATCGGCGCCCAGTCGCTGCAGAAGCCGGCCGAGTACGACGATCCGGATGCGACCGCGAATGCGAATCTGTCGGCGCGCCTGCCGTACCTGTTCGCATGCTGCCGGTTCGCGCATTATCTGAAGTGCATCGTGCGCGACAAGATCGGCTCGTTCCGCGAGCGCGACGACATGGAGCGCTGGCTGTCGAGCTGGATCATGAAGTACGTCGACGGCGATCCCGACAATTCGTCGGAAGAGACCAAGGCACGCAAACCGCTGGCCGCTGCAGAAGTCCGCGTGCAGGAAGTCGAGGGAAACCCGGGGTATTACACCTCGCAGTTCTATCTGCGGCCGCATTACCAGCTGGAGGGTTTATCGGTCTCTCTGAGGCTGGTATCTCGCCTGCCCTCAGCCAAGGGCGCGTGAGCAAGTATCGATCGGCAAGTCCAATCTTACCCGGCCGAAGGATCGGCCGGCTCAATCAGACAATCTGGAGGTAGATCATGGCAGTTGACACATTTCTGAAGTTCGCGAGCATCAAGGGTGATTCCCAGGACAAGGATCACAAGGACGAGGTCGAAGTCCTCGGCTGGTCCTGGGGGGCGCATCAGTCGGGCACCATGCACCGCGGCAAGGGCGGCGGCGCCGGCAAGGTGTCGGTCAACGATCTCTCGATCACCAAGTACGTCGACCAGGCAACACCGAACCTGTGGAAGCTTTGCTGCAATGGCAAGCACGAGGATGAAGCCGTTCTGACGCTGCGCAAGGCCGGTGGTGACAGTGCGCTGGAGTACCTCAAGATCACGCTGAAGGAGGTGCTGGTCGCCGATATGCAGACCGGCGGATCCGACGGCGAGGAAAACGTGACCGAATCGATCACGCTGAACTTCGCCGAGTTCAAGCTCGAGTACACCCCGCAGGAAGCTGACGGTTCGGCCGGGGCCACGGTGGAGACAGGATGGAATATCCGCGAGAACGTGGAAGCCTGATATCGCATCCGCTGACAATGGACCGGGCCGAACCCTTCGGCCCGGTCGTTGAGGAGATCCCGTGTTGAATCAAGTTCACGAATTGTTGCAGGCCGGCGATCTGGGTGCATCCATTGGCGAGGCCATGGACGCAGTCCGCGCCGATGCCGGAAATGCCAAGGCGCGCATTCTGCTTTTTCAGTTGATGTGCCTGAACGGCGACTGGGAAAAGGCCAGACGCCAGCTGTACGTGCTCAAGGACATCGATGCTGAAACCATTCCGATGTTCGAGACCTACGAGCCGGTCATCCAGTGCGAGATGTTTCGCCAGGCTGTGTTCGGCGGTCAGCGCAGCCCGCTGTTGTTCGGCGAACCGCGCGACTGGCTGGCGACGCTGTGCCAGGCGCTGCCGCATTTCGCCGCCGGCCGGCTGGAGGAAGGGCTGGAAATGCAGGCCGAGGCGTTCGATCAGGCACCCGCCAGCAGCGGCCGTCTCAAAAGCGGAGAGCGCGAGGATTCCGAGTCGTTCGAATGGATAGCCGACGCGGACGGCCGGCTGGGTCCGGTACTGGAGGTCTTTCTCAAGGGCCACTATTACTGGGTGCCGATGGAACACGTGCGCGTGGTGAGAATCGACCCGCCCGAGGACCTGCGCGACCTGGTCTGGACGCCAGCCCAGTTTCAGTGGACCAACGGCGGCCAGGCGGTCGGTTTCATTCCGACGCGTTATCCCGGCACCGAGAACGCCACCGACGACAGGCTGAAGCTCAGCCGCATGACCGAGTGGCTTGGCGATGCCGGCGACGAGGGCGATGACGTCGGCCTGCAGGTCGGGCTGGGCCAGCGCCTGCTGGTGACCGACGAGGGCGACTATCCGTTGCTGGGCGTTCGCGAGATCACCATCGGCAGCGCAGCCGAGGCGATAGTCGACGCCCCGACAGAGGCGGGTTAGTGGCCGAGCTGAGCTTCAACGAGCGACTGCAGCCTTCGCTGCTCGATCGCCTTGCAGACGAAGCGCCCGAACAGCGCGACGAGGCGCGCAGCCGGCGAGTCATCAGCCTGACGCGGTTGCGCAGTCTCGTGCGGCGCGATCTGGGCTGGCTGCTCAACGCCGGCCACATGGAGCCGCTGGTCGATCTCTCGCCTTATCCGGCGGTTCGGGATTCGGTCATCAACTACGGCATCCCGGATCTGTCGGGCTCGGCGGTTGCCGACCTCGACCGCGAAGAGATCGAACGCATCATCAAGAACGCCGTTCTGATCTTCGAGCCGAGAATCCTGGCAAAGAGTCTGCGCGTGCGGGCCGAAGTGTCGGCCGACCGCATGAGCCAGAACGCGATCGTTTTCGAGATCGAGGGTCAGCTCTGGGCCCAGCCGATGCCCGCCGAGCTGTTCCTCAAGACAGAGATAGACCTGGAGAGCGGACAGGTCGATGTGCGCGACGCCGCCGACATGGCCGGGGGGCGGTAGTGGTCCTTCAACCCGATCATTCAGGTTTCAGCGTTCCTGTGGCGCTTCGCGGCAAGGCGCCGTGCGCAGTCAATGGCCGCCTCCCTTGGCAAGCACGGGAACGCCGCAGCGGAGCGCCACAGGAGCGCCCGAAGGGTTGGCCTGTCAGCGTCCATGGCAGCGTTACGGCTCTTGTAAAGGGTATGGCCATTCACTGCGAGCCGCGCCTCGCCCTGAACGCTGACAGACCAACTGAATTCGAAATTATCGGGTTGAGGGACCACTAGGATGGATCCGGGCTTTCTCAAGTTCTACAACAGCGAGCTGGAGCACCTGCGCGACATGGGCGCGGAGTTCGCCCGCGAGTACCCGAAGATCGCCGGTCGCATCGGGCTCGACGAATTCGAGTGCGCCGACCCCTATGTCGAGCGCTTGCTGGAGGGTTTCGCCTTCCTCGCCGCCCGGCTGCAGCTGAAGATCGACAAGGAATACGAGCGCTTCACCCAGCATCTTTTCGAGATCGTGTTTCCGCACTTCCTCGCGCCGGTCCCGTCGATGTGCATCGCGCGCTTCGATCCGGACATGAACGAGGGCAGCCTGTGCGACGGATTTGAAATTCCTCGCGATACGCCGCTGCGCGGACGCATCGGGCGGGGCGAGCAGACGGCCTGTGAGTTTCGAACCCGGCAGAAGATCACGTTGTGGCCGATCAAGGTCGATTCGGCGCAGTTCCTGGCGACCCGCGGCGACGTCGCGGCGCTGGGCGTCAATCCGCCGGGCGAGACCCGATCGGGCCTGCGGCTGACGCTCAAGGCCACCGGCGGGTTCAAGTTCAACGAAATCGCGATCGACCAGCTCGAGCTTTACATCAACGGCGCCGGCGAGCGGGTTGCGGTGTTGATGGAGCAGCTGCACGCCGCGTGTGTCGGATATTTTGTCCGCGGCTCGGCCGAAGGCGAGAACCGGCAGCAGTTCATGTCGGCCGAGCATATCGACATGCCCGGTTTCAAATCCGAAGAGGCGGTGCTGCCCTACGGATATCGCTCCTTTCACGGCTACCGGCTGCTGCAGGAATACTTCGCATTTCCGGACCGCTTCAATTTTGTCCGCTTCGATGGCCTGGGGCCCATTGCCGCGGCCGCCGACGGTGAATCCCTGGAGATCATTTTCGCTTTCGACCGCAAGGCCGACAGCCTCGAAAACACGCTTGATGCCGACAATTTTGTGCTTCACTGCGCGCCGGCGGTCAACCTGTTTCCGCGCCATTGCGACCGCATACACGTCTCCGAACGGGATACCGAACTGCACGCAGTGCCCGATCGAACCCGGCCGATGGATTTCGAACTGCATACGATCACGTCGGTGAAAGGCTACCGTACCGGGGTCCACGAGGGCGATGCGTTCAAGCCTTTCTTCTGGTCGCACGATCGGGTTGCCGATCGCGGTCACTCCGCGTTCTACACCCAGCATCGTCTGCCGCGCAAGCTGTCGGCCCGGCAGCAGCGCGACGGCGCGCGCTCAAGCTACGTCGGCAGCGAGCTTTTCCTGACGCTGGTCGACGGCCGGCACGCGCCGTACGCCGAGTCGATACGCCAGGTGGCCGTGGAGGGCTTGTGCACCAACCGCGATTTGCCGCTGCACATGCCGGTAGGCGGCGACAGCGACTTTTCGCTGCTTTCCAGCGCGCCGGTCAAGGTCGTCGAGTGCCTGCGCGGGCCGACCCGACCGCGTGCGCGGTTTGCGCCGGGCGATACCAACTGGCGGCTGGTCAGCCATCTCAACCTGAATTACCTGTCGCTGCTCAACAGCGCTGAAGGCAACGGCGCGGCCTCGCTGCGCGAAATGCTGGAGCTTTACGCCGACCTGTCGGATTCGTCGATCCGGCGCCAGGTCGAGGGCGTGGCGGCGATCGAGGCCGACAGCATCGTGCGCCGTCTGCCGCTGGCCGGACCGATCACTGCCGGGCGGGGAATAGGCATAAGCCTGACGCTGGATGAGAGCGCGTTTGAGGGTGTGGGCATTTTCCTGATCGGGCGCATCCTGGCCGAGTTCTTCGCCCGCTACGCGAGCATCAATTCATTCACCGAGACCCGAGTGGTCTCCACCGACCGTGGGGAGATTGTCCGATGGCCGCTGAAGACCGGTCAACGCATGACGATCTGATCGGCCGGCTGGCAGCCGAGCCGCACCGGTTCGGTTTCTTCCAGGCGCTGAGACGGATCGAGGCCGAAAACCCGGAATGTCCGGGTTTCGGCAGGTCGCGGCGTGCCTCGCAGGATCCGCTGCGGCTGGGCCAGTCGGCCAGCCTGTCGTTCGCCAGTTCCACGTTGGCGGCCCTTCAGCCGGCGACCGACCAGCGGCCCGGGCGCCTGCTGCAGAATTTTCACGGCGTGTTCGGACCCAACGGCCCGCTGCCGGTGCACCTGAGCGAATACGCGATGGAGCGTCGGCTGCGGCATCACGATCCGACTTTCGAGCGCTTCTGCGACGTCTTCCACCACCGCATGCTGTCGCTGTTTTTCCGTATCCGGGCCAATGCCGACCCGGCGATCTGCGAGGATCGGCCGGCCGACAATCGCTTTCGCATCTACGTCGGCGCGCTTTTCGGTCTGGGTTCGCCGGCGCTGCGCGACCAGGACGCGTGTTCCGACGAGGCGAAACTTTTTCACGCCGGTCACTTCGCCAACCAGAAGCGCAGTCCCGGGGCGCTTCTGGGCATTCTTTCCCAGCAGTTCTCGATGCCGGTGCAACTGCATGAGTTCGAGCCCGAATGGCTGGAACTGCCGGAATACAGCCGACTGCATCTGGGCATGACCCCGGCCACCGGGCGGCTGGGCGTGAACACGGTGATCGGCGCGCGAACCTGGGAGCGACAGTTCCGCTTCGCGCTGGTATTCGGACCGGTCTCGCGCGAGGCGTTCGAGTCGCTGTTGCCGGACCAGCCGGCGCCGTCGCGCCTGGCCGCGCTGGTACGCAATTTCGTCGGGTTCGAATTTTCATGGGAATACCGGGTCGTGGTGCGCGAAGAAGAGCGTCCCGTGACCTGCCTTGGCCGCTACGGCCAATTGGGCTGGTCGAGCTGGCTTGAGGGCCGCCAACGGGATCCCGCGCGTCCCGATTTCTTCCACCTGCCGGAGCCGGAACCAAGACCGATGGAGGCATTACATGGCTGAGATTTCACGCGTCGCATTGTTCAACAAGCTCAACCCGACCTGCTACAAGGCGATCGAAAGCGCCACGGTGTTCTGCAAGATGCGCGGTAACCCGTACGTTGAACTGGTCCACTGGATCCAGCAGCTGCTGCAGCTCGAAGACTCCGACTTGAGGCGAATCATCGATCATTTCGATATCAACGATTCGCGCCTGGCGAAGGATGTCACGGCGGCGCTGGACCAGCTGCCGCGCGGCGCCACCTCGATCTCGGACCTCTCGTCACATGTCGAGGAGGCGGTCGAACGCGCCTGGGTCTGGGCCTCGTTGCTTTATAACGCCAGCAAAGTGCGTTCAGGGCACCTGGTGCTGGGTATCCTGCGTACCAAGGGCCTGGCGCATGCGCTAACGGGAATCTCGGAGGAATTCGGAAAAATCAAGGCTGAGCGCCTGAGCGACGAGTTCTCCGACGTCGTTTCCGGATCGCCGGAAGATCGCGAGGCGCGCGCGGAAACCGATGCCGCGCCCGGCGAGGCCAGCGGCGCGATGGGGCCGGCCGAGATGGGCAAGCAGGAGGCGCTGGAACAATTCTCGATCAACCTGACCGAACAGGCCCGCAGCGGAAAGCTCGACGAGATCGTCGGCCGCGACGACGAGATTCGCCAGGTCATCGACATTTTGATGCGGCGCAAGCAGAACAACCCGATCCTGACCGGCGAAGCCGGCGTCGGCAAGACCGCCGCGGTCGAGGGCTTCGCGCTCAGGATTGCGCGCGGCGAAGTGCCGCCCATGCTCGCCAATGTCGAGCTCAGGATCCTCGACGTCGGCCTGCTGCAGGCCGGGGCCAGCATGAAAGGCGAGTTCGAGAACCGGCTCAAAAACGTCATCCAGGAAGTTCAGGCCTCGGAAACGCCGATCATCCTGTTCATCGACGAGGCGCATACGCTGATCGGCGCCGGCGGCGCGGCCGGCACCGGAGATGCGGCCAACCTGCTCAAGCCGGCACTGGCACGGGGTGAACTGCGCACCATTGCCGCCACCACCTGGGCCGAATACAAGAAACACATCGAGAAGGATCCGGCGCTTACCCGCCGCTTCCAGGTCGTCAAGATCGCCGAGCCGTCAATAAAGAATGCCGTTCGCATGATGCGCGCGATCGCGCCGGCCATGGAGCAACACCACAAGGTGTTGATTCTCGACGAGGCGCTGGAGGCTGCAGTCAAACTGTCCAGCCGTTACGTGCCCGACCGCCAGCTGCCGGACAAGTCGGTGAGCCTGCTCGATACCGCCTGTGCCCGCGTCGCCACCGCGCTGCACGCCGTTCCGGCCGAACTGGAGGACTGCCGGCGCAACATTCAGTCGCTTGAGACAGAACGCCGGATCATCGGGCGCGAGCGCGATGTGGGCATTCCGACCGGTGATCGCGCCGAGATCGTGGATTCGGCCATGGCCGATGCCGAAAAGCGCCGCGAAGAACTCGAAAAGCGTTGGCAGGACGAGAAGAAGCTGATCACGCAGATTCTCGAACTGCGAGCCCGGCTGCATCCGGGCGACAACGCCGAGGAGAAAGACGCGCCAGCCGGTGAAGCGCAGGGCGCGGCGGCAGAATCCAGCGGGCCGGAACAGCCCGGCGAAGAAGCATCATCCGGCGAACGCGTGGCGGTCGAATCGGCGCCGCCCTCGAAGCCTGCAACCGGACTGGACGACGCCGAACGCCAGAATCTCTGGGATCAGCTCAAGCAGCTCAACGACGAGCTCGAGCAGCTGCAGGGTGAGAACCCCCTTCTGCACCCTGCGGTCAGCGAACAATCGGTGGCCTCGGTGCTGGCCGACTGGACCGGCATTCCTGTCGGACGCATGGTCAAGGACGAGATCCGCGCCATTCTCGAGCTGGAAAAGACCCTGGCCGGCCGCGTCATCGGCCAGGACCACGCGCTGGGCATGATCGCACGCCGTATCGAAACCGCCCGGGCCAAGCTGGACAACCCGTCCAAGCCGATCGGGGTGTTCTTGCTGGCCGGCCCGTCGGGCGTGGGCAAGACCGAAACCGCGCTGGCCCTGGCCGAGACACTGTACGGCGGCGAGCGCAACCTGATCACGATCAATATGAGCGAGTACCAGGAAGCGCACACGGTCTCCAGCCTGAAAGGCGCGCCGCCGGGCTACGTGGGCTACGGTGAAGGTGGCGTGCTGACCGAGGCAGTGCGGCGCAAACCCTACAGCGTGGTGCTGCTCGACGAGGTCGAGAAGGCCCATCCGGATGTCCACGAGATCTTCTTCCAGGTCTTCGACAAGGGCATGATGGAAGATGGCGAGGGGCGCCTGATCGATTTCAAGAACACGGTCATCCTGCTGACCTCCAACGTCGGCAGCGACATGATCATGAACATGTGCCAGGATCCGGACCTCAAGCCCGAGTCGGATGGCCTGGCCAACGCGCTGCGCGAACCGCTGCTCAAGACTTTCCCGGCCGCGCTGCTCGGGCGGCTTGTGGTCATCCCCTACTACCCGCTGGACGACGAAATCCTGCGCGAAATCGCCAAGCTGCAGCTCGCTCGCATCGAACGTCGCGTGACCGACAATTACGGTGTGCCGTTTACCTATTCCGATGACGTGCTCGGCCTGGTGGTCAGCCGTTGCAAGGAAGTCGAAAGCGGCGGGCGGATGATTGATTCGATCCTGACCAACACCATGCTGCCGGAAATCAGCCGGGAACTGCTCAACCGCCGCCTCGAAGGGCGCGAGGTCGAGGCAATTGCCATCGACGCGGCAGACGACCACTTTGCCTACAGCTTCGAGGGTGCCTGATCCATGAAGCGAAGCCAGAGCAATCGCCAGGCGAACTTCAAGTCATCGCTCGATCCCGACGCGCTGATGCTCAACAGCATGCTCGCGCGCGAGCAGGTCAGCGGCCTGTTCGAGTACGAACTCACCGTCGTCAGCGAGGACGAAAACATCGACCTCTACCAGATCCTGGGCGAGCACGCGCGGGTGGAGTTCGAACTGCCAGGCGGCGGCATGCGGTACTTTTCCGGCCACGTCGCCGAATTCAGCTTTGCCTCCTTTCGCGACAACCTGGCCGAATACCGGATCGTGCTTCGGCCATGGCTGTGGTTGCTCACGCGCGCCAGCAACAACCGGATCTTTCAGGGCAAGACCGTACCGGACATCATCAAGCAGGTCTGCCAGGACCACGGCTTTACCGATATCGATAGCCGGCTGAGCGGGCAGTATGCCGAGCGCGTGTTCTGCGTCCAGTACAACGAAACCGATTTCGATTTTCTTTCGCGGCTGATGGAAGAAGAGGGCATCTACTACTTCTTCGAACACGAAGAAGGCAAGCACACGGTGGTCCTGGCCGATGCCCCGAACGCCCACGAGACCTTCGGCAAGTACGACGTCGTGCCCTGGTATCCGCCCGATGCCCACGACCACCGCGAGCGCGAGCATCTCGACGACTGGTCCATGGCACGCGGTGTGCGCAGCGGCAAATTCACCCAGCGCGACTACGACTTCACCAAGCCCGGAGCCAATCTCGAGGTGGTGTCGCGCATCGCCAAGCCGCATGCCCAGGCCGAGTTCGAGCAGTATCAATATCCGGGCGGCTACTCCGAGGTGCAAAAGGGCGAGGCGATCGCACGCAACCGGCTCGAGGCCGACCAGGCCGACCATGAAGTTCTGCAGGGCCGCGGCAACGCGCGCGGGATGTTGCCCGGTTTCCTGTTCACGCTCGAGCTGTTCCCGCGCGACGATCAGAATCGCGAGTATCTGATTACCCATGTCACCCACCGGCTCCACCAGGGCGGCTATGACTCGGGCGGTGCCGATTCAAGCGATGACTTCGAATACGGCTGTTCGCTGCAGGCGATGCCGTCCAGCGAGCCCTACAGGCCGCCACGTACCACGCCGCGGCCGGTGGTGCACGGTCCTCAGACCGCGATCGTCGTGGGCGAATCCGGAGAGGAAATCTGGACCAACGAGCATGGCCAGGTCAAGGTCCAGTTTCACTGGGATCGCGACGGCAAGAACGACCAGGACAGCTCATGCTGGGTAAGGGTGTCGCAGGCCTGGGCCGGCAAGCAATGGGGTGCGCAGTTCCTGCCGCGCATCGGCCACGAAGTCATCGTCGAGTTTCTCGAAGGCGACCCGGATCGCCCGATCATCACCGGCTCGGTCTACAACGCCGAAAACAAGCCGCCGTACGAACTGCCGGGCAACGCCACTCAATCGGGCGTAAAGACCCGGTCGAGCAAGTCCGGCACGCGCGATAACTTCAACGAAATCCGGTTCGAGGACAAGAAGGGCTCAGAGCAGTTGTACATGCACGCCGAGAAGAACCTGGATACGCGGGTCGAACACTGTCAAACGCTCAACGTCGACGTCAACCGCTCGGTCACGGTGGGCAACGACGAGAAGCATCACGTCAAGAACAACCGGGAAAAGAATGTCGATGTGGACGAGACGACCATGATCGGCAAGAACCGGGAATCGACTATCGGGCTGAACGAGAAATTGACCGTCGGAATCGAGCGTACCAAGACTATCGGGACGTCCGAAAAAAACACCATCGGAACCACTCGTTCGACCACCGTCGGAGTCAGCGATACGTTGAACGTCACCGGCAACTTCTCGGCGACCGCCGGCGCCATGTTCGCCATGAAGGCCGGTGCGGTGATGTCACTGGATGCCGGCGGTGCGATGACGCTCAAGGCCGCAGGCCCGATAAGCATCTCTTCGGCAGCCGGTGTCTCGATTATGCACAACCCGCACGCCGATACCGGGATGATCCGTACGGTCATCGATCAGCTCAACGAAGACATCAGTCAAATGAAGAAGTCGTTCAAGGTGCTCTCGCTGAGCAATACGGTTCTGGGCCAGAGCATCACGCAGCTCAGCAATTCGGTGACCGCGGTCGATATCTCGCACAAGGATGTCTCGATGGGCACGACCTATACCGACATCAGCCAGAAGGTCTTTGGCCTGGAAAAGGGCCAGTTGAAGATGATGCTCTAGCGAGCAGCTGACCGGCAATCGAAATGGATGAAGAATGAGAGTTTTCAAGCCACAGACACTGAGCCTGATGACACGGCCGTTCGAATATCGGGGCGAGTCGTTTTGTGGCATCTCGATCATGGCCTGTGCATCACTCGGATCGGGCCGGAAGCTGTTTTCCGAGATGCTGATGTGGCCGGCAATAGCCGAAGCACTGGGGCCCGACGCGGTGATCGACGAGGGCATCCCCAAGCGTGGTGCAGAGTACCTGCTGGCCGGTCACGCTTATCCGCAAGAAGATTCCAAGGCTGGCGCGGCTCGCGTTCAAGTCGAGATCGGTGGTCTCGCCAAGGGTCTCAACGTATTCGGTGACCGCTACTTCGTCCGGAACCAGATCACGCGGCCGGAGCCGTTCGAACGGATTGCGTTGACCTGGGAGAACGCCTTCGGCGGCGAAGGCAATCCCCTCAATCCGGTAGGGAAGGGCATCAAGCCCGATGATTCAGGACGGATTCCGCTGCCAAACATCGAGGATCCCGACGAAATGCTCAAGCTTCCCGGCCAGAAAGTCAGGCCCGCCGGATTTTCGGCGGTGAATCTGATGTCCAGAACGCGGCAGAAGCGCGCCGGCACCTACGACAAGCGTTGGCTTGAAACGGAATACCCGGGCTTCCCGGCGGACATCGACTGGCGCTTCTTTCAGATCGGCGCCGAGGATCAGCAACGTACGAAGCCTTTCAGCGGCGACGAGGAGTACGTTCTGACCGGGGTTCACCCTTCGCAGCGCCGGGTCAATGGCAAGTTGCCCGGTATTCGCGCCCGCTGCTTCATGACGACTGATGCAGATGGCTCGCTCAGCGAGATCGACACTCGACTGACAACCGTCTGGTTTCTGCCGGATCAGCAATGCGTGGTGCTTGTCTTCCATGCAGCGGCCCGGGTTCGGCTGCCGGATGCGTCCGACGTCGCCACGATCATGATCGCGGCCGAAGGTCTGGACGAGTCGCGCGATGGCGGGCATTACCTTGGCGCTTTCGAGCGTCGGCAGGACAAGGACACGGGTCATCTCGAAGTGCTCGACGACAAGGACCTGGTGCCTGCCGAAGTCGAATTCGAAGGCGTGATCGGCGGCAGCGATTCGGGATTCCGGCCGTCGGCATGGGGCGAGCGAGCGGGCGCGCAGACCGACCGGCGGCTGGAAGAGGCGCGCCAGCAACTGGCAAAAGAGGGAATGGATCAGGGTGACGAGGAGCCGCCTCGCATTCAGGGCCTGGAGACCGACCCTGACAAGCTCGGCTCAATGAAGCTGCCGCAGTTGCTGGAGCTTGCCGAAAAACTGGACGAACAGGGCCGCCAGTTCGCGGCCGGCGGACAGCAGCGGCTGGACCAGGGCATGAAGGATCTGGCCGAGGAACTGAAGACGGTTGCGCCGGAGGGCGACGAGGAAGGCGAACAAGAGGCGGCGGTCGCCGTCGGCCCGCCGCGATTTTCGGCCGACGAGCAGATGGCGAGGATTCGCGAGCAGATGGCGGAGCTCGAGGAGACCGGGGCGGATCTTGCCGAAATGAAGCAGTCGCTTCTCGGCGACGAAATGATAGCCATGCTGAAGAACGCCGAGGCCGGAATGCTCAGGATGTACCGCTTGACGGCGCATCATCAGCAGGCGGTTCCATTCAATCCCGAACCGGCGCGTCGCAAGGCCTTTCTCGCAGCGCTGGCCGCCGGGGAATCGCTTTCCGGCCGGGATTTTTCCGGCGTGGACCTGTCCGATGCCGATCTGACGGGCGCTGACTTGCGGGGCGCGTTTCTCGAATCCGCCTCGCTGGAGAATGCGCGGCTGGACGGCGCGCGTCTCGACGATGCGGTGCTGGCGCACGCCAACCTCGAAGCGGCCCATCTCGACGGCGCGCATGCGCCCAGAGCAAACTTCGGTCGGGCGCGCATGCAAGAGGCGTCGGCGGTCGCAGCGAACTTGTCCGGCACGATTCTTCTCGAAGCCGGGTTGAAAGACGCCGATCTCTCCGAGAGCAATCTGGAGGATGCGGAAATCAGGAAGCTCGAAATCGCCGGCACCAGACTGGCGCGTGCCAACGCACCCGGTATCGTGCTCATGGATTCCCGTCTGGACAACGTGGATTTTTCCGGCGCATGTCTGAGCGACGCGATTTTCATCAGGACTCGGTTCGCCGAAGCCGGATTCGACGGCGCCAACCTGGAAGAGGCTGTATTTATCGGCTGCGACTGTCGCGGGGCGAGGTTCAAAAAGGCGCGGACGCGAAACCTGCGACTGGTCGAGGAATGCGACTTCGGCGAGGTCGATTTTTCCGGTGCCGACCTGACCGAGGCGAATCTGAGAGGCAGTGTGATCGAGTCGGCAATCTTCGACCGGGCCGACGCGTCGGCCGCGGATTTCAGCGAAACCCGGGCCGCCCGATGCACCTTCAGGGCCGCGAATGTCGCGGGCGGGCGCATGGTCGACGCGGAACTCGGCGGCGCCGACCTGTCGGGCGCCGACCTGTCCGGGGCGTCGCTCGAGCGGGCCGATCTTCGCGGGGCCAGCGTGCACGGAGCCAATCTTTACCAGGCCGACCTGGCGCGCGTGCACGTCGATCACTCGACCGATTTCGACGAGGCGCTGACTGCCCGGATGCGCACCTATCCGCGAAAGTTCCCGGATAGCGCGGAGGTGAGTGAATGAGCACGCCGATCTCGATGGCGGAATTTCGGCAACGGGTCGAAGACGGAGACCCGGTGTCGGACGTGTCTCTGGGCGGCCAGTCGCTTGCGGCGCAGAACTGGTCGGGCGCGATCTTCGATTCGGTGGATTTTCAGGGCTGCGATCTGTCGCGTTGCGACCTGCGCGATTGCACGTTCTCGAACTGCAATCTCAGCGACGCAAATCTGCGCGCAAGCGATTTCGAGCGTTCTGTGTTCCATCAAAGCAGCATGAACGGAACTGCGTTCGACGATGCGCGCCTGGAACAAGCCAATATCACTTCCTGCAGCGTCAACGCCGCCAGCTTCCGCAATGCATACCTTAAGGACACGAATTTTATCGAGGGGGCTGTACAGGACACCGTCTTTTGCGGAGCCGAAATCGATTTCACTACCTTCGTCGACGTCAACCTGGTGCGTCCTAACTTCTCGCGCACGCATCTTCATCGCATCGTGCTGCTGCGCGCCAACCTCGAAGGGTCGAACCTTGAAGGCACGAGCTTTTATCTCTCGGTTCTCGTCGAGGCGAGACTTGCCGGAATGGATCTCGGCGGCATCGATTTTGCCTGCACCCAATTCACCAATGCGAATCTGGCTGGAGCAAACCTGTCGGGGGCGAACCTGGAACAGTGCAATTTTCAGGGGGCTGATTTGCGCGGCGCAAATCTTTCAAATGCCAGGGCGGCCAACGCGTTGTTCATCGAAGCCAACCTGGCCGGCTGCGACTTGAGCGGTGCGATCCTGCGCCAGGCGCTGCTGGACAAGGCCTGTGCGGCGGAAGCGAATATCTGCGGTGCCGACGCCTACCAGACGTCATGGCAGCGGGCCGATTGCAGCGGTGCACGATTCATCGATGCCGAGCTCACCTACGCGGAGTTTTCCCACGCCGACCTGACCGGTGCCGACTTCCAAGGTGCCGCCATGTTCCGGGCGAACCTGCACGGGGTGAGCGATGAGTCCGCCCATATTCCCCAACGCAAGCAGACGCTGGGTGACGACCCGGAACGGCTGGCGGCCGAGCGGTGGCGCGCCCGCGTTGCATAGCCAACTGATTCAAGGAGTGAATGAAATGCAGACTGCGAACATCACAACTCTTGCGACCGAACCGACGCGCGATGCGGATCGAACCACTGTTGTCGGCCGGGTCGTCTCGAAGGACGCGGATTCCTGGACGGTGACAACGGAAGACGGGGCGCACACCAGGGCGAATGCTGCGGCGAGCTGCCTGCTGCAGCCGCGACCGGCAGACCGGGTCTTGCTGTTCCGGACCGAGCAGCAAAGCTGGATTCTGGCAATCCTGGAGCGTAGCGAATCGCAGGCCGAAAACGTGATCGAGACCGACGGCCCGCTCACGGTCGGGTCGCGGACAGGGTCGCTTTCGCTCGCTGCCGGCACCCGGATTGCAATGACGGGGCGATCGGGGATCGAAATGAAATCGCCCAGCGTGGGCGTGCGCACGGGACTGTTGAACCTGGTCGCGCGTCGCGCCGACTGGCTGGCCGGACAGGTCGAAGGAAAATTCGATTCGCTTCAGCTTGTTGGTAACCTGGTTCAGAGCGTCGTCGATCTGGTTCGCCAGAAGACCCGATCCAGCTATCGTGAGGTTGAATCCTTCGACCAGCTTCGAAGCGGCCAGATCGATTACCGGGCCGATCACACCATGTCGCTGAAGGGCCGTAACATCGTCGGAAAGGCCGACGATCTCGCCCGTATCGACGGTCGGCAAATCCACATCGGGTGACGTTTCATGTTTGCAAAGACCCAGATGCCCGCACAATCCATGGCCTTCCCCGACGTGTGCCTGACGCCGGCGCCGCCGGCTCCGGCGCCGGTGCCGGTGCCGTACCCGAATATCGCAATCTCGAGCATGGCGGTTCCGAACGTCCCGAATTTCCTGATCTTCGGGATGCCCGTCCACAATCTCGGGACCACCACGCCGATGACCAACGGCGACAACTCCGGCGTTGCGATGGGCGTGGCCTCGGGTACGGTCATGGGGCCGCAACGCAACCTGACCGGCGCGTTCACATGCCTGGTCAAGGGCATGCCCGCGACGCGGCTGACCAGCGTTTCGCTGCAGAATTCAACCAACGCACCGGGTGCGACGATCACGCCCAGCCAGACCAAGGTGCTGATCCTTGCGCCCTGAAGCGAGCAACCCGAATGGACCAGATTGACGGTGAATGATTTGACTCGAACCCGCGACACGCGAACGGATGTGACCGACGATTGCAGCGACAATCGGCGCGACAATGCCGATGCGGCCACCCGCGTGAAACGCCCGGAGCACACTTGCGACGACGAGTCGACGCGCGTCGCTACCGGCGATACCGGGCGGGGCAAGGGTGTTGCGGCGTCAGTTGAATCCAGCGCGGACCCGGCCGATGACGGCGCCACCGTGATTCGGGCAGATGCGGGTAAGGACGACACCGGCGATGACGCCACCCGGATAAAGTCGCCGGAGGCGGCGCCCGACGATGCCGCGACCGAATTCGGCTCGGGTGAATCGGCCACCGAGGTGGTCGACGAGGCTTCGACCGGTGGTCGGGACCGGCCGGTTGAATCGCATGCCGGATCGGCCGGGCAGGCGGTCGGGGCAAGGCTGGGCGTGGGCAGCATCCTGCGCGAACGTTTTCGCATCGAAAGCGTGCTGGGCGAGGGCGGCATGGGCACGGTGTTCGGTGCGGTGGACCTGCTCAAGCAGGAAGCGCGCGACGAGCAGGTGCACGTCGCGCTCAAGGTCATGAAGCCCGACATCGTCGATGCGGAGATGACGTTCAGGGGGCTTCAGCGAGAAGCGCGCCGGGCCCAGCAGCTTGCGCATCCGAACATCGTCACGGTCTACGACTTCGACCGCGCCGACGGCCATATCTACATGACCATGGAGTACCTGCGCGGTCGGCCGATCAGCGACCTCCTCAAGCAGAATCGGCACGGGATGGATCCGGAGCAGGCGCGCGACATCACGCTGCAGATCGGTGCCGGCCTGGCCTACGCCCACGACGAAGGCATCGTGCACGTGGACTTGAAGCCGCAGAATGTTTTCATGCTCGATAGTGACCGGGTCAAGATTCTGGATTTCGGTATCGCCAAGGCTTACCAGGAAAAGCGCCAGGACCGGGTCGAGGACGCGTTTTCCGGGTATTCGCCGGCATTTGCCAGCCCGCAGATCATCCGGCGTCAGCGGCCGAATCCGCGCGACGATGTGTTTGCGTTCGGCATCCTGGTCTATGCGCTTTTTACCGGCAAGCATCCGTTCGACTGGAAATCGGCCGACCGGGCCGAGGCAGACGGATTGCGCCCCGAGCGCAGCCCGGTGTTCAGGCGCAGCGAATGGCGGGCCATCCAGGCCGCTCTGGCCTTCGATGCCGACGCCCGGCCTGCCGATGCGGGCGATTTCATCAAGCGCTTTGCGCCGTCGAAGGTCAAGCGGGTCGCGGTTGCGGTGTCGGTGGGTTCGGTGGCCGCGGCGCTGGCCTTCGTGCTGCTGTTCCAGCCCGCCGCCGGACCGGAGGTTCCCTTCGATCAGCTGGATTCGGCCCTGCAGGCCCGCATCGAGACCGAACTGACCGACGCGGCCACGTTCACCGAATTGGGTGACCTCGACAGCGCGTTGCAGCTCTACCAGGGCGTGCTCACGCTGCATCCGGGCAACCTTGAAGCGACGCGCGGCATGAACGAGACGGTCAACCGGGCGCTTGAGCGGATCGAGCGGCTGAATCGCGACGGTGCGCTCAGCCCCGCGGCCGCGCGGGCCAACATGGAGGCCATGCTGGCCTACGAATCCTTGCCGGCCAGCGCGCGCGAGCGCGTCGAACAGGCCGCGCGCGAGCTCTAGCCCGACGGTGCGTGGGAGAAGAGAGACGATGCAACTGATCCTGACCATTGAAAATGGACCGCAGCCGGAAATGTCGGGCACGACCTGGCGTTGTGGCAGAGAGGGCGGCACGCTCGGGCGCAACCCCGAATGCGATCTCGTATTATCGGATCCGAAGCGCTACACCTCGTCGGTTCATGCCGAGATCGAATTCGGCCAGGACGGGTTCACGCTCACCGACCGGAGTACCAATGGCACCTATCACAACTCGCCCAAGACGCTGATCGGCAAGAATCGCAGCGTGCCGCTGAACCAGGGCGACAAGCTGTTCATCGGCGACTTCGTCCTGCGGGTCGAGGTGCAAGACATCGATGGCGCCGGGGCACCCGCCCAGCCGGAATCGGTCACGCCCCCGCGCTTCGATCGCGAAGACGCCGACCTCGGCTTCGATTCCGCTCTGGATCCCGACTCTGGTCCCGATCCCGATCCGGATCGCGGCGCCGACAGCGACGCCGGCCGTGGCGAACCGGGGCGGGAACGAACCGACGCCGGCGACGACAGCCGCCCCTGGGACGACAGCGAATTCTCCCTGCCTTGGGACAGCGAGGGTACCGAGCCCGACGCCGACGACGCGAAGCGCGGGGATGACGATGACGAAGATCGGTCGTTCAGCCAGTCACCGGAGCGCGAATACTTTGCCGCGCCGGCGGCCAGTTCGGGCGGTGGCGATGCGATTCCCGACGACTGGGACGATTTCCTGACCGGATTCCACGATCCCGAGAAGTTGCGCAACTCCGGCGAGATTTCGGCGCACGCGGACGACGACGGCTCATTGCCGGAGACGGAAAACGATTCCCGGTCGACACCGAGCGAGGATTCGGAACCGGCGTTCGAGCCCGCAACGGGCGCCGCGGGCCGTGAGTCGGCAAATCATGACACCGCTGGTGATAGCGACGACAGTGACGGCAAGCCGTTCGCCGACGCCGAACCCGATGAGCACGAGCGGTTCGAGCCGCCACCGGCACAGGCGCCTGCGCCTGCGCCGCGCCCGGCGCGCGACGACGAGCGGCCGTCCGCGAACGCCGCACCGGCACGGGAACCGGGTGCGCACGCAGCGTCGACCAGTCAGACACCTCCGGCGTCGCGGTCCGAAGCATCGGCCGAATCTCCACTCGAGGCGGCGCAGAATCGGCCGGGGGATGCCTCGGCAGGAGCCGACCAGCTGCAGACTGCCCAATCGCCCGGGGCCCGGCCGACGCCGGGCGCAGCCCATGCGCCCGACGACGGCATCCGCGAAATCCTGCAGGTGGTCACCGAAGGCCTGATGGGGTTGTTGCAAGGGCGCGCCGAGATCAAGAACGAATTCCGGATCGCGCAAACGCGCTTCGTGCAGACCGAGAACAATCCGCTTAAGTTCTCGCCCGATGCCCATGAGGCACTCAAGCGAATCCTGGCCGACGAGAAAGCGCCGGGATTCCTGACCGGCAAGCGAGCGTTCGAGGACGCGTTCGACGACGTCCAGGCGCACCAGCTAGCGATTCTTTCGGCGGTACAGCGGGCCATTGAGTCGGCGGTCGGGCAGTTCGATCCGGCCCAGATCGAGAAGAAGCTCGAGCGTATCTCGCCGCTGTCGGCGCGCACGCCGGGTCTGAAAGCGGCCAAGTGCTGGAACCTGTTTTCGATGCACTACGATGAGGTGGCCTCGAAGATGCGGGAGGACACCCGCCAGCTGTTCCTGGCCGAGTTCGCCGAAGCCTATGAAGAAGCCTGCCGAGCGGTGGCTGAAAGCAAGCGGAAGACCGAATCATGAAACAACCTGTTATGACGGAGAACACCATGCATACACACCCGAATGGTTGGAAGTTCGCGGCGATGATTCTGGCGCTCGCATTTTTGCTTGCCGGCTGCGCGCGCGACAAGGCGCCAGATTCGAGTCCGGTGGCGCTCGAACTTGCCGCCTCGACCGCCGCCAATCCGGACCGTAACGACCGCCCCTCGCCGATCCTGGTGCGGGTCTACGAACTCCGGTCTCCAGGGGCCTTCGAGACCGCCGATTTCTTCGCCATGCTCGAACAGGACCAGGCAGTCCTTGGCGGCGAGATGGTCAACAGCTGGGAGTTTCAGCTCGACCCGGGTGAGTCGACGACGCTGGACGCCACGTTCCAGGCCTCGAGCGGATTCATAGGCGTTTTCGCCGCCTTCCGCGATATCGAGCGGGCGCAGTGGCGTGCCGTTTCGCCGATCCGGACGGGCCGCGACAATGAACTGGCAGTCACGGTGGGCGAACTCGACGTATCGATCGAGCCTCGCTGAGGTGCTTTTCGGCAGGCTCATGACAATCAACATCCAATCGATGATGGAATAACACTTATGTCCTGGAAAAACAGGGTGATCTGGTCGGAGGGCATGTTCCTCAGGCCACAGCATTTTCAGCAGCTCGATCGCTACACGCTGGCCATGGTCGAGGCTCGCGTCGGGGCCGCGCGGCCTGATGCCTGGGGCTTCAGGCAGCTGCGGCTGGACCAGTCGGCGCTGAAGATGGGCAAGCTGGCAATCGAAAAGGCCAGCGGCGTTTTTCCCGACGGCACGCCGTTCTCCATCCCCGACCAGGACGCCGCCCCGGAGCCGCTGGATGTGCCCGAGAACATGAAAAGCGCCACCGCCTGGCTGGGGCTGCCGGTCATGAAGCCCGGCCGCGACGAATACGACCTGCCGGGCGGCGAGGAACGACTGACCCGCTTCCGCTCCAGCGTGGCCGAGACGCGCGACGCCATGGCCGGATCCAGCGTCACCGCAGATATCGAGGTCGGACAGGCCAACAGCCGGATGCTCACCGACGGCGACGACCGCAGCGAATACGCCTGCATCCCGATGGCACGCATCGTCGAGCGCCGCTCCGATGCCACCGTGGTGCTCGATTCGAAGTTCATACCCACGGTCGTCAACTGCCTGGACGAACCGGTGCTCAATGGTATTGGCGACGAAATCCTGGGGTTGCTCAAGCACCGCGCCGAAGCGCTGGCCGCGCGGGTCAGCGATTCGGGTCGCGGCGGCGTGGCCGAGATCGCCGATTTTCTCCTGCTGATCATCGTCAACCGCTCGATTCCGCTGTTGCATCACCTGTGTCAGCGCAACGGCCTGCATCCCGAACAGCTCTACCAGGCGCTGGTCGGGCTGTCCGGCGAACTGGCGGCGTTCTCGAGCAAGGACAAGATGGCCCACGGCTACCCCGAGTATCGCCATGGTGCGCTGCGCGAGACCTTCGACCCGGTCCTGATCGACCTGCGCAACGCCCTGAGCATGGTTATCGAGCAGAACGCCATTTCGATTCCGCTGGTGGAAAAGAAGTACGGCGTCCGGGTCGGCAAGATTCCCGACCGGGGTCTGGTCGGCTCGGCGCTGTTCGTGCTTGCCGCGCGCGCTTCGGTGTCGGCCGACCAGCTCAGAGGCCAGTTCCCGAAGCAGGTCAAGATCGGTTCGGTCGAAGTCATTCGCGACCTGGTCAACAAGCAGGTTCGCGGCATAGGCACCGAACCGCTGCCGGTGGCCCCGCGCGAGATTCCATACCACGCCGGCTACAACTACTTCCAGCTCGAGCGCAAGAGCGAATACTGGGAGGGTCTCAAGAAAAGCGGCGGTATCGCAATCCACGTGTCCGGCGATTACCCGGATCTCGAAATGGAGCTGTGGGCCATCCGTGGTTCTTGACCGTCGTTCGCGACAGTCGAGTCCGGTGACCCTGGCAGGAGTGCAGCATGAGCGAAAAAGATCCATTCTTCCCGTCGAAGTCCGACGGTGAACGCACCATCATCCGGCCCGCGCCGGGCGGTCGCCGTTCCGACCCCGGAGATGCCGAATCGCGGCCGCCGCCGCACGCCGATGCCGCGCCGGCGCTGGGCGAGCTCGATGCCGGACCGGGGCTCAACCGGCTGGAGGCCGCGGCGTTTCGGCTGATCAACGTCGCAGCGAGCTTCCGCCATGCCACCGCCCAGCCCGATCTTGCCGCGGTGCGCGACAGGATGACGCGCCTGCTCAAGGAATTCCGCGAGCAGGCCGAGCGCGCCGGGTACGGCAGCGAGGTGGTGCGCCAGGCGCACTACGCGCTGTGCGCCTTTGTCGACGAGATCGTGCTGTCCACGCCGTGGGGCAGCCAGAGCCGCTGGCAGGAGCACAGCCTGCTCAGCGCGTTTCACCGGCAGACCTGGGGCGGCGAGGAATTCTTCAACATCATCGAAAAGAACGAGACGGATGCCGCGCGCAATATCGATTTGCTCGAGTTGCTGTATGTGCTGCTGACGCTGGGCTTCGAAGGTGCATGGGCGACCCGCCCGAACGGGCGCGAGAAGCTGGAGCAGATTCGCGACAAACTCTACCAGACCATTCGCAACCAGCGCCCCGAGCTGGAACGGGACCTGTCGCCGCGCTGGCGCGGCACCGACGCCGGAAAGCCGGGTCTGACCGGCCTGATACCGCTGTGGGCGTTCGCTGCCATTGGCGCCGGCATTCTTTTGCTGGCGTACCTTGGTTTCAGCATTTCGCTGAACCGCGCCTCCGACCCGCTGCTGGGGCGCGTCGCGTCGCTGGACGGCGAGGTGCTGGCACGCCTGGAAGCGGCCGCGCGCCCGCCGACGCCGGATACCGCAACGGCCCTGGAAACCCTGCGCGAACTGCTGGCCGAAGACATCGAGGCCGGACGCGTGACGCTGGAATCGGACGCCAGCAGCGCCACAGTCCGGGTCGCCGGCGACGGACTGTTCGATTCCGGCAACGATCGGATCCGCAGCGAATTCCGGCCGGTCATCGAGCGCATCGCCGAAGCGGTCCGACAGGTGCCGGGCCAGGTGCTGGTAACCGGCCACACCGACAACGTGCCGATGTTCTCGGCCCGGTTCCCGTCCAACTGGCATCTTTCCGAGGCGCGTGCGCGCTCGGTGGTCGATATCCTGACCGCATCGGCGGCCTCTGACGACCGTTACCGCTACGAGGGACGCGCCGATACCGAACCGCTGGCCGACAACAGCACCGCCGATGGCCGTGCGCGCAACCGGCGCGTCGATATCGCGGTTCGCACGCCCCGGCGCGACGACGCCAATGTCGCCGCCGCCGAATCCGAAGTCGTACCGGTCGAGGAGATGCCGCGATGAAAGCATTTCTCCGTCACTTCCTGATTCCCGTCGTCGCGCTCATCCTGATCGCGCTGGTGATCTGGTTCGCCGGGCCGCTGCTGAGCTTTGCCGGCTGGGCGCCGCTCGAGCATCCGTACTGGCGAATCTTTCTGATCCTGATCATCGTGGTCTGGTGGGCGGTGCGCAAGACCCGCAACTGGATGATCGGTCGCCGCTACAACCGCGAGCTGGCCCAGCAGGTGGTCGAGGCCGAGCCCGAAGAAGACGTGGCGTCCGAAGAGGTGGGGCTGCTGCAGGAGCGCCTGCGCGAGGCCATCGAGGTGCTCAGGAACGCCCGCCTGGGCGGCAAGGGCGAGCGCAAGCAGCTCTACCAGATTCCGTGGTACCTGATCATCGGCCCGCCGGGTTCGGGCAAGACCACCGCGCTGGTCAACTCGGGGCTCAACTTCCCGCTGGCCGAACGTTTCGGCGTCGAATCGCTCAAGGGCGTCGGCGGCACGCGCCACTGCGACTGGTGGTTCACCGACCAGGCCGTGCTCATCGATACCGCCGGGCGCTACACCACGCAGGACAGCGACCGGACGCGCGATGCCGGCGCCTGGACCGGCTTCCTCCAGCTGCTCAAGCGCTACCGCAAGCGCCAGCCGATCAACGGTGCGATCGTCGCGATCAGCATCGCCGACCTGGTATCGGCCGGCGAACAGGCCATGCGCGACCACGCCCAGGCCGTGCGCAGCCGCCTGCAGGAGCTGCAGAGCGAGCTGGGCATCCGCTTCCCGGTCTACGTGGTCTTTACCAAGTGCGACCTGCTGGCCGGGTTCAACGAATTCTTCGACGACCTGGGCCGGACGGAGCGCGAGCAGGTCTGGGGCGTGACCTTCGACCTGGCCCGGAGCAACAGCGGCCTGGACAGCGAAGCCATCGGCCAGGAGTTCGATGCCCTGACCGAGCGGCTTTCGACCCAACTGGTCGACAAGCTCCGCCACGAGCGCTCCGAAGACCGGCGGCGCGCTCTTTACCGTTTCCCGCAGCAATTCGCATCGATCCGGCCGCTGCTGGAGACGTTTGCCGACACCGCGTTCGCGCCGTCCCGCTACGAGCAGCCGGTGCAGATCCGCGGGCTTTATTTCACCAGCGCCACCCAGGAGGGCACGCCCATCGATCGGGTCATGGGTGCGATTTCGCGTTCGTTCGGGCTGCAGGCCAGCGCCGCGCCGGCCGCAGCTGGCCGCGGACGCAGCTATTTCCTGACCCGCCTGCTCACCGACGTGGTCTTCTCCGAGGCCGCACTGGCCGGCATCGACATCAAGGGCGAGCGTCGGCGCCGGATCTTCAAGTGGGCGTCCATCGGCGCCACCGCCGCGGTCGTGGTGCTGGCCGTCGTACTCTGGGCGATGAGCTATTCGTTCAACGCCAACCTGATCGAGTCGCTTGACCAGGAAACTGCCGAGGCGCGCGTTCGGCTGGAAGACTTCAACGAGGCGCCCCCGGATCTCGATGAAATGTCGCGCGTGCTCAGCCAGGTCAGAGCGTTGCCGACCGGTTTGGACGACCGTGATGTTGATCCGCCGTTGCGCGCCGGCTTCGGCCTGTACCAGGGCGACAAGCTCGGGCGGGTTACGCAGGATGCCTACCTGCGGTTGCTGCACAAGATGCTGTTGCCGCAGATGATCTATCGCATCGAGGACCGGTTGCACCAGAATCTGAATGCCCAGGAGTTCCTCTACGAGACCCTGAAGATATACCTCATGCTGGAGCGTCCAGAGCGTTTCGATGCCGAGCAGGTCAACTCCTGGTACCAGTTCGACCTCGAGCGCTTTCCGCCCCGGATGTTCGACGATGCGCGCTATCAGGCTCTGTTCGATCACGCTGCGGCACTGTTCCACAACCTGGACGTGCCGATTCCGTACGCCCTGGACGAGACGCTGGTCGCCGATGTGCGCGGCGTGCTGCGCGCGGTACCGCTGGCACAGCGAGTGCTTGAAAGGCTGGAGATCGAGGCCGACTACGCGCGCGAAATCACGCCGTTCCGGATCGACGAAGCCGCCGGCGCCCAGGCGGCCGTGGTGTTCGAGCGGGCCAGCGGCAAGGCGCTGGACGATCCGCTCAACGGGCTGTATACCTGGGCCGGCTATCACGGCCTGCTCAAACCGGAGCTGCGCAACATCGCGCTCAGACTGCTCAACGAGACCTGGGTGATCGGCGACGAGCAGCGCTCGGCCACCGATGCGGCGCGCGACTTGGCCGCGCTGATCGGCGAGGTGCGCGCGCTGTATCTCGACACCTTCATCGAGAAATGGAACGCGCTGCTGTCCGATCTGCAGATCGCCACGTTTTCCGGCACCGAGCACGCGGTCCAGATCATGCGCGCCGCATCGGGCACGCAGTCGCCGATCCGTCGCCTTCTGGCATCGGTGCAGGATGAAACAATGCTGGGCCGCACCACCGAGGCCGGTGCGGCCGGCGCAGCGGCGGCCGAGGCCGGCGAACGGGTCGCCAAACGCCGGCTGTCCCGGCTGCTGCCGCGCGAACTGCGCGGACAGGTTCGGTCGGCCGATATCGAGGGCGCCGCCCCCGAAGACGTCGTCGAAGCCCGCTTCGAGCCGTTGGCACGCCTGGCCGGCGACGGCGAGCCGGGCAGCGACTGGCCGATCGACCGCTCGCTGTCGATGGTGCGCCGGCTGGCCGTCACCTTCGAGGACTCCGTGCGCGGTTCGTCCAGCGGCCTGGGGTCGACCGCCGACCTGACCCGCAACCTGCGCGAGAACGCACTGATGCTGCCTGATCCCGTTTCGCGCTGGATGCAGTCGATGGCCGAGCAGGTCGGGCGACTTTCAACCGAGGACCGCGGCAGCGGCATCCAGCGGGCCTGGGCCAGCCGGGTTCTTCCGGTGTGCCGAGAAGTCACCAGCCAGCGTTTTCCGTTTGTGTCCTCGGCGCCGGTCGACCTGTCGCTGCAGGAATTCGGGCGAGTATTCGGCCACGGCGGCCTGATCGACGAGTTCTTCCAGCAGCAGCTGGCTTCGCGTGCCGATACCAGCCGCCGGCCATGGCGCTGGAAAGCGACTGATCCGATCGCCGCACGCTTCGGTGCCGCCAGCCTGCGGATGTTCGAGCAGGCGCGCGACATCCGCGACGCGTTCTTCCCGGAAGGTGGTCAGCAAATGGTGCTGCAGCTTGATTTCCGGATCCAGGAAATGGATGAGTCCATAGACCGCCTGACGCTCACCATCGGCGACCAGGTGATCAGCTATTTTCATGGCCCGGTCCGCACCACGACGATTCGCTGGCCGGACCAGTCGCAGCGCGCCGAGGTGAGATTGCAGATGGATCCGCCGGCCGAGCGCGGCCGCTCGAGCTTCATGCGCGACGGCCCCTGGGCGCTGCTGCGGTTCCTCGACCATTTTGTCCAGAACCCTGCCGATTCGCCGGAAGCCATCGTCGTCGATATGGAGCTGGGCGGTCGTACCGCACGCTATCGAATCGCCTCGCACACTCTGATCAATCCGCTGACCAGCGATCTGCTGCAGACATTCGATTGCCCGTCGCGGTTATGAGAGCCGTCATGGAACCAGCCCGTCCAGACCAGCGAAAAGGCCAGAACCGATGAATGCGTCCGAATACGATCGCGCAACCGCTTCCTGCTGCTATGGCAAGATTCCCACGCTGGGTGATTTCGTTCATCGCGGCCTGGGCCGGCGCCAGATCGAGATCTGGGACGAGTGGCTCCAGGGCTGCATGGCCGAAAGCAGACGCGCGCTAGGTGACGACTGGCTGGACTTGTACCTGGAAGCGCCGGTCTGGTACTTCGCTGCCGGTCCGGGCAACATCGACCAGCAGACCTGGATCGGCGTGCTGATTCCAAGCGTCGACCGGGTCGGCCGCTATTTTCCGTTCTCGATCGTGCGCGCGTTCGGTGCCGGCTCGCCGCTGGATGCAATGCGCCGGGCGCGTGACTGGTACGCGGCGGCCGAGCGGCTGGCGCTGGATTGCCTGGATGAGCAGTTCCAGTCAGGCGACCTGGAACCGCGTCTCGCCCGGATGCCGCAGCCGGCGCCGGGCTCGCTGGAGCCGCCGGTTGAGTACGACACTGTGCCCGAAAACGCGACCGGCCGGGTCTACATGCTGGGGAACGCGCCGAGCACGAACGAGGTTCTGAGCACGATCGCCGACGATACACTGCTGCAGCTCTATCCCGGCTATTCGGTGTGGTGGACGGCCGGCTCCAGCGCAGTGCCGCCGGCACTGCTGGTGGCCAGCGCCATGCCCGATCACACTGCATTCAGCGCCATGCTGGACGGCCGGTTCGACGAGCACGGCTGGGACGGATTCCGTCGCGTCGGCGGCGGCGCGTCCAGCCAAAGACCTGACGACCGTGCGTCCGGCGGCGCGTCCGGCGTTGAATTCTGAGCCGGGGCTGCTTCGATGTCCACCGTCGCAAGCGTCGACCAGTTTCTTCGTACCGATGCCGGGGCGGTGCGCGAGCGCAACGAGGATGACCTGCTTGCCCGGCCCGAGCACGGCCTTTGGGCGGTATGCGACGGCATGGGCGGACACGACGCCGGCGACTATGCCTCGCAGCACATCGTCGGCCAGCTCTCGACGCTGCGGCTTTCCGGCCGCCACGGCAACCGTATGCAGGCCATCAAGCGCTGCCTGCGCCAATGCAACCGGCACCTGGTCGACTACGCGCAGGCCAACGGATTCGACCACGTCGGGAGTACCGCGGTGGCGCTGTGCCTGCACGGCCGCCGCGCGGCATTGATCTGGGTCGGCGACAGCCGCGCCTACCTCATGCGCGACGGGCGGCTGCGCATGATCAGCCGCGACCACAGCGTGGCCGAAGAAATGGCGGCCCTGGGTGCGCACCAGGTCGTCGACTGCCCCAGCGCCATCACCCGCGCCGTCGGCGCTACCGAGAGCATCAAGATCGACATGGCGTGCCTGGAAGCGCGCCCGGGCGATGTCTGGCTGCTGTGCTCGGATGGCATCAGCGGGGTTCTGGATTCAGGCGAAATGCGCACCATCATGGAAGACGCCGCCGACCCTTCAGCGACACTGGTGCATCGAGCCATCGCTTCGGGCTCGAGCGACAACTGCACGGCAGTGGTGGTGAAGATGAATGGGTGGGACGCGTGACCGCGACGATGGGACCGGCATCCCGGCAGGATGTCTCGGCTCAGGTCTGGTCGGCATCCCAGCGGATGGCACCCTCGTCGTCGTCGGAATACATGTAGAAGCCTTCCCATTCCGGATCGTCGGTGAGGATGACCTTGTTGTAGGAAATGAACCTGGACTTGGCAAATTCCTCCATCATCGGCTCACTCATTCGGTGCGACTTGAGCCAGCTGCGCCAGGCATCCTTTTCAATGGGGTCGATCTTGCGACCGGCATCGTGGGCCCGTCGCAGCGCATCCTTGAACGACCAGAATTCAACTTCCCTTATCCGAGCCATTGCAGCGTTCTCTATTATTCGTCGCCTCATTGTAGCCGCGCGTGCAGCGAATGTAACCCGCAAGTCCACAGGCGACGATATGGCCGAGGAACATGCACGCGACGCCGAAACCGGCACGAATGCCCAACCTGCGCTAATCTGGTCAGCATGAAAACCATACACAACTTCTCGGCCGGTCCGGCCGCGCTGCCCTGGCCGGTGCGCGAGCGCCTGGCCGACGAATTTTCGCTCGACGACGCACACACGCCCTCGATCGCCGAGGTCTCGCACCGCGGGCCGCGCTTTGCCGATGTCGCCGAACGGCTGGAGGCCGGCATCCGCAAGCTGGCCGGTATCGGTGACGAGCACCACGTGCTGTTGCTGCAGGGCGGGGCGCATCTTCAGTTCGCGATGCTGCCGATGAATTTCGCGCGCGGCCGCACGGCCGCGTTCACGCTCACCGGCCACTGGGGCGAGAAGGCGTTTGCCGAATCGGCGCGCATCACGGAGTCGCGCGTGGTCGCCTCCAGCGGCGATGCGCAATACCGGGATATTCCGGAGCTCGGCCACCTGCCGGCCGACGCGGCCTACCTGCACTACACCGGCAACGAGACCATCCACGGGGTTCAGTTCGAACAGCCGCCGGTCGCGGCCGTGCCGCTGGCCGCCGATATGTCCAGCGAGTTTCTGTCGCGACCGTATCCCTATGCGGATCTCGCCTTTTCCTACGCCGGCGCGCAGAAGAACCTGGGCGTGGCCGGGCTTACCGTGGTGCTGATTCGAAAGGATCTGGTCGAGCGCATCCCCGACGGGCTGCCGCAGTACCTG
>DATGCS010000159.1:0-9238 GCA_035311685.1 Wenzhouxiangellaceae bacterium
AGGGGGCGGCGGCGAGCACGAAAACACGCGATGCGTGTAGGAGCCGGCCTCGCCGGCGAAGAATTTATCTCCGATCTCCGACTTCCGTCCTCCGAGTTCCGGTTTTGCCTTTCCGGAAACCCGAAACCGGAAACCCGGAATCCGTGTTTGTCATTTCCACTTGAGTTCGTAAAGATCCAGCCGTCGGTCCTTCATGTTGCGGACCGATCCGTGCGAGCGGATTTCGCGCAGGTTGTCCAAGTCGAGGTCGGCAATGAGCATGGTCTCGGTGTTCGCCGTTGATTCCGCCGCGATGGCGTCGTGCGGGAAGGCAAAGTCGGATGGCGTGAACACCGCGGCCTGCGAGTACTGGACGTCCATGTTCTCGACCCGCGGCAGGTTTCCGACCGAGCCGGAGATGACGACGTAGCATTCGTTTTCCACCGCGCGCGCCTGGGCGCACAGGCGCACCCTGAGATAGGCGTTCTTGGTGTCGGTCCAGTACGGCACGAACAGGATGTTCATGCCCTGCTCGGCCATCAGGCGTGGAAGCTCGGGAAACTCCACGTCATAGCAGATCAGGATGCCGATGCGGCCGAAGTCGGTATCGAATACCTGTACCTTGTCACCGCCGCTCAGGCCCCAATAGCTCACTTCGTCGGGCGTGATGTGCACCTTGTACTGCTTGTCCCAGGTGCCGTCGCGCCTGAGCAGGAAGCACGCATTGCGCAGCCGGTCGCCTTCGACTTCCGGCATGGAACCGGCGATGATGTTTATGTTGTACGAAACGGCCAGCCGCGACATTTCCTCTCTGACTGCCTCGGTATAGTCTGCAAGATGACGCACCGCCTGGGCCGGCCCCTGGTCGTTCCACGGCGCCATCAATGGCCCGGTGAAGAACTCGGGGAACAACACCACGTCGGCCTTGTAGCCTGAAACGGCGTCGACGAAATATTCCATTTGCGCGAACAGGTCTTCCAGCGACCTGGTCTGACGCATCTGCCACTGAACGGCACCGACCCGCACATCGGAAGGCCGACCGCCAATGACGCCGTCGCTGGGTTCCTCGAAGTAAATGTTGACCCATTCGAGCAGCGTCGCGTAGCCGGCCGAAGGCTTGTCGTCGGGCAGGTAATCCTTGACGATCTTGCGCACTTGAAAATCGTTGGCCAACTGGAACGTCAGGATAGGGTCGGCAAGAGCCCGGGCCCGGACCTTGGCCACATACTGTCGCGGCGACAGCTCGTCCTTGTATTTCTCGTAGCCCGGAATGCGACCGCCGACGACGATGCCGCGCAGATTCAGTTTTTCGCACAATTCCTTGCGCGCGTCGTACAGGCGACGCCCGAGGCGAAGATCGCGGTAATCCGGATGCACGAACACATCGACGCCGTAGAGAATGTCGCCCTTGGGGTCATGCGTGGTCAGATAACCGTCGCCGACGATGTCCCAGTATCGATGATCATGGCCCCAGCGGCTGTACTTGACGATCAGCGATATCGCCGCGGCCGCGACCTTGCCGTTGTCCTCGATGCAAAGCTGGCCGTCCGGAAAGCGCCGGATCTGCGATTCGAACTGCTCTCGCGTCCAGGCCCCTTCGAGCGCGCCCGGATACACGCGCTCCATGATTTCGGCGATATCGTCGTAATCTTCGGACTGCGTCTGGCGCAGGATCAAGCGGTGGGTATCGGATTCGGTGGTCATAGGATCATTTATTGCCGGGAAGGCGTTGAGAATTTTAAGCTTTAAGCTTTAAGCTTTAAGTTTTAAGTTTTTGGTTTTTGGTTGTTGGTTTGGAGTGCTCCCCGCTTGGAGTGGCTCCGCTTTGGTAGACACCGGCTTGAGTGCTTATCGCCGCCCTGCCGCGACTGGGACACACGGTCGGGGGCGAGGGTTCATTCGGTGGCGCGCGCGCCTTCGGCCTGGTAGACCACTTCGCCGCCCACAACGGTACGAAGCACCCGCGTTTTCGGAATTTCGGCCGGATCGATGGTGAACAGATCCCGGTCCAGCACCAAGAAATCGGCCAGCTTGCCGGCCTCCAGCGAGCCCGTCTCATCCTCGGCGAAACCGGCGTATGCGGCATTGACGGTAAAGCCCTCCAGCGCAACCTGGATGGTCACGCGCTGGTCCGGCAGCCAGCCGCCGGGCGGCTCGCCGTCGAGATCCTGGCGGGTGACCGCGGCATACAGACCGAGCATCGGGTCGACCTGCTCGACCGGAAAGTCGGAGCCGAATGCCAGCCGAGCGCCGGCCTGGCGCAGACGCTGCCAGGCGTAGGCGCCGAACAGCCGCCGCTCGCCCAGCCGGTCTTCGGCCCAGCGCATGTCGGAGGTCGCGTGCGTAGGCTGCATGCTGGCGATGATTTCGGCCCCGGCCAGTCGCGGAATGTCCTCGGGATGAATGATCTGCACGTGCTCGACCCGGTGCCGGCCGGGATTGTCACCGAATTCCCGCCGGCCCTCGATCAGTGCGTCGATGACCTGCCGGTTGGCTCGATCGCCGATCGCGTGTATCGCCACCTGCAGCCCGCAACGCATCGCCTTGTCGACCATCGCCTGCAGCACTTCGTCGGCCTCGAACAGCAGCCCGCGGTTGCCCGGATCATCGCTGTATTCTTCCAGCAGGGCCGCGCCGCGACTGCCGAGCGCGCCGTCGGCGTAGAACTTGACGCCGCGTGCGGTTACCCGCGCCGTATCCACCATGCCCAGTCGGCACAGTGACGCCAGCGCTTCCTCGTCGCCGTCGACCAGCGCATGGATTCGAATCGGCAGCACGCCGGCTGCCTCGCGATGCAGGAAGCGGCGCAAATCGTCCAGCGACGTCCCGGCATCGTGGATGCCGGTCAGGCCCAGCGAGCTCATTCGCTCCAGCGCGCGGTCCAGTGCCAGCGCTTTCTCTGCCTCGGTCGGCGGCGGAATAACGCGCTCGAACATGTCTTCGGCCCGATCGATGAAGATGCCCACAGGATTGCCGCCGTCATCACGATGGATAAAGCCGCCCTCGGGCTGCCAGTCGCCGGTCATGTCCACGTCGACCCGGTTCATCGCAGCGCTGTTGGCCCAAATGGCGTGGCCATCGACGCGCTCCAGCAACACCGGCCTTTCCGGGAACGCGGCATCCAGATCCGCAGCCGAGGGGAATGCCGCGCCCGGCCAGCGCGTCTGGTCCCAGCCGCGTCCTCGCAGCCACGCGCCTTCGGGCAATTCGGCCGCGTGCCGCCGGAGCCGCTGGATAACGTCTTCGACGCTGTCGGCCCCCGCCAGATCGGCGTTCAGCATGGAGAATCCGAGCCCCATCACATGGCCGTGGGCGTCTATAAGGCCGGGAATCACGGTTCGTCCAGCCAGGTCGTCGGCCACGATGTCCGGCCAACGCGAAATCAGGTCTTCGGATTCACCGATGGCCAGGATGCGTCCCTCCCGGTCCCAAGCCAGGGCTTGCGCGGTGGGCTGATCGGGATTCATGGTGTGAATGTTGCCGTTGACCACAATCCCGGCGGGTTGTGCCGCCAGCGGAGAGAAAAAAAGAACGAGCATTGCGCTCACTGAGATTCTCGTGACGATTCTCATGACCGTGTGCGCGACGGTTCTCGTGACGGTTCTCGTGACGATAGTCGAGGGTTGCATCGATCGGGTTCCTTTTCGCGATAAACCTGCACCGATGCCTGCGACGGCATCGAGCGGCTGTCATTATTTCTTAAACGTCCCGTCATCCAATTGCAAGCCCCATGGCAGACGATTGCCTTGAATCCGCCAAGGGACGAGCCGATGCAAAAAGCCGACAGGATCCGAATCAAGCGCAATGTTCGCACAATCTGGATTTCCGATGTTCATCTGGGATTCCCGGGATGCAGCGCCGATTACCTGCTCGAATTCATCCGCGACATGCGCTGCGACACGCTATACCTTGTCGGCGACATCATCGATTTCTGGGCGTTGAAGAAAAAACGCTACTGGCCGCAGGCGCACAACAACGTCGTTCGTTCGATCCTCGGCAAGGCCAAGCACGACACCAGGGTGATCTATGTGCCGGGCAATCACGACGAAGCAATGCGCGACTACGATGGCCTGACACTGGGCAACGTCGAGATTCACGATCACATCGTGCATGAAACCGTCGACGGTAGAAGATTCCTCGTGATTCACGGCGATCAATTCGACTCGGCCGTGGTGAACTCGAGGTTCATCGGGCTGATTGGATCGGCGGCATATGCCTTCCTGCTTCGCATGAATCGCTACGTCAACTGGTGCCGGTCGAAGATGGGGCGCGACTACTGGTCCCTGGCCGCAGCAGTCAAACACAAGGTCAAAAAAGCCGTCAAATACATTTCCAACTTCGAAAGCGCGGTCGCTCACGAAGCCCGCAGGCAAAAGGTCGACGGCCTGATCTGCGGTCACATTCATCGCGCCGAACTGACCCGGCTGGACGGCGTGACCTACATGAACTGCGGCGACTGGGTCGAGAGCTGCACGGCGCTGGTCGAGCATCACGACGGCACGATCGAGCTGCTCAGACTGGCCGACGCGCCGGCGGTCCTCAAGCGCATGGAACCGCGCCGGCCGGAGATGGCGGCATGAACATCCTGCTGGTCACCGATGCCTGGCATCCGCAGGTCAACGGCGTGGTGCGCTCGCTTTCCAAGACCCGCGAGCAGCTCGAAATGGAGGGCCACACAGTGACCGTGCTGTCGCCTGAAGCGCGCGCGACCGTCGCATGCCCGAGTTATCCCGAGATTCGACTGACGCTGCGCCCGCGACGCGCGGCCCGTGAATGCCTGGCAGGCGGGTGCTTCGACGCTGTCCACATTGCCACCGAGGGCCCGCTGGGGATGGCCGCGAGACGCTGGTGCAACCTCAACGGGGTGCGCTTCACGAGTTCCTGTCACACCCGGTTCCCGGAATACCTGAGGCTGCGGGCACCGGTGCCGCTTTCGGCCGGCTACCGCATGATGCGTTGGTTTCACTCGGCCGCCGAGCGCACGCTGGTGCGCACCGGGACCCAGAAACAAATGCTGAGCGAACGCGGCTTTCGCAACCTTTTTGTCTGGCCGGGCGCGGTCGATACCGATGCATTCCGGCCGTATGACAAGGATGCGCTGGACCTGCCGCGCCCGATCAGCATGTACATGGGCCGGGTGGCGCCGGAAAAGAATCTGGGCGCCTTTCTCGACCTCGAGTTACCGGGTTCGCAAGTGGTGATCGGCGGCGGGCCGGCGCTCGCGCGCTATTCCCGCGCCTACCCGAACGCACACTTTCTCGGCTACAGGCGCGGCGAAGAACTGGCCCGGCTGCTGTCGGCGGCCGACGTGTTCGTTTTCCCCAGTCTCACCGATACGCTGGGCCTGGTCATCCTCGAAGCCATGGCCTGCGGCGTGCCGGTGGCGGCGTTCCCCGTCCCCGGCCCGGAAGACCTGATCATCGACGGCGGCAACGGCGCGCTGGACGAGGATCTGCGCGAAGCGGTATTCCGCGCACTGGCGATTCCGTCCGAGCACTGCGTCGACTTCGCCGCGGGCTTCTCCTGGCAACGCAGTACGGCGCGTTTCCTCGAAATGCTCATCCCGGCAGCAGCGTGCCGCGACGAACGAATTGCAGAGTCCGCTGAAAATCTTGGACCGGCTTCGGCGCATCCCGGGCCCGGCCCGAAACACGCGTCCTTCATGCCTTGACAAGACCGCGACAACGTTTCATCTGCCGGACCGGGCCGCCTGCTGGTCTACCGAGTTTTGCGCGAGACGGCGAATCCGGTAAAGCGAGTCGGCGGCAACGAGCAGACCCGCCAATGCATTGGCGACTGCAATGGCGCCATAGACCGTAGTCGATCCGTCCATGCGCGACCCGAACCACACCAGCGGCACGTAGAAGACCGCAGTGCGGGTGAGCGAGTAGCTCAAGCCGATCAACGGCTTGCCGAGCGCGTTGTAGGCGCCAGCGGCAATGATCGCAATGCCGTACCCCCAGAGACTGATCGGCACGATCCAGAGATAGCGTGCGGCTTCGTCGGCCACGCTGGGCTCGGACGCGAATGCTCCGGCGATCGGGTGGCCGAGCATCCAGAACAAGACCGCCAGAAACGCGGACCACCCGGCGCACAGGACATAGGCCGTCTTCAGCGCGCGCTGGACGCGCTCGGCACGATCACCGCCCCAGTTCTGGCCCACCATCGGCCCGATCGACGCCGAAAGCGCCAGCATCGGCAAAATCGCAAACGCCTCCAGCCGGGTCGCGACACCGAACGCCGCTACGGTTTCCGAGCCCAGGACGGCGATGACGGCCGTCGCCACCGCGATACCCAGCGGGTTGGAGGCGTTGCCGATCGCCGCCGGCAGCCCGATGCCGAGCACCTGCCCGGCCGATTTGAAGAAACGCCCGAGACCTTTCCTGAGGGAAACAACCAGTCGATCGCGCCATATCACCAGGTACAGCGCGCAACACGACCCGACGATCCGCGCGAGCAGCGTGCCCAGCGCCGCGCCCTCGATGCCAAGCGCCGGCACGGGCCCTGCCCCGAACACCAGGATCGGCGTGGACACGACGTTGAGCAGCGCCGAGGTGATCATGATTGCGCTGGGCGAGAACGCATCGCCGCTGGCGCGGACCATGGCGTTGGACACCATTGTCACGACCAGAAACGGCAGCGACAGGTACCAGATCCGCATGTAGGCAACCGCCATGTCCAGGATGTCGTCTTCGGCCCCCAGCACTCGCAGTATCGGGTCGAGGGTCAGCAGGCCGACTGCCGTCAGCGGCACCATGACGGCGATCGTGAGCATCAGAGAATCGGTCGCCAGGCGCCGGGTACGCCGACGATGGCCGCGCCCGAAGGCGCGCGAAACCACCGAGGCCGCGCCTGCCGACAACCCGATCGACAGGCTGGCCAGCGTCAGCGCGATCGGAAACGAAAACGACAGCGCAGCCAGCGGGGCGGTCCCCAGTCTGCTGACGAAATAGGTATCGACCAGCTGCACCGACATCACCGCGGCAATGCCGAACAGCATCGGTCCGGCCAGCCGCAGGAGATTCAGCCATATCGGGCCCGAGGTCAGATCTCGCCGCTCGCTGGCGCTTGATCGTGCTCGACGGCCGTGTTCGTGGTTTTCGGTCATTCGCTACGCTTGCGTACCCGGAACGAAAGTGGCTCCATTGTCCATCATGGGCGTGCAAACCGGGCGTACGGACCGCGCATGCTGCGAAACCGGCGCGGCCCCGTATAATTCCAACGCATGCCAGTCTCCGCCCCCGGACCCGAAACACGCGTTTACCAGCCGGTCGAACTGAACCGGGAGGTCCGCGTTCACCTCGAGGCCGGCTTCCCGCGCCTGTGGATCGCCGGCGAAATCTCGAACCTGGCCCGTCCGGCCTCGGGGCACTGGTACTTCACGCTCAAGGACGACCGCGCCCAGATCCGCTGCGCGCTTTTTCGCGGGCAGCGCGAGAACGTCACCGGCGATCCGCAAAGCGGGGACCAGGTGCTGGTCAGAGGCCGCCTGAGCCTGTACGAAGCCCGGGGCGACTACCAGCTGATCGCCGACGCCATGCTGCCGGCCGGCAGCGGCGCGCTGCAGCAGGCGTTCGAGGCGCTAAAAAAGAAACTCGAGGGCGAGGGCCTCTTCGATCCGGCCTCGAAACGTCCCCTGCCCCGCTACCCACAATCCATTGCTGTCGTCACCTCGCCCACCGGTGCCGCCGTGCGCGACATCCTGACCACGCTCAAACGCCGCTGGCCGGCCGCGCAGGTCAAGCTCTACAAGACCCAGGTCCAGGGCGAGCGCGCAGCACCCGAAGTGATTCGGGCACTCGACGCGGTCGAGCGCGACGGCACCAGCGACGTAGTCATCCTGGCCCGCGGCGGCGGCTCGCTGGAAGACCTCTGGGCGTTCAACGACGAAACCCTGGCCCGCCGCATTGCCGCGCTGAGCATTCCGCTGGTCAGCGGCGTCGGCCACGAAACCGACTTCACCATCGCCGACTTCGTCGCCGACCTGCGCGCGGCCACCCCCACCGCGGCCGCCGAAGCCGTCACACCGGATGGCCCGGCGCTGCTGCGCCAGGTCGCCGCGCTCGAGCAACGACTTCTACGGAGCCCGGCGCGCCAGCTCCAGCAAAGCTGGCAACGGCTGGACTCGCTGGACCGCAGGCTGGCGGGCCAGCACCCGGCACGCCGGCTGGACGAGGCGACCACTCGGCTGAACGGCCTGCTTCGCCGCGCGACGCGCGCCTGCCAGGCGGCCGTCGGCAATTCGCGGGTTCGCGCCCGAACGCTCGAACGCCGGCTCCTCGCCCGCCATCCCGAGCGCAGCCTGGCCGACCTCAGGCAGCAGCAGGCATCGCAACGCAGCCGGCTTCTGCGCGCCTTCGGCACCGACCTCGCCCGCCAATCGGCCCGGTTGTCGGAAGCCGCCAGAGCGTTGAACAACGTCAGTCCGCTGGCCGTGTTGGCCCGCGGCTACGCGCTGATAGAAGACGAAAACGGCAACGTGCTCTCGCGCCGCGAGGACTTCAGCGCGGGCCGGACCATCCACACCCGGGTGCGCGATATCAGGATCGAGTCGGAGGTCCGCCGGGTACACGACGCCGCGCCGCTGCCGGAACCCTATACCGACGATACCGGCAACAAATGAACCGGCTGAGCCGAATCGGCCGGTGCGAGCAGACCATTCGCAACAGCCGCTTCATCGGCGTATGCGGCCCCGCCGACGACGAAGCGGCCGCCAAAGCATTCATCGAACAACACGGCGCCCCCGGCTGCCGCCACGTCTGCTTTGCGTTCCGCTGCGGCGACATCGTCCGCTTCGACGACGCCGGCGAACCCGGCGGCACCGCCGGCCGCCCCATCCTGGCGGCGCTGGAGCACTGGAAACTGGATCGCTCGGTGGCCGTCGTCAGCCGCTTCTTCGGCGGCGTCAAGCTGGGCACCGGCGGGCTGGCACGAGCTTACGGCGGCACCGCAATGGAGGCAATTGCCGATGCCGGGACCGAACCTATCATCGAAACCTGCAGACTCGAATGCCGGGTGCCGTTCGATTCGGCCGGTGATCTGCATCTGCTGGTCGAGCGCGTGGGGGCGGCGAAGTTCGAGGAGCGCTGGGACGAGAATGGGTTGCGGCTGGTTGTCGAGATTGAGCGGCAGGGGGTTGGTGCGTTTGTTGAAGAGTTGACCGGAATTACGCGGGGGGAAGGCTTGGCCAAAGAACTGGGTTAACCACGAAGGGCTCGAAGAACACGAAGGAAACCCGGCAAAAACATACCGTCATCCC
>DATGCS010000160.1:0-10593 GCA_035311685.1 Wenzhouxiangellaceae bacterium
TTGATCCGGCCGCCTTCAAGGCCCAGCGTAGGCACCCAGGGCGGCAGCATGCGCCGCAATTTCTGAATCAGTTTGAAGAAGTAATACGGCCCGTCGATCTTGTCGATCTCGCCGGTTTTCGAATGCCCGACCACGATGCCTGGCCGATAGATCCGCCAGGGAATCTCGCACTTGCGCCGGACCAGACCTTCCGAGTCGTGCTTGGTCCGGAAATACGGGTGATCCAGTCCGGTCGCTTCCTCGAACATGTCCTCCCGGAACGAGCCCTGGAACATGCCGGCCGCCGCGATCGACGAGGTGTGGTGAAAGCATTTCGCGCCCACCGCGGCGGCAAAATCCATCGCATTCTGCGTACCGTCGATATTGACTTTTTCCTGCGACTCGGCGCTGGCGCTCAGGTCGTAAACGGCGGCCAGGTGAAAAACATGCTTGACCTTGCCGCGGAGTTTGTCCGTATCAGCCCTGGTTACGCCCAGGCCCGGCCTGGTCAGGTCTCCGCTCACTGCAATGACCCGCTTGCCCGATTCGCTCCAGCGGTCAGCGACCAGCGCGTTGAATTTCCTCTTGGAGCCGCGGCGTACCAGCACATAGATATTACCGCGACGCTTGAGCAGCTGGTCGATCAGGTTGCGGCCGATGAATCCAGTCCCGCCAGTCACGAAATAGCTCATCTGGGAGTTCTCCTTGGCTTTATGCTTGAGTCGTGGCTGCCAAGAGTAACGGCGTTGGCGATTCAGCGCCAGTCCTTATTCGAATTCACATTCAAGGCCGGCCCGGCCCGATTGGCCCGGGGGCGCGAAACACGCCAGATCCGGCCCTTGCTCGGAAGCACCGCGAGACCGGGCAATACCGTTGACCTTCCGGGCTTCTCATGCTAAGAAGAGAGCCTGAACTCTGAATCAAAAAAGGGAGAGGTTAGTGAGCGATCTGAAGCAGGAATTCGAGCAGGCATCCGAACGCATAAAAACCCTTGAGCAGCGCCCCGATAATGACACTTTGTTGAAGCTCTACGCCTTGTACAAACAGGGTGCGGAAGGCGATGTCAGCGGTGAGCGACCCGGCTTCTTCGATTTCGTCGGCGTTGCCAAGTACGAGGCATGGGAAAAGCTCCAGGGCACGGACCAGGAAGACGCGATGAAACGCTACATCGAACTGGTCGATTCGCTGACCGGGTGAGGCCGGCCCTGCGGCCGATGCATGTCACGCTCTCGCACTCCAGAACGGATTGCCGCAGCCTCGCTGCAGCTGTTCAACAGTTTCGGCGAGCCGAACGTGACCACCAACCGGATCGCCGATGAACTGGAAATGAGCCCGGGCAACCTGCACTACCACTTCAAGACCAAGCAGAGCCTGATCGACGAACTGTTCGGCCGCTACGAGCAGCGCATGCTCGAGCTGCTTGGCGGAGACGGCATGGAACACGCCGACGTCGAAGACGCCTGGCTTTTTCTGCATTTGGTCTTCGAGAACATTGCCGATTACAGATTCATTTACCGCGATCTCAACGAGCTCTGCACCAGGAGCCGAGACCTCCGCGCCCGCATCCGGGCAATACTCAAACTGTCGTTGCGCACCGCGTCCGATCTGCTCTCGGGCATGGAGCGCAGCGGCCAGCTCGAGGCGCAGCCGCTGGAGCGCGAATCGGTCGTCCGCAACATCGTGCTCATCAGCAGCTACTGGATCGCATTCGACCAGGTGATGGAGCCTGAAGTCGAGCCCCGCCCCGACCGCGCCGCCATCCAGGTCATGAGCCTGGTCAGCCCCTACCTGCGGGGCCCGGCACGCGAACAGTTCGAACACCTGGCCAACGCCTACCGCTGAAACCAACCACCTGCCCTGTTTGGCCGTCGACCCAGGGCGGCTTCGAGCCCGGAGCCGGCCGGGTTCGCCCGCCTCGGTTCGACGCACGGCGAGGCCCTCGGCGGACGAACCCGGCCGGCTCCTAGCATTGCGCACATTCGACCCGCAGGCGTACCAGCGCTACGTCGAGGACTGCCGACCGAGCCAAACGCCTCAGACGCGGTGCATGAGCGTTCCGCAATAGAGGTGGTCGCGCATCAGGCGGAACCAAAAAAACCCGGGCACGTGGCCCGGGTAAAAAAGCAGCACTTCTGGAGCAAAGTCCGGCTGCTTCGGGGTAGACGGGTGGAGAGCTACTCCAGATCCTGTCAGGAAGCGTCGGAAGCCGGCGTCTTCTTGGTGGTCTTGGTCGTCTTGGGAGCGGTAGCCGAACTCTTCTGCGCCTTGGCCAGCTCGCGAACGCGCGTGTTGAGTTCCTGGACCCGCTGGCTCAACTCCTGGATTTCGTCGGAGGTCGGAACGCCGAGGCGCGAAAGTGCCCGTGCAACGCGATCTTCGAAAACTTTTTCGAGTTTGTCCCAATTCGTGCGAGCCTGTTCGCGCGCCTTGCCGACGCGACCTTCGACATCGCTCTTAACACCGCCAACGGCATCTTCAGCCATCTTGCGGCCCTTGCCTTCGAGCTTTTTTCCCTCGGAAACGAGGCGATCGAAAAGCTTCGAACTTTCGCTTATGACCTGTCCGGTGGTTTCGTTGATCAACTTGCCGCCACGGCGAACAATATTGGAGCCTTCTTCCTGAGCCAGGGCAAATGCACCGAGGCCGGCGAGCCAGATTTCATGCGCGTTATCCTGCACATTGCTGGTCGACTTGCGGGCGGTCTTCTTGCTGACCTTCTTCTTCGCGGTTTTCTTCTTGGCTGTCTTCTTGGCCATGTCTTTCACCTCTTTCGGGTTCGGGTTTGCCCCGTTTCCGGGACTGTTGTATTGCAATATAGGCCTGGAATTTAGAGCTGTCACACTAAGCACGCCTTATTCACCATTCGTTTTACTGCGGACGGATATTGAATAATGTGGGCCAAACCCGCCCAGGAAACCTCCGCGGTTCTGTGCAAGGGGTGCAGTTCGGCACCGCTGGCCTTAGAATCGCCTCAACCGACTCGAAGGGAACAGAATTCATGGATACAAGCAATTGGGCAGAATTTACCAGTGGTTCGGCGACATTTGAGTATCCAGGCAAAAAACTCGCAAAGGCCTGGGATCGGCTACATGCCGGCGATCGCGAACCCTGGCCGAAAAACGATGCGATCCAGCACGCCTGGCGCTCGTTTCACAGCGGAAATTTTGCCGCGGCCGTGGACATTGCACTCGCGTTCGGCGATTCTGCCCACGTAGTGGCCAACAAGGCATCGGGAATCTATGCCGATTACCTGGAAGAGGACGACGGCGTCAAGCAGGCCATCTACACCGCAGGCATAGCGCGCGCCGAGTCGGCAACGGCGGCCGACCCCGACAACCCCAATTCGCATTATTTCCATGCCTATCACCTGGGCCGCTACAGCCAGAGCATTTCGATTGCAAAGGCCCTCAGCCAGGGACTGGGCGGGAAAATCAAGAAGTCCCTGGACCGTGCCATCGAACTCGAGCCGCTGCATGCCGAGGCGCACACCGCGCTCGGGCTGTACCACGCCGAGGTGATCTCCAAGGTCGGCAAGCTGGTCGGCTCGATGACCTATGGCGCCAGCGGCGACAAGTCGATGGAACATTTCAGGGAAGCCATCCGTATTTCCAATGCGCCGATTGCATGGATAGAATATGGCAACGGCCTCTATCTGCTGTACGGCGAAAAGCGCGTCGACGAGTCAAACGACGCCTACGCGAAGGCCGCCGGCATGAAGCCGATCGACGCCATGCAGGCCCTGGACGTCGACTACGCCAGCAATTCGCTGGCGTGATCTGTCCGCGAATACGGTTCAACCAGTAAAAGCGATCCGCGGATTTTCAGGGATTATCGAATTCGGGGTTTCCGATACTCAACCCCAACGTTGCATAAATTTTCTGAACCGGCAGCCCGGAGAGTAGTATTTCCGGGGACTTCACGGCGTGGTGCCAACCGCAGCGTAGCTTCACTCTACCTGAGGATTGGCAACGCGAGTACAGACCAGGCGACGTGATAGACGACAGCTGCTATACCGGGCAGCGCAGCGATTCCGGCCCGAAAATTTATGCCACGTTGGGGTCAACCTTCACCGGCGTGGTCCAGCCAGGCCTGGATGTGGTTTTCGACCTCTTCCGGGCTACGGTTGATCTCCGGGCCCAGCATCATTACCAGGTGCAGCAGGTTTTCGAACTCGATGGCGAAGTTGTCCACCAGCCGTTCGGGATCCGGCACCAGCTTGTTGTCGGTGATCACACCGCATGAGACCTGTTCGTTGTAGCTGAGAATGCTGATGCCCATGCCGATCGAGCCGCTTTGTGGCACCCAGACCATCATCTGGCCGATTTCCGAACCGGCCATGTACAGCGACTTCTGCGGCCCCGGCACGTTGGTCAGCACCGTCGTGGCCTTGCGCGCGAATAATTCCAGCGCGGCCGCCTGAACGGCCGCCGGGGCCATCCCCAACGTGGCCAGCAGGCCGAGTGAAACACTGGCCTGCTTCGAGTTCTTCAGATGGTGCATGTTCTCGGCCACCCGGTAGACGCGCGCCAGCGGGTTGGACTCCCAGATCGGCAGATCGAGAAAGACTGTGCCGAAATGGTTGCCCAGCTCGCGTGCGTGCTCCAGCGGCCTCAGATTGACCGGAATCGTCGCGCGGATCTCGAGTTCCGACGGGTCTTCGCCATAGTCGAGCAGGTAGCGGTGCAGCGCACCGGTCATGATGCCGATCAACACATCGTTGACCGTGCAGCCCAGCGCCTGGCCGATCGCCTTGACTTCCAGCAGCGGCAGCGGCTGGGTCCAGGCCACTTTCTTGCGAACGCCCAGCTTGCCCTTGAAGCGCGAAGAAGGATCATCCGACAGAAGCAGCATGGTCGCGAGCTCCGACATGATCTCGGATGCACTTTCCGCGTACGCGGTCGCCTGCGAAGGCTCGCGAATCAAGTGCCCGGCCTCTTCGATCAGTTTATATCCCAGGTGCTGCACCGCGTCTATTCCCTCGCGGGCGGGCTCCATCAGCCGCTTGAAGACGTTCGACTCGCGCACGCGCCTGCGCTTCCACTGCTCGGCTTCGACCAGCGCAGTCGACTTTCGGCGATCGGCGTCTGTCAGCGACAGCATGACCTGCACCAGCGCCATGCCGTCGGCATAGCAGTGGTGAATGCGCGTGACCAGCGCCGGCCCTGCGGCGTAATTTTCGATGAAATGGAACTGCCACAATGGCCGATACTTGTCCAGAGGCGTAGAGGCCAGTTCGGAGACGAATTCCTCCAGTTCCTCCTTGCCGGCATCGCCTGGCAATGCAATGCGCCGGATGTGCGAGGTCAGTTCGAAATCCTCGTCTTCTTCCCACCAGCAGCCGCGCGCGGTCTGAACCGCCTTGTGGCGGAAGCGGGGAAACGCAAGAAACCGGGAAGCCACCACCTCCTTGAGCGTTTCGAAGTCGACCGATTCCCGCAGCACGATCACGCCGGTGATCATCATCAAGTTGGTCGGCTGTTCCATGCGCAGCCAGGCGGTATCGACCTTGGCGATGGGCTGGCGATGCAGTTCGGTCACGGCGCGGTTTCCTTGGTTTTTTCTGTTCGACTCGGCCGCACGATTCTTTCATGCGGGCTCGGGGGGGTCAACTCTCGCGCGCGGCATCCAGGGCATCGGACAGCCGACGGCATCCGCGAATCGTCAGTCGGGCCTTGACGCCCTTGACGTTGGCCTGCGGTACCAGCGCGGTCGTGAAACCCTGCCCGGCCGCTTCGCGCAGCCGCTCCTCGCCGTTGTAGACGGGCCGGAGTTCGCCCGAGAGGCCGACTTCGCCGAAGGCCGCCAGCTCGCGCGGCAGCGGCGCTTCACGCAACGACGACTGGATCGCCAGCGCAACCGCCAGATCCGAGGCCGTTTCACTCACCCGGATCCCGCCCGTCACGTTGACGAACACGTCCTGATCGTTGATCTGGATACCGCAATGGCGATTCATCACCGCCAGCAGCATCGCAAGGCGCCCCGGATCCACCCCAACAGCCACGCGCCGCGGTTGAGACAGGCTGCTGGGCGCAACCAGCGCCTGCACCTCGACCAGCATGGGCCGGGTGCCCTCACGGGTAACCAGCACGCATGAACCTGCCGCCGGGTCTTCGTCGCTGGACAGAAAGATCGCCGAGGGATTGGACACGCCCTTGAGTCCGCCGTCGGTCATCGCGAACACGCCAAGCTCATTGGCTGCACCGAAACGGTTTTTCACCGATCGGATCAGGCGAAAACGGCTACCCGAGTCGGATTCGAAATACAGCACGCCGTCGACCATGTGTTCCAGCACCCGGGGTCCGGCCAGGGCACCTTCCTTGGTGACGTGGCCTACCAGCACCACTGTACAACCGGTCTGCTTGGCGTACTGGACAAGCCTGGACGCGCATTCGCGCACCTGGGCCACTGCACCGGGTGCCGATTGCAATGCTTCGCTCCACAGCGTCTGAATCGAATCGATGACCATGAAACCCGGCCGATTTACCGCGGCTGTTGCCAGAACCGTTTCCAGACTGGTTTCCGTCAGGCATTCGAGCATCTCCGGATCCAGCGCCAGCCGACGGGCACGCATCGCCACCTGGGCGGCGGATTCCTCTCCGGTAACGTACAGCGATTTGCGCTCGGTCGCCACCGCGGCCTGGGACTGCAGCAACAGGGTCGATTTGCCGATGCCGGGATCACCGCCGATCAGCACGACCGAACCCGGAACCAGGCCGCCGCCCAGCACCCTGTCCAGCTCGCTCAGCCCGGAACTGAATCGCGGCGTGTCGCCGGTGCGCACCGAATCCAGTCGCACGACCTCGGCCGAAGCCTGCCCGGTCCAGCCGCCGCGCCCGGAGCGGGGGGCGCCTGCTTCACCGACCGATTCGGACAACGAATTCCAGGCCCCGCAATCCGGGCACTGTCCCGACCATTTCGGCTGGCTCGCGCCGCACTCGCCGCACACGTAAAGAGTTTTTGCTTTCGCCATTGCGCTATTCTGGCAGAAGCGCCGACCACCGGCGGGCTTGAAAAGCCGTCACACGAAGGATGCGAAGAAGGCACGAAGAGGATGAAGTTGCACAGTGTGAAGGTTTTTCTTTGTGTCCTTCTTGCCTTCTCCGTGCTCTTTGTGTGCTGCTTCTGACTCACCACTGTTGGAGACACTTCTGCCGGGCTCGGCAATCCGCGGCGATTGCGGGATAATGGAGCCATGCAGCCCGCACACCCCCGAGACATCCGATGAAGCGTGAAGAACAGCCCCTGATCGGCGAATCCGGCACGTTCCTGGAAACGCTGGAGCAAGTCTCACGCGCGGCCGACCTGAACCGACCGTTGCTGATCGTCGGCGAGCGCGGCACTGGCAAGGAACTGATCGCCGAGCGACTGCACTTTCTCTCGTCGCGCTGGGACCAGCCTCTGGTCAAGCTCAATTGCGCGGCGATCAGTCCCTCGCTGCTGGAATCGGAGCTGTTCGGCCACGAGGCCGGTGCGTTCACGGACGCCGGAAACCGGCGCATCGGCCGCTTCGAACAGGCCGACGGCGGCACATTGTTCCTGGATGAACTGGCCACGACTTCCGACGCGGTTCAGGAAAAAGTCCTGCGCATCGTCGAATACGGCGAATTCGAACGACTGGGGTCGTCGAAAACCCTTTCGGTCGACGTACGCGTGGTCGGCGCCACCAACGAGGACCTGCCGTCGCTGGCCGCCCAGGGCCGGTTTCGCGCCGACCTGCTGGATAGACTTTCATTCGACGTAATCACGCTCCCGCCACTGCGCGAAAGACCTGAGGATGTGATGCCGCTGGCCGAGCATTTCGCCATGCGAATGTCGCGCGAACTTGGCCGCGAGCTGTTTGCCGGGTTTTCGGGCAGCGCGATCCGGCAAATGCACGCCCATGCCTGGCCCGGCAACGTGCGGGAGCTCAAGAATGCGGTCGAACGCGCGGTCTACCGGCACGACGCCCCGGACAAGCCGATTCAGGCGCTGCAGCTTGACCCGTTCGAATCGCCCTGGCGGCCGGGCGGCAAAGGCAACGGGACCCCTGCCGGCCCGGAAATCATTCCCGACGACTTGCGCGGCTGGCTGGACGCCCAGGAACGCGCCGTCGTGGAACGCGCGCTGGCCGAGTCCGACGGCAATCGCAAGCGGACCGCCGAGCGCCTGGGCCTGAGCTACGACCAGATTAGGGGCATTTTGCGCAAGTACTCGCTTTAACGCTGGCGGAGCCGGCGCGCAACGATCGACATTCCAACGATTATTGAATCCGGATTCAGCGCTCGCGATAAGCCACGCGCCGGGTCACGCGGCACAGCAATTCGTAGGGAATCGTGCCGACAATTCCGGCGACCCGCTCCACCGGCAGACCTTCCCCCCACAGCAAGACCGGGTCTCCAACACGCGCCATGGGCTGGCCATTCAGGTCGATCGTGATCATGTCCATGGAAACACGCCCGACCAGATGCTGTTCACGCCCATTGACCAGTACCGGGGCCCCGTCGGGCATGTTGCGCGGGTAGCCATCGCCGTATCCGATCGCCGCCACGCCCACGCGCATATCACGAGCAGCGGTAAAACGGGCGCCGTAACCAATGGTATCCCCGACAGGCACGTCGTTGACCGCGATCAGGCGGGTCTCGAACGTCATCACCGGTTCCAGGCCCAGCGACGGTCCGTCGTGTCCGGCCAACGGAGAGACGCCGTACAACAGCAAGCCTGCGCGAATCCAGTCCCTGCGGGTTTCGGGCAGGTTGAGAAGCGCCGCGGAATTGGCCAGACACTGGGGACCCGGAAGTCCCTTCACCGCGATGTCGAACGAATCGATCTGGCGCCGGTTCAGCGGATTCCCGGGCTGATCGGCGCAAGCAAAATGCGTCATCAGCACGACCTCCTCGACACCATCCAGTGCCTGCAGTCTCGCATGCACCGTTTGCGCCTGCGACAGCGGAAAACCCAGGCGGTGCATGCCCGAATCCAGCTTGAGCCAGATTCTTGGATTGAATGCGTGGCCGGAGGCTTCGATCCACTCGAGCTGCGTTTCGTGATGTACCACCATCTCGAGATTCAATCGGGCAACCGCCTCCAGCTCGTCGGCCGCCATGATGCCTTCGAGCAGCAGTATCGGTGCGCGCGGCTCGAGGGCGCGGATGGCGCGTGCCTCATCCATGGTCGCCACGGCCAGCATGTCGGCCTCGGCCAATGCCGGCAGACAACGCTTCAACCCGTGACCGTAGGCGTCGGCCTTGACCACTGCCATGATCCGCGCGCCATCGCTAAGCGCACGAACGCGCTTCAGGTTATGGCGAAGCGCCGAAGGCGTAATGGTCGCGAAGGTATTGCGGGACACGTCTGTCGAATCTCTTGTGGAAAGAAACGCCCTGGGCTTCAGAAGACGCCGGGCACCAGCCACCGACTGCTGCGGCGGTACGCCGGCCATTCGGGGTGGCGCGCCATGCGCTGCTCCTTGACCTGCATGTTGACCGCAAAGATGCCCAGCCAGACCCATCCCAGCACCAACCATGGCAGCCAGTGCCAGACCATCATCGCGAAGCTGGCGTAGATCATCATCTCACCGAGGTAGTTCGGATGCCTGATGTAGCGAAACATCCCGTCGGTGATGAGCCCGGATCGCTCGCGCAGCGTGAAGTACTTCTGCGCGTCGGCCGACGTCATGATCGTGCAGCCCAGCAGGCAAAGCAAGATACACAGACCGTACCAGGCCGCCTCGGGTACCGGATATCCGGCATCGGCAGTTCCTGAAATCAGCAGCCAGCCGAAAACCCAGTACCAGCCAAGCACCCCAACAAACGCAGCTGCAGCACCGCCAATGGTGATCCTGCGTTGCCAGGCCGGGTCCGGAAATGCAAGGTCCTTGATCAGCCAGACCAGACCGTAGCCGCCGTGCAGCGCGAAATACACCCATTCCCGCGCCCCCCAAGCCTCGTAGTACCACATCAGGCAAAGCAGAAAAAACGGGGTGCCGGCTTTCTGGAAATCGATGACCTGGTTGAATTTGAACGGCCGGGGGCCGCCACCGAGGTCTGTGGTCAGCCAGTTCGTCGAGGCCTGGATAGAGGCCGCGCGGGATCGGACCCCGGCGGCTCCGGGATTGCTATCGGCGGGCATCGCCCGATCGATCACATGGGGCCGGTGGTTTCGCCCGTGCCTTCGACCGGCGCCAGTCCGCGGCGTTCGAGCAGCGGCTGGATATCCGGCTCACGCCCGGCGAAATCTCGGAACAGCTGCATGGCATCCTTGCTGCCGCCCTGGGAAAGGAGCGTATTTCGGAAATGATCGCCGTTTTCACGCGTCAGTCCACCGTTCTCCTTGAACCACTTGACGCTGTCGGCATCAAGCACTTCACTCCAGATGTAGGAGTAGTAGCCGGCAGAATAGCCGCCCATGATGTGCGAGAAGTAGGTCGTACGGTAACGCGACGGTACCGGATCATAGGCAATGCCGGCCTGCTCGAGACATTCGGCCTCGAACTGAAGAATCTCGTCGCTGGCCGGAATCTGGTCGGCCGGCAGCGTGTGGTAGCACATATCCAGAATCGAGGCGGCCAGGTACTCGGTCGTGCGGTAACCCTCGTTGAAGGTTTCGGCCTCGATCACGCGATCGAGCAGTGCCTGC
>DATGCS010000161.1:0-6165 GCA_035311685.1 Wenzhouxiangellaceae bacterium
GGTTTCAGCCAGCAGTCTTTCCAGCGATTCGACGCTGTCGGCACGGTGGCCGCGCGCACCGTAGCTTTCGGCGTAGGCGACGAAATCCGGGTTGCCGAATTCAAGCCCGTAGTCGGGCAACTGCATGTCGGCCTGTTTCCAGCGGATCATGCCGTAGGCGTCGTCGCGCAGGATCAGTACCACCAGGTTCAGGCCCAGGCGCACTGCGGTCTCCAGTTCCTGCGAGTTCATCATGAAACCGCCGTCGCCACACACGGCGAGCACCTTGCGGTCCGGATGCAGCATGCTTGCGCCCATCGCAACCGGCACGCCGGCGCCCATGGTGGCCAGGGCATTGTCCAATAACAACGTATTGGGTTTGACCGCGCGGTAGTTACGCGCGAACCAGACCTTGTACAGGCCGTTGTCCAGCGAGACGATACCGTCTTCGGGCAGCGCGTCGCGCACCGCGTGCACGAGCCGGCGGGGGTGGATCGGAAAATCGTTGAGCTCGCGCCCGGAATCCAGGTCGTCGAACAGCGCAGCGCGCACCTTCCTGGCAAAGCTGAAATCCCAGTGATTCTGCGTCTGGATGCGCTCGCTGAATTGCCAGATCGCGTTGGCGATGTCGCCGGTGACCTCGAGCTGGGGGAAATACACCGGGTCCACTTCGGCGGTGAAGAAGTTGACGTGAATGACCGTGCGCTTGCCCTCGTGCATGAAAAACGGCGGTTTCTCGACCACGTCGTGGCCAACGTTGATGATGCAGTCCGATTTTTCGATCAGTCGATGGACGTAGTCCCCGTCCGACAGTGCGGCGGTCCCCATCCAGCAGTCGTTGGGTTCGCCGACCACGCCCTTGCCCATCTGGGTAGTGAAGAAGGGAATCCGGGTCTGGTTGATGAAGCGCCGGAGCATTTTCGAGGTCAGCTTGCGGTTGGCGCCGGCACCGCACATCATCAGCGGGCTTTTGGCGTTCTGGATGGCTTCGACGGCGCGCGCGATGGCTTTTTCCTCAGCCACCGGCCGGCGAGTCTGGCTGGCGATCAGCGGCCGCAAGTCTTCGGCCGGCTCGCGCGCAATGTCCTCGGGCAGTTCCAGATGAGCGGCCCCGGGCCGCTCTTCCTCGGCCTGGCGGAACGCCTCGCGCACGCGCGATGGAATGGTTGCGGCGGAGACGATCTGGCGTGTGAAGTGCGTGACCGGCCGCATCAGATCGACTACGTCGAGAATCTGGAAATGGCCTTGCTTGGAGGTCTTGATCGGCTTCTGGCCGGTGATCATGACAATCGGCATGGCGCCCAGCTGGGCGTAAGCTGCAGGAGTCACCAGGTTGGTCGCGCCCGGCCCCAGGGTGGACATGCACACGCCCGGCTTGCCGGTCAGGCGGCCGTGGCAGGCGGCCATGAAGCCGGCACCCTGCTCGTGGCGCGTGATCACGACCTGGATGGACGACTCGCGCAACGCCTCCAGCAGATCCAGGTTTTCCTCGCCGGGTACGGCGAAGATCTTGTCGACGCCCTCTGCTTCGAGGCAGTCGACCATCAGTGCGGAGGCGTTTCGTTCAGTCATCGTCGTTTTCACCCTTGTTGCGCATGTCGCTGTCAGTGTAGCCCGCGCGGCCCGAGTCCGAGTCCCGCTGGGACGGCTGGACGTCGCCGGTGATCAGCCGGATGCCGCGGCCGAATGTCAGATATGACCAGAACCAGTTGGCGGCCACGACAATCCTGTTGCGAAATCCGATCAGGTAATAGATGTGAGCCAGTCCCCAGAACCACCAGCCGACGGCACCTGTAATATGCCAGCCGCGCAGGTTGACCACCGCCGAATGGCGACCGATGGTGGCCAGCTGGCCGTAATCGCGGTAGCGAAACGGATTCGGCGGCTTCCTGCGACCGACGATCGCAGCCAGCACCCGGGCCGCGTATCGGCCCTGCTGTTTGGCTGCCGGCGCCAGGCCGGGCGTCGGCGTACCGTCGGGGTTGGTATGCGAGGCGACGTCGCCGATGATGAACACGCGCTCGTCCCCGGGCAGGTGCAGCCGTTCATCGACCTCGATCCGGCCGGAGCCATCGGTTTCCACATTCAGCCAGTTGCCGGCCGGCGAGGCCTTGACGCCGGCGCTCCAGATGACCGTTTCGGTGGCAATGAGGTCTTCACCAATTCGAACGCAGCGCTCGTCCACACCATCGACACGCGAATTCAGCACAAGCTGCACCTCCATGCGCTCGAGCGACTTGCACGCTCTTGTCGACAGCTTTTCCGGAAACGGCCGCAGGATCCTGTCGTTGGCGTCGACCAGCATCACGCGCGCGTTTTCGGGCTTGATGCGGCGAAAATCCCGAGTCAGCGTAAAGCGGGTCAGTTCGGCCACCGCGCCGGCCATCTCCACGCCGGTCGGGCCGCCGCCGACAATCACGAACGTCATCAGTGCCTCGCGCCGCTCAGCGTCTTCTTCCATCTCGGCGCGTTCGAATGCCAACAGGATGCGGCGACGTAGCTCGAGTGCGTCCTCGATACGTTTGAGGCCGGGTGCGATGTCGTGCCAGTGATCGTTGCCGAAGTAATTGTGCGTGGCGCCGGTGGCCACCAGCAGGTAGTCGTAGTCGATGCTGCGGCCGCTCAGCGTGTGTACTTCGCGCGCTTGTCGATCGATGTCGGTGATGGTGTCCAGCAACACGTGAACATTCGGCAGCTTGCCCAGGATGCCGCGTATCGGCGCCGCGATGTCGGCCGGCGACAGTGCGGCTGTGGCTACCTGGTAGAGCAGTGGCTGGAAAAGGTGGTAGTTGTGGCGGTCCACGACGACGATGTCGACCGCCTCGCGTGCAAGCCTCACAGTGGCCGTCAGACCCGCAAATCCGGCACCCAGGACGACGACGCGCGGTCGCTTCCGCGATTGGTTCTGCATCATTGGTTTCGCGCGGTCTGGATTCACTAATACAGGACCGGGTCGGGTCGCAAGCCTTTCATCCGGTTTGCTTGTTCGTCCGGTGCATTCATGGCAGGATTCCGGGCATGGACGAGTACACGCGCAGTTATCGCGAACAATATCGCGGCCAGCTGATCCCCGACAGCTATTCGGGCCCGTTTCATTTCACGCTGATTCTCGGATTCGTCGCCGCTGTGCTGGCAATCGGTGCGTTCCGGCTTGACAACGTGCAGCCGCTCGAATGGCTGGCGGTGCCGCTGACTTTTCTTTACGCCAATCTGGCGGAGTATCTGGGCCACCGCTTCGTGATGCACCGAAGGCGGCCGGGCGTTGGCATGATCTACGAACGCCATACGCTGCAGCACCATCGGTTCTTCACTCATGAGGCTATGCAGTTCGATTCCAGCGACGATTTTCGGGCCGTGCTTTTCCCGCCCATGCTGATGATGTTCTTCGCGATCACATTCGCGCTACCGGCCGGGCTGCTGCTGACGTGGCTGTTGTCGGCCAATGTTGCCTGGCTGTTCGTGATGACCGCGCTGGGGTACTACGGCTGCTACGAGATACTGCACTTCGCCTATCACCAGGAAGAGGGCTCCTGGATCCTGCGGCTGCCCGGCGTCAAGCGCATGCGGCGCCTGCATCTTGCGCACCATGACCCGGCCATCATGCAGAAAGGCAATTTCAACATCACGTGGCCGATCTGCGACGTGCTGTTTGGCACGCGGGCGGTGGGGCGGCGCCCGAGGCAGAGTCTGGATCAGTCGTAGACCACCTGCCAGAGCGCGGCTTCATCGTGCACGATGCCGAGCTTTCTCATCGATCGCTGCAGTCGGCCGATCATCGGGCCGGGATCAAATCCGTGGTCGGCGACCCAGGCGCGGTCGAAGTCCAGCAGCCAGAATTTTCCGTCGGCGTCCATGAGGATGTTGTTGGCGTTGAGATCCGGGTGGCGCAGGCCGGCGCCGGCGGCCTTGCCGAGCATTTTTCCGAGATTCTCCCAATCGTCCGATGTCATTCGGGCCGCGGCTTTCGGCAGCGGTCGTGCATCGGGAATTCGGCGCGTGAGCAGGGCGCCGGTATAGAACGGCCCGTGATGCTGGAAAGCCGCGGCAAGAGGCTCGGGCACCTGCAGGCCGTGGTCGAAAAGCCTGCCGGTCACGCGCCATTCGGCGAATGGACGGGTGCGATCGGCGCCGGTGTAGACATAGCTGGACGTGCTCAGATGCCGCACCAGGCCGCCGCGATGATAGGTGCGCAGCACGGCGTCCCCCAACGGTGAATCGATCGCCAATGCCTGGCCACGCCCGCCGAGCTCAGCCAGTACCGCGTCGCGGGCGCGCCACCAGTCCGGATCGAACCAGCCGGCTTCGGGTTTCGCGTCCAGCCGAGAATCGAACAAAATCTCGAGCGGGCCTGACCGTAGAATGCGTTCCATGAGCTGTGCGATTTTCCCTGTATTCGTCCGCGCTGTCCATTGGACGCGATGAGCGCGCCGAACTCGATCTGCCTGTTGCGCCTGTCGGCGCTGGGCGACGTCTGCCACTGTATATCAACTGTACGCGCTATCCAGCGCCAGTGGCCCGAAGCTCGGCTGACATGGATCATCGGCAAGGGCGAGTATCGGCTGGTGCGTGATCTGCCGGGGATAGATTTCGTCGGCTACGACAAGCGCGGGGGTGTGGCCGCATTTCTCGAGCTCCGCCGAAACCTGCGCCGTCGCTTCGACGTGCTGCTGCACGCCCAGGTTTCGCTGCGTGCGAATCTGATTGCGTCATTGGTGCGCGCCGAACGACGCATCGGGTTCGATGCCGCGCGTGCCCGCGAGGGCCACGGACTGGTGATCGACGAGCGGATTCCGGCGGTGCCGTTTCAGCACCAGGCCGAAGCGCTGCTGTCGTTCGCGAGCGTCGTTGGTGCCGATACCGGCGGCGTCGATCGCGCGCCGCCGATTCGCGACGAGGACCGGGGATTCGCGCGCCACTACCAGCCTGAGCCGGGCAGGGCGGTGCTGATCAGCCCCTGCTCCAGCCATGCCGCGCGCAACTGGTCGGTCGCCGGCTATGCGGCAGTCGCCGATTGGGTGATCGAAAGCACCGGCCGGCCGGTGATCCTGGTCGGCGGGCCGTCTGAGATCGAGAAGCGTACCGGCGAGGCCATCGAGTCGGCAATGCGGAACGAACCCGTCAACCTGATCGGAAAGGACACGCTTGGCCAGTCGCTGGCAATGCTCGAACGCGCCGCCTGCCTGGTCGCACCCGATTCCGGCCCGGCCCACTTCGCCGCCACGCTGGGCACGCCGGTGGTAGGACTCTACGCCTCGACCTGGTCGCGCCGCTCCGGCCCGCTGGGCAGCCTGGAGCACTGCGTGGACCGCTTCCCGGAAGCCTGCCGGCGGTTTCTCGGGCGCGAACCGGAGCAGGTCAAGTGGGGCAAGCGCATCGAAAAGTCCGGCGTGATGGACCTGGTCGAGCCGGAGGCGGTCATCGAACGGTTGAAGAACGCGCTGGGCGAAAATATTTGAATTTTTTGTAGCCCGGATAAGCGCGAAGCGCGCATCCGGGACCCGGGGGCTGTCTTGGGCTGTAGTCCCGGGTGCGCTTCGCTTACCCGGGCTACGAAACTGAAGCAGCCGAATGTTCGCAGGAGCCCGCCTTGCCGGCGATGGAATCCGGGTGCGCCCGGGTCCAAATCGCTTGCGGGCCAAGCTCCTACAAAACCCAGGGGGTCCCAAGCTGGATGATTTCCAGCGGGTTTTCAAATTGCGCTTGCGCACTGCCCATCGGAGTTCTTGCTTCTTTTGAAGGGGCGCGCGCGCCTGGCCACGCGTCGAACCGAAGCGGGCGATCGTCGCCGCATCCGGCATCGGAGCCGCGGACCGTGGATTTGACGATATCCGGTCGCGGCCGGGAGACCGCTCCTACGAAAAGGGTCGGGGACAGGATGTGCTTTTCCGGAAACCGGAAACCGGAAACCGAAAACCTATTTAGTAAGCCTTGTAGCTTTTTTCTTCGAGAATGGTCGAGCCCAGCGCTTCGTTGATGCTGCGCTTGAGCGCGGCGCGCTGGTCGTTGGTCTTGTACACGCTTCGGGCCAGCTCCACGAAGCGGTCGCCGAAGTCGCCTTCGCGCTCGCAGTCGCGGATTTCGTCTTCAATATCCCAGAGTTTTTCGTTGAGGGATTTCAATTCCGCCCGCATGCCGGTTATTTCGGCGCTTTCGGCGGCTTCAGCGTGCCAAAGGCCGGTGAGCATG
>DATGCS010000162.1:0-3988 GCA_035311685.1 Wenzhouxiangellaceae bacterium
CGCGGTAGCTCTTGTACGAGCGCCCCTGGAACAATTCGACATCGCCCGGTGCTTCCTCGGTGCCGGCGAGCAGGCTGCCGATCATGACGCTGGAAGCGCCGGCAACTATAGCCTTGGCCAGGTCGCCGGAAAAACGTATGCCGCCGTCGGCAATGACCGGGATATCACGCTTGGCCATCGCAGCCGCGGCAGCCGAAACCGCGCTGATCTGCGGTACGCCGACGCCTGCGACGATGCGGGTGGTGCAGATGGAACCGGGCCCCTGCCCGATCTTGACCGCATCCGCCCCGGCGTCTGCCAGTGCTTCCGCTCCATCGGACGTCGAGACGTTGCCACCAATGACCTGCACGTGCGGATAGTGTTTCTTGCACCAGGAAACGCGATCCAGTACGCCCTGCGAATGCCCGTGGGCGGTATCGACGACGATGATGTCGACACCGGCCTCGACCAGTGAGGAAATTCTGTCCTCGGTGTCACCGCCCGTTCCAACCGCGGCGGCGACCAGCAGCTGCTCGGAAGAATCCTTGGCCGCATTGGGAAAGTCGCGCGATTTCTGGATGTCCTTGACCGTCACCAGGCCGCGCAGCTGGAATTTCTCGCTGACCACCAGAACTTTCTCGATCCTGTGGCGGTGCAGCAGTTCCAGCACCTCGTCCTGGCTGGCACCCTCCTGCACCGTGACCAGCTTGTCCTTGCGGGTCATGATGTTGCGTACCGGGTCGTCGAGCTTCTTCTCGAAGCGCATGTCGCGACTGGTCACGAGGCCGACCAGTTCTTCACCGTCGACCACCGGCACGCCGGAAATATTGTGTCGACGGGTAATCTCCAGCACTTCCCGGATGGTGGTCTGGGGGCCGACCGTAATCGGGTCCTTGATGACACCGGCCTCGTACTTCTTGACCACCCGCACCTGGTGGGCCTGCTCATCGATGGACATGTTCTTGTGCATCACGCCAACGCCGCCGGCCTGGGCCATGGCAATGGCAAGGCGCGCTTCGGTCACCGTATCCATCGCCGAAGACATCAACGGAATGTTGATTGCCAGATCGCGCGTCACACGCGTGGTCAGGTCTACATCACCCGGCAGGAAATCGGAATGCGCGGGAACCAGCGAAACATCGTCGAACGTAAGGGCTTCCTCGATCAGTCGCATGGCGCGGGCCTCCGGCAGGTAAATCCCGCAATTATAGCTTGTTTGCGTTCTTTTCGAAACAAGCAAGCACAACGCGGGATCTTTCCCGTTGAGAGCTGCTCTCGCCGTCACTGCCTCGAGTGTGCAGCATGCTTCGTCACGCCGCGGACGAAGACTGTCTATTGATACGGCAGGCCCGCGCAACCGTCGGGAACATGAACCAGGATGTCACCAGGCGTGCATTCCAGCACTCGGCAAATGGCGTCGAGTGTCGAGAACCGGATTGCGCGGGCCTTGCCGGTCTTGAGTATCGACAGGTTTTGCGGCGTTATCCCAACCGCTTCGGCCAGGTCGTTGAGCTTCATCTTGCGCCTTGCAAGCATCACATCCAGATCGACTCGAATGGCCATGGTCAGACCGTCAGTTCCTGCTCGTGCCGCAGCTTGAGGCCTTCCTGCATCACCCAGGCCATGACCGTGACACCAAGACCGGCGACGAAGTAGAAAAGCGCGTCCCAGTCGGCGCTGAACCAGTAGCCCTGGTAGCCCTCGGCAAACCAACCGGCCAGCACCCGGATCAGCGCCGGGAATCCAAGCAGAATTACGCCCCAGAGAATCAACAGCAGTCCGATCCTGTGCAGATACAGCACGTGCCGAAAGGTAAAGATCAGGCCTTGCTGGTAAAGGCCGAACATCTGCACGACCTGGATTGCCACGGCCAGAAAGACCAGCACTCTTGGCATGACCAGAAATGCAGAAGGCGACCAGCCGATCTCTGCCAGCGCCGCGTGCAGCGACGGCCACTTCGACCAGATGTCCCAGGTGATCCGCAACGGACCGATGGTGAACTCGAGCACGCGCGCCTCGACCAGCATCGGGGCGGTCCAGCTTGTCACTGCCAGCAACGCACCCAGGGCCAGCAGCACGCGCGTGATGGCACTGACCCGGGCGATCCGCCGCAGACGCCCTTCTGGATGGAATGCAGGGGTCATTGCGGCGTTCCGACTTGCGTATCTGAGAGTGTGCCTCGGATCAGCCCAAGGGCTGTTTCCAGCGCTTCGTCCGATGCGCTCGGATGGTCGGGTCGAACGCCGCGGCCTTCCAGACGATTGCCGTCGGCGGTGTAGTAATCGGCAACCGGCAGAATCAGCCACCATCCGTTGCCGACATCGAAGCGGCTGGAGCTGAGCATTGCCCCGGCGGTCGGCTCGCCGACCAGCGTCGCACCCTTATGCTGCAAATGCCAGACCAGGGGCTCACTGGCGCTGCCTGTATTGCCGTCGATCAGGACCCAGACCGGCCCCTCGTAGCGTGGCGAGCGCGGCTGTACCTGACCGCGGAGGCCGCCATCATGATAGAGGTGTTCGAAAAAACGCTTCAGATCCGGTTCATCGAGTACCGGCAGACGTGCCGCGGCCCGTTCGGGTGTCGGCTCATCGGAATACATGCGCCACCAGGACCGGGAAACGAAATAACCGGCGCCGGCCTGATCGCCCATCAAGTGTGCTGCAACCAGCATCGACGAAAGATTGCCGCCGGTGTTGCCGCGCAGGTCGAGCACCAGCGCGCTGGCTTGCTGAATCTGCGCGAACGTGTCGGCCAGCTGCTCGGCAAATACATCGACGGAAACGGCAAATGAGGGCACGCGGATCACCGCCACGGATTCTTCCCATTCCAGACTCAAGAGCTCGCGCCCCGACCCGTTGGACTGGGCGAACATTTCCTCGATTGGCGGTCCACCGCGTTGCAGCATGATATGAGATACCGGCAAGAGGCCGGCGGCACCAAACCAGGCCACGAGCATGTCCAGGTCATCATGGATTATCGGAAGATCTTCGCGCAGTGTGCTGATAAAGTTCCGCCAGCCAGCATTTTCAAGCGCATCGCGGCGATAGATCTGCTCTTCGGCCATGGCTTCAACGCGATCGAGCAGAGCGCCATAGTCGTCCATCGGCAGGCCCAAATGGCTGACCGGCCGAATGCGAGCAGTGCCCATCTGCCTGCCGTCATTTTCCAGGCTGCAGGTCCATTCGGTCGACGCCGCCGGGCAGCGCAGTTCGAGAGGACTGCGCAGCATCACGCTTCGCGCGGTAGCGCTCAAACTCCAATCCGGATTCAGCCGGCCATCCACCAGGTGCAGCCAGGCACCCCTGCGTAGCTCGGGTTTGAAAAGTCTTCCGACGAGACTTCGCCAGAAACCCTGGAAATTGCGCAGTGCGCCCGGGCGCGAATGGGCATTGAATCGCTCGTTGCGACGTTCTCGCACGATCATCCGGGTCCGGATATCGCTCATTCGAAGTGACGGGAGATCGAGTGAAACATGCCAATGATCCGCCGCCGTCGGCGGCTCTTCGGCCACGACCGTCGTCCAGCCAGTGGCGCACAGCAAAATACCCGCAATCCAGACTTTCATTCAGCCTCCGGTAAAGGAATGATCCGGACGGGATTGTATGGCATTTTTTGGTTGCTGTACATTAAAAAAGTAATGTTTATCATTAAAAAATGGCTGCGCGGCCAGAAGGATGCTGCCGGCAACCTCGCGGTTGGTATAGCCACCGGCCGGCCAGCTAGCCATCCGTACCACAACCCGGCCCATCACCCGCCGAAATCACTCGCGAATACTGCCCCCGCCTGAAATCCGGGCTGCATCGGCGCTTTGGATGACATGGGCCTCGGTCACATGAATCGAACATCGAGAGTTCGCAATCACCGGCCGCCCTGCCTACAATACCGGCACCAAAACAACAACGCCTGCGCGACAGGCCCGGAAGCGAAATGACCGAACCCCAAGCTGGTCCGAAGACCCCTCCGTTCCGCATACCCCACACGCTGGCCCTGATGTTCATCATGATGGTCG
>DATGCS010000163.1:0-6999 GCA_035311685.1 Wenzhouxiangellaceae bacterium
TGGAAACAGGCCGACATGCAGTTGCCCGACTACGGGCTTGAATTCGGCAACCCGGATTTCGTCGCCTACGCCGAAAGCTACGGTGCGCGCGGCCACCGTGCCGACAGCGTCGAATCGCTGGAAAGACTGCTGGCTGAAACCTTGGCAAGCCCCGGCGTCGACCTGATCGATTGCCCGATCGACTACCGTGACAGCCAGCGGGTGCTGTTCGAAGAGATTCCGGCGGCAAGCAAGGCGTTGGATTAGGTTTTCCGGTTTCCGGTTTCCGGTTTCCGGTTTCCGGTAGTCGGTGGTCGGTGGTCGGTGGTCGGTGGTCGGTGGTCGGAGAATTTTTTGCAGGCCCGGGCCAACCAACAAGTGGATGAGACCGGGCGCCTTTTGTTCTTGAATTTCCGGAAACCGGAAACCCGAACCCGGAAACCCTTATTCGATGCCCCGAAACACGACCTGCCTCCGGCCGTCACTCATCCCGCTTTCCCATACCCACCCCCGCCCGGCGTCTCGACCGTCAACACCTGACCGGCCTTGACCTCGACCGAGATCTTCGACGGCAGTTCCTCGCCGTCCAGCAGGTTGCGGCCCTTGCTGCCGGATTCTCCGCCGTCCAGCCCCCACGGCGCGTGGACGCGACGCTCGGTGATCAACGTGGCCTGAGCCGGCTCCAGGAATTCGAATTCGCGCACCAGTCCGTCGCCACCCGAGCACTCGCCTTTGCCGCCGCTGCCTCGCCGGTACTGATAGCGAACGATGCGCAGCGGAAAGTGCGTCTCCAGCACTTCGGCCGGGGTGTTCAGGGTATTGGTCATATGGCTGTGCACCGCGTGGCGGCCGGGAACCGAGGCCGTGGCGCCGCAGCCGCCGGCCATGGTTTCGTAATAGCTCCAGCGCTCGCCGCCCAGGCCGAGATTGTTCATCGTGCCCTGGCTGGCCGCCGGAATACGGTCCGGCAGCGCCTCGGCAAGCGCGCGAAACACCACGTCGACGATGCGCTGGCTGGTTTCGACGTTGCCGGCCGCGGTGGCCGCCGGCGAGCGGGCGTTGACCAGGCAGCCCTCGGGCGCGCTCAGGTGCATGCAATCCAGCGCGCCGGCACAGGTCGGCGTCTCTTCGGGCAGCAGACAGCGCAGCGCATAGTAAACCGCTGCGGCGGTGACGCTCATCGGGCAGTTCAGGTTGCCCGGAACCTGATCGTCGGTGCCGTCGAAATCCACTTCGATCCGCCCGGACGCCACCTTCAGCGACACCCGGATGGTCGGCCCTGTGCCGCCGGCACCGTCGCAGTCCATGCGGTCTTCCGCCTGCCAGCAACCTTCGGGCAGATCCGAAATGCTGGCCGAGGCCAGCCGACCGGCGTAGTCGTTCAGCGCCTGCGCGAAGGTCTGCAACTGCTCGCGCCCCAGTTCCTCCACCAGGGCACCGAAGGCCTTTTCACCGAATGCCGAAGCGGCCACCTGGGCCTGGAAATCGCCTGCCGAAAGTTCGGGATTTCGCATCTCGCGGCAGATGTCGTCCAGCGCATCGCGGTCCAGCTCGGCATCCCGGTAAAGCCACTGTGGAGAAATCAGCACCCCTTCCTCTTCCAGCGAGCGGCTCAGCGGCATCGAGCCGGGTGTGGCGCTGCCAATGTCGGCATGATGCGCCCGATTGGCGACGAAACCGACGCAGTCGCCGGAAACAAACACAGGGGCGATCACCGTCACGTCGGGCAGGTGCGTGCCGCCGGCATACGGATCGTTGAGCATCAGCCGGGATCCGGGCTGCCAGTCATGGGCGTCGACCAGGTCGCGCATGGCCCAGGCCATCGAACCCAGATGCACCGGAATGTGCGTGGCCTGACTCAGCAGGCGCCCGTCGGCGCTGAACAGCGCGCAGGAAAAATCCAGTCGGTCGCGGATGTTGGGCGAAAAAGCGCTTCGACGCAGCACCGCACCCATGGTTTCGCAAATTGCGGCGGCGCGGCTTTCGAATATGCGCAATTCGATCAGGTCGGGGCCGGAATCGCAACTGGCGCCGGCAGTCGTGTCGGATGAGGGCATCGGGATCGGCGCTTTCCTCTTGAATACACGCGCTACGGTACCATGTCTTTTCGTAATCCCTTATTCCAACGCAGCCAAGGAGAACGTCAATGTCGTTTACGCTTCCCGACCTTCCCTATCCGAAGAACGCGCTAGAGCCGCACATCTCCGAGGAGACCCTCGAATACCACTACGGCAAGCACCACAAGACCTATGTCGACAAGCTCAACGGCATGATCGAGGGCACCGACGACGAAAACAAGTCACTCGAGGAAATCATCGGCAAGTCCTCAGGCGGTCTGTTCAACAACGCCGCCCAGGTCTGGAACCACACGTTCTACTGGAACTGCATGAGCCCGGACGGCGGCGGTGAACCGACCGGTGCGCTGGCCGAGGCGATCAACCGCGATTTCGGTGCTTTCGAAAACTTCAAGGAAAAATTCAACGAGGCCGCGGTCGGCAATTTTGCCTCCGGCTGGACCTGGCTGGTGCAGCACACCGACGGCTCGCTGGCGCTCCTCAACACCGACGACGCCGAGACGGCGCTGACCAGCGACGCCACCCCGCTGCTGACCTGCGACGTCTGGGAACATGCCTACTACATCGATTATCGCAACGCCCGCCCGAAGTATCTGGAGGCGTTCTGGAATCTGGTGAATTGGGACTTCGTCGGCAGCCAGATGAAGGGCTGACAAGCCTTGTGACGCCCGACCCGCTCGGTCTCCGGGCGGGTCTTCCTGCCTTACCCGGCACGCGGCATACGCCATTACCGCGCGTGCCGTCGTAGAATGCCCCGCATGTCTTCACGATTCCTCATGGATACCTACGCCCGGATGCCCGTCGCTTTCGAGCGCGGCGACGGCGCCTGGCTGTTCGACGAGGACGGCAGGCGCTATCTGGACGCCATCAGCGGCATCGCCGTCTGCAGCCTCGGCCACGCCGACCCGGTGCTGGCCGAGGCGATCTGCGATCAGGTCCGAACCCTGATCCATACGGCCAATCTTGGCCATATCCGGCTTCAGGAGCGTCTCGCCGAGGCGCTTTGCGGCTTGTCCGGAATGGACCGCGCGTTCATCACCAATACGGGGGCCGAAGCGGTCGAATGCGCGTTCAAGATCGCGCGCAAACACGGCCATTCGCGCGACGTCGAACAACCGAAGATCCTGGTCGTCGAGGGGGCCTTCCACGGCCGAACCCTGGCAGCCATCAGCGCCTCGGCGCCGGGCAAGCTTCAGCTGGGTTTCACGCCTGTCGTAGACGGCTTCGAACGCGTGCCGTTCGGCGACGCCGGCGCCGCCGCGCGCGCGCTCCAGGCCGATTCCCGTATCGTCGCCGTCATGCTCGAACCCATCCAGGGCGAAGGCGGCGTTCGTATTCCGCCGGACGGTTATCTAACCGAGCTGCGCAAGGCCTGCGACGAACATAGCGCCCTGCTGATGCTCGACGAAATCCAGGCCGGCATGGGCCGCACCGGACGCTGGTTTGCCCACCAGCATGAAGCCGAATGCCTGCCCGACGTGATCACCGTAGCCAAGGCGCTGGGCAACGGCGTTCCGGTGGCCGCCTGCGTCGCACGCGGCGCCGCGGCGGACCTGTTGACGCCGGGCAGCCACGGCACCACCTTCGGCGGCAGCCCGCTGGCCTGCCGCGTGGCGCTTACCGTCATCGAGCGCATGCGCGAGCTGGACATATGCGAACGCGCTGAAAGACAGGGACAGCGACTGCGCGAACGGTTGCGCGAGCGCCTGGAAGGCAATTCCCGGGTTGTCGAAATCCGCGGCCGCGGGCTGATGATCGGGGTGGAACTCGTCGACGACGCAGCCGACGTTCGCCAATACGCGCTGGATGCCGGGGTGCTGGTCAATATCACCCACGAGCGCGTGGTACGACTGCTGCCGCCGCTGATCATCACAGACGACCAGGCGCGCCGAATTGCAGACACGGTCGCCGAGGCGATCGAAGCCGGAGCTTGATTCAAATTCGGGGGTTACCAGCAAGGCCGCACGGCACGAGTAACCAAGCCCCCCGTCGCGGATATGACCGCGACCTACTGCAGGAAAGCTCGCGCATGCTGCCCGTCAGAACGTTCAGCCCTCGCCCAGCACCGTATCCAGTTCGCGCAGGCACTGCGATTCAAGCAGCCCATCGAGACGGGGCAGCAGCGACTTCAGACCGGCAGGGTCGGGCGCGCACAGCGTCGCGTGACCCACTTTGCGCCCTTCGCGCGCCGCCTTGCCGTAGTCGTGCCAGTGCAGTCCCGGGAGTTCCAGCCACGGCGCCGGGGCCGGCATTTGGCCGATGAAGTTCACCATCGCCGCCGCGCCGCGTGCATCCGTTGCGCCCAATGGCAGGCCGCATACCGCGCGCAAGTGGTTTTCGAACTGGGAACACACCGCGCCCTCGATGGTCCAGTGCGCGGAGTTGTGCACGCGCGGCGCGAACTCGTTGGCCAGCAGCCGTTCATCGCTGGCAAACAGCTCCAGCGTCAGGCAGCCGACGTAGTCCAGATCTTCGGCGAGCATCCTGACCAACTTCTCTGCGGCACGCTGACAATTGTCCGCAACGGGCAATGAGGTGGCCAGACGCAGGATGCCTTGTCGGTGCCAGGTCCGGCTCACCGGCCAGCAGCGTAGTTCGCCGTTGCTCGAACGCACCGCGGTAATCGAACATTCATGGTCGAATGCCACCCACTGCTCGACGATCAGCGGGTATTCGCCCAGCTTCCGCCAGGCCAGCTCGAGATCCTCGGCATCGCGGAGAAGCATCTGTCCCTTGCCGTCGTAGCCCATCCGGCGCGTCTTGACCACCGCCGGAAGCCCCAGCCTTTCGACCGCGGCCTGGAGATCGGTGCGCGAATTCACCTCCCCATAGCCCGGCGTCTCCATGCCCAGCCTGGTGAAGCGGCTCTTCTCGGTCAAGCGATCCTGTGCCGCGGCGAGCGCCGCGGCCGACGGACGTACCGCGACACGGTCGTCGATCATGGCCAACGCTTCGGCAGGCACATTCTCGAAATCGCAGGTCACCCGATCACAGGCCGCCAGGTGCGCCAGCGCGTCGGTATCGGTATAGTCGGCGTGTAGGAATCGGCCCATTCCGGCCGCGCAGGCGTCTGCCTTGGGATCGACGATGACGAAATCCAGGCCCAGCGGCGTGCCGGCTTCAACCAGCATGCGCGCCAGTTGGCCGCCCCCGAGAATGCCGACTTTCATGTCTCGCCGGAATCCGGGCGAGCATTTTCGCGAGGGTCGGGCTCGGCCAGCACCTGCTCGGTCTGGCGCGACCGCCAGGCCCGGTAGCGCTCGGCCAGTTTTGGATCGGAAATGCCGAGTATGGAGACGGCCAACAGGCCCGCGTTGGCGGCACCGGAATCGCCGATGGCGAGCGTGGCCACAGGCACCCCGCGAGGCATTTGAACAATCGACAGCAGCGAATCCAGACCGCTCAGGGCCCGGCTCTTGACCGGAACGCCCAGCACCGGCAGTTCGGTGGCCGCTGCAAGCATGCCCGGCAGGTGCGCGGCCCCGCCCGCGCCGGCGATGATCACAGCCAGCCCTCGCGTGCCGGCGGTGCGGGCGTAGTCGAGCATCTTCTCAGGCGTGCGATGCGCGGAGACGACTTCGGTCTCGTAGGGAATCTCGAGCTCGTCGAGCACTTCTGCAGCCTTGCACATCGTCGGCCAGTCGCTCCTGGACCCCATGACGATGCCGACCCGTGGATTGCCCGGCATGAGCACAGACCTTGTCGATTACCAGGCAATCAATGGTAGCAGAACCGGCCGCAGGCACGTTAGAATTGAGCCCATGACAATTCCCGAATCCCTGCTCGACATCCTGTGCTGCCCGGTCAGCCATGAACCGTTACGACCGCTGGAGAAAGGACGGGTCAGGAAGCTCAACGATGCGATCGAGCGCGGCGAACTGCTGTTCGTCGACGGCAGCACGGTCGACCGGCCCATATCCGAAGCGCTGATAACGCGTGACGCAAAGGTCGTATACGTCGTTGACGACGGCATTCCGGTTCTCCTGCCGGACCGCGGCATCGGCACCACGCAGCTCGAATCGTTCTGACTCGGCGAAATCAATTCGTCAACCGCCGGGAATGCACCCACAGCGTCAGGCGAGATTGATCTCTCGAATTCGCTGCTGCAAGTAGTTGTCCGAGGAAATCGATTCCGGATAACGGTTCGGGTTGTCCGGAGTAATGCACTGCGGCAGGGTTTCGATGATGAAATCCGGATTCGGATGCAGAAAGAACGGAATCGAGTATCTTGATCTGGTGGCAACATCACCGGGCGGGTTCACGACCTGGTGGGTGGTCGACTGGTAGACGTGATTGGTCAGCCGCTGCAGCATGTCGCCGACGTTGACGATGATGGTACCCGGCAGCGTCGTGACCGGCACCCACTCGGCGCGCTTGTTGAGCACCTCCAGGCCCTGCTCGCGCGAGCCGATCAGCAGCGTGATCAGGTTGATGTCCTCGTGGCGCGCGGCGCGCACCGCGCCGGGCACGGCGTCGCGAATCGGCGGGTAGTGAATGGGCCGCAGGATGGAATTGCCGCGATCGACCTTTTCGGCGAACCCGTCCGACGACAGTCCCAGGTCGAGCGCAATCGCCGACAGCATGCGTTGACCGAGATTGTCCAGCTCGCCATACAGCGCGAGCGACGCTTCTCGGAACCCCGGCACTTCCTCCGGCCAGAGATTGGGCAGCAGAATGTCGGGGTGCGGGTTTTCGCCTTCCAGCTCGCGGCCTACGTGCCAGAACTCCTTGAGATCGGGGACATCGTGATCCCTGGCCTGCTCGACGCCTAAGCCGGTATAGCCACGCTTGCCACCGCCGCCGAGCTGATAGTAGCGGCGCTTGATCTCTTCGGGCAGCGCGAAGAACTCGCGGAATCGCGCGTAGGCACGCTCCACCAGGTCGTCGTCCAGGCCGTGGCCGGTAATGCCGGCGAAACCATACTCGCGATAGGCCTCACCCAGCG
>DATGCS010000164.1:0-11386 GCA_035311685.1 Wenzhouxiangellaceae bacterium
CCGGTGCCGTCCAGGATCCGGCCGAGCAGTCCGGGCCCGACGCCGAAGTTCAGCGGCGCGCCGTGAAAGCGCGCGCGAAGGCCGGAAAGCGGGAGATCGCGGCCCGAGGCGTGGATATCGACGACGATCGAATCAGGTCGAAGCGCAACCACCCGGCCCAGCCGTGTCTGGCCGTTGTCGTCCAGCACTTCTACGGCATCGTGCAAGCCGCACTCGATCTCGCGCTTGAGCACCAGCAGCGGCCCGTCCAGACTCAGCGCGGCGTCCTCCAGCCGGATTTCGGCGCGCGTTTTATCGTGTGCAAGAATGCTCATGACGCAACCTCCTGCGTGGTTTCGGCTTCGGACGTTGAACGGGTGCCGGCCTCGGCACCGCCCGACGTGGCGAGCGCCTCGTCGATGTCGGCCTGCAGCTTTTCGAAGCGCTCGACTTCGTCGTTGCCGATTTCCTCGCCCATTCTCCGCACGCGCCTGAGCAGCGGCAGCCCGGAAATCTCGGCTACGCCCATGCCGCCTTCAAGCGCGGAATGCGAGCGCTCGATGAAGCGAATCAGCGTGCGCATCATCGCGATCTGCCGTTCGGGCGTGCAGAACGCATCGACATCCGACATCGCCGACTGGCGCAGGAACGCCTCGTTGGCCAGCTCGGCGTTGAGCAGCGCCAGCTGCTGGGCGGCCGGAAGCGTGTCCTTGCCGACGATGCGTGCCATGCGTTCGAGCTGCACCTGTTCGCCCAGCAGTTCGAGCAGCCGGCGACGGTGCGAATCCCACTCCGGGTAACCCTGCTCGCGCCACCACTGGCCAAGTTCGTCGGCGTCCTCGGAGTAGGCCTGCAGCGGATGGATGGCCGGATAGAAACGGGCCCGGGCGCGCTCGCGATCCAGCGGCCAGAAGCAGCGCACGTTGCGCTGGGTATACAGCGTGACCGGCTCGGAGAAGTCGCCGCCGGGCGGGCTCACCGCGCCGATCAAGGTGACCGATCCCGTGGCGCCGGACAGCGCCTCGGTGCGCCCGGCACGCTCGTAGAATTCGGCTTTGCGGCTGCCCAGGTACGCCGGATAACCGGCCTCGGCCGGCAGCTCACCCAACCGCCCGGAAATTTCGCGCAAAGCCTCGGCCCAGCGGCTGGTCGAATCGGCCAGCATGGCCACGTCGAAGCCCATGTCGCGAAAATATTCGGCCACGGTCACGCCGGTATAGATGCTGGCCTCGCGCGCGGCCACCGGCATGTTGGAAGTGTTGGCAATGATCACCGATCTTTCACTGAGCGGCCGACCGGTTCGCGGGTCTTCCAGCTCGGGAAACTCGCGCAGCACCTCGGCCATTTCGTTGCCGCGCTCGCCGCAGCCGACGTAGATGATGATGTCGGCGTCGCACCACTTGGCCACGGATTGTTGAAGAATGGTCTTGCCGGTACCGAAGCCGCCGGGCAGTGCGGCGCGCCCGCCGCGCGCAACCGGAAACAGCGTATCCATGATGCGCTGACCGGTGATCAGCGGGCTGTTGGCCGGCAGCCTTTGCCGGGCCGGGCGCGGATCGCGCACGGGCCAGATCTGGCTGCACGAGAGTTCATGCGTTTGTCCGTCCTCGCCCGCCAGTCCGCAGACGGTGTCGGTCTCGCCGACGTCGCCGGCCTGCGCAATCGTCTCGACCGTGCCGGAAACCCCCGGCGCCACCATGCACAACAGATCGGGCCGGCCGTCGCGAACCACCTTGCCGAACGCCTGGCCCTGGGTCAGCGCGTCGCCCTTTTCCACCACCGGCGTGAACGGAATGCGTCCGGCGGCCGTGACCGTGAAGCCCGGCTCGATGAATGATTCATCCGATCCGGTCAGCGGTCGCAGCAGGCCGTCGAAGATGCCGCCCAGCAGCCCCGGGCCCAGGCGCACCGAAAGCGGCCTGCCGGTGCCGGTCACCGGGTCGCCGGGCTTGAGGCCCGCGGTTTCCTCGAACACCTGGACCACAATCTGGTTGCCGTCGAGCCGCAGCACCTCGCCGATCAGGCGTTGATGCCCGACTTCCACCGCCTCGTTGCTGCGGAATATGCCGTCGGTTTCGGCGCGCAGTACCGGGCCGCCGACCTGTACGATTCTTGCCGATGCGCCGCTCATGACGTCACCTCCTTATCCAGTGCGGCGTCCTGCGCCGGCGAATCCGGTGAAGGCAATTGCGCCAGCAGCACGCCGGCGATCCGTTCGCCTCGCGCGGTAAGCCCGGCCGGCGTGGCGTCCACCCGGGCCTTGCCTGCACCAACCACGAAACCCTCGGCCAGCTCGGAATCCGCTTGCCAGTCGATCTCGACGCCGGGCGCGGCACGCTCGGCCAGTTCAGCCGCCGCTTCATCGGGCGACCAGTCGTCGGGATGGCCAAGCCGCCAGTGATCGGTGGCCAGCACGGCGCGCGCGTCGGTCAGCGTGCGCTCCAGCCAGCTTGCCCGCGCCCGGTCGCCGCTTTTCCATAGCGATACCAGCTCCTCGCGCACGAGCTCCAGACCCTGTTCTGCCATCGCGCGTCTTTCGGCGAGTTCGCGCTGCCGAATCCTGGACTGCTGGCGCGCCCGCTCGACGCGAAGCCGCTCGTCCTGGTTGCGGCGCTCACGCGTGCGAACTTCGTGCAACAGTTCAGCCGCCCTGTCGCGCGCAGCCTGGCGCACCCGGTCGGCCTCGGCGTTGGCCCGTCCGGAGATTTCTTCGCAACGCCCACGACACTGCTGCTCGACATGCGCCAGCAGCGCATCCAGCGATTCCCGGTTATGAGCGCGCGCGTCCTTCGAACCGAGGCTGGTTTTATCGCCTTGATCGCCCTTATCGTCATTGGGGTTATTGCCTTTCACGCGTGTCCTGCCAATCATCGTGCCACTCCCATTCGTTCCCGGATTGCGCCGGCGACATCGTCCGGCCGATCGGAACCAGCCGCGTCGCCGACTACCAGCACCGGCGGGTCCAGTTTTCGGCGCGCCTCCATCAGGCGGACCGGGTCCAGCAGCCGCGCAAACCGCGCGCTGACCAGCACGAGCGCCGGCGAAGCGCCGCAAGCGTCTTCGAAAGCCGCACGCACCGGGGCTGCTTCCGGTTCGGGCACCATCACTCGCACACCGGCCAGCCGCCAGCCGGCCGCGGTCCATTCATCGCCGATGAATACCGGAACAGTCATATTGCCGGTCCCTGTTGCTCAGGCCAGCTGATTCAGGATCAGGATCGATACGATCAGGCCGTAGATCGCGATACCCTCGGCCAGGCCGACCAGGATCAGTACGCGGCCGAGCAATTCGGGCCGTTCGGTCAGCGCGCCCACGGCAGCGCTGCCGACGGTGGCGACCGCATAGCCTCCGGCAAGCGCCGAGATGCCGGTGGCCGCGGCCGCCGCGGCGAAGCCCCACTTGAAGACTTCGGCCGGCAGCTGTCCGCCGGCAGTCGGCTCGACGCCGAACGCCTGGGGCAGCCACAGCAGCCCGCTGGCCAGCAGCGCCACGACCACCGACCCGGCAAACATCAGCGCGGGACCGATCCGGAATGTTTTCTTTGTGGTGTTTTCGTCAGACATCGATCGTTCTCCTAAGAAATGATCAGGGTTACGGGAACAGGACTAATGGCGCAAAGACCGGAGTAGCCATGGCCCGACCGTAGCGAGACGGTTCCAGATCCTGTAGCCGGGTCGTTTCGCGACCGAGCGCCCCGCAGGCGTACTTGCCAGTACGTCGAGGACGCGCGACCGAGCGAAACGTCGCGGATGCAGGGTCTGGGGGCGTCGCAGTAGGTCGGGTCATGGCTGCTCCGGTCTCAAACTGGAGGCGCGAGCGGCTGAAACTCGCGACCCTCGGCCTTGAGAAAGCGGTTGAAGAATTCGAACAGCACCAGGCGCGTGGTCTGGATGGACGCGACCAGCCCTTCTATAGCGATGATCAGCGCGTTGCCGATCACCATCACGATCAGGCTGATCACGATATTGCCGCTGCCGTCGGCCAGGCTGACCACCGCCAGCGAAAGGCCGGCATGGGCCAGCGCGAACGCGCCGACGCGCACGAAAGACAGGGTGTTGACCACGAGCCGCATCAGGCCCTCGATCAGGTCGGCGGCCGCGCGCGCAAACGCCATGCCGCCGCTGCGACGAAATTCCCAGGCCATGCCGAAGAACTGAAGCACCAGCGCACCGGCGGCCGCCAGCATCAGATCCGGGTTCTGCAGGCTGGCAATACCCAGCACCAGTGCCGCGCCCATGCCGGCCTCGCCGAACACCCACGCCGAGAACCGCCCCGCCCACTGGTGCTCCAGCCCGCTGAGCAGAATGCTGAGCACGATCAGGATCGCGCCGGCCAGCACCGGTACGGCCAGCACCGGCAGCGGCTCCACCACCGGGTGCAGCCACAGCGCCGGGATCAAGTCCTCGCGGCCGAAAACGCTGCCGAACAGTACGCCGAACACCATCGCCCAGGCGCCGCCCCAGATCAGCAGCGCGGTGGCCGGAAATCGCTTGCGGAGGAACAGGCCGGCCACCAGAAGCACCGCGCCCTGGCCGACGTCGCCGAACATGTAGCCGAACAGCACCGGCGCGATCACCGCCAGCATGATGCTCGGATCCGCCTCGTTGCGCCCCGGCGTCCCGACCAGTCGGGCAAAGATCTCGAAGGGTCTGGCCCACGGCGGATTGACCGTCAGCGACGGCGCCTCACGCTCGGCCGGCTGCGGCGGGAAACCCAGCGCGCACGGGATGCCGGCCCGGTCCAGCGCGCTGCGAATCGTTTCCCCGTCCGGATCGCTGGTCCAGCCGTGAAGCCTGGCCATGTATTCGCTGGCTGCGATCCCGTCCAGGTGGGCCACCAGCCAGCTGACCCGGTGCAGGCTGCCCAGCGCCTCGCCCAGGCGGTGCTTGTGCCGGAGACGTTCCAGTGCATGATTATGCATGGCCAGCAGGCGCGCGGCAGCGGCCAGCCGGTGCTGAATGCGCGTCAGCGCCTGTTCCGGGCTACCGCGCAGCATCGCCGGTACAGACACGCTGCGTGCGTGATGCCCTTCCAGCGCCTGGGTCAGTTTCCGGACCTGCGCCTCGCGGCCGAATACCAGCAGCCATGTGGCCTCGCTCGAATCCAGCCGTCGATACAGGATCGGATCGGCCAGTTCCGGCGTGTCGCTTTCCGGCGGCAGCATGAATACGCGCGCGGCCATCTCGGGGGTGCGTGCGTGCAGGTCGCCGAAATCCAGCTTGCGCTTTCCGGTTCCGGCGCGGCACATCGCTTCGAGCACCTGGAGCTCGCCGCGCTCGCGGCTGACCAGCTCGATGCGTTCTATATGCGGCGCGGCCTGTTCACACCAGGCCTCGATACGCACCATCGCGCGCTCCAGCTGGCTTTCCAGCAGCTGATCCCGGGAAGCCTTCGGAAGTGTCGGCGCAGGCCAGTACTTGTGGAAACGCCGTTCCAGTTCGGCAAAACGCGCCAGCGGCTTTTCCAGCGACGGCACGGCGATCAGTTCTTCCTGCTCGACGGCCGTGTCGAGCTCAACCACGCCGGTTTGCGCCAGCACTTCCAGCGCGCGTGCGACCGATTCGCGCGGCACCAGCAGTTCGAACCAGCGTGCGGGTACGGTGCGAAGCATCAGGCCGCCTCGCTCAACTGCAGTCGCCGGCGCACCAGCTGGCCGCGCAGGAACTCGAAATCCAGCCGTTCCAGCCCGGCGTAGGCAAACACCTGGACCGGGGCGCCCGGATCGCGCCGGAACACGCGCATCAGCCATCCGGCACCGGCCGGTTCGAGCTGGGCCTGCATCAGCGCCTCGAGCATCTTCGTGCTGCGTCCGTCGACCGAAGGCAGCAATTTCCGGGACCGCGCCAGCCAGGCCTGCGCGAGTTCGTCGTTGGAAAAATCATCGAGTTCCGGCCAGCGTTGGATCAGCTCGAGCCTGAGTGCTTCCGGCTCGGCCGGAAGCCGCGTCCAGTTTTTATCCAGGTCCATCCACCCGGCCCGCCGGCCATGCTGCAAGAGATCGGCCAGAACCGGCAGGTCGGGTGCCGACTGCAACCACTCGACCGGCCGACGCCAGCGCGCCGGCAACCAGCCGGCCAGTTCACCGATACGTCCGCGCCAGGCCTCGCGCAATGCATATTCCACCGCATGCGCGCCGCTGGTGGTGCCGAGGTTCTTCAGCCACGGGCCGAATCCGCCGCGGGAGGCCAGCTGGAGGAAGTGACCGAAGTCGTCGACCGCCGCGAGTCTCTTACGCTCGTGATCGCCGGACCGGTCGGCGATGCGCGCATGCAGTCGCGTCAGGGCATAGGCGAAAGCGGTGCTCATGCCGGCCCCTTCGTTTCGCGTGACCCGCGCTCCTTTTCGTCTGCCGACTCGATGCCCGACAGCTCGCGGGCCACCACTTCGGCAGCGGCCTTGATTTGCGGCAGGATGGATTCCGACTCGATGCCGGCCAGGCGTTGCTCGGCCGTTTCGCGCAATTCGGACAGATGTTGCTCGGCCTTGGCGGCGCACGCATCCTGGAACGCCCTGGCCGCCTCGACCGCGTTGGTCTCGATCTGTCGAGCTTCGGCCCGCGCAGCCTCCAGGGCAGCCGCGGCTTTTTGCTCTTCGTCCGAAATTTTCTGACGCGCCCGGCTCTCCGATTCGAGGACCTGGCGCAGTGCGCTGTCGGTAAGGGAACGCCCCTCTTGGGTCATGCAACGACTCCCGTCAGAAGTCCAATAAAACTATGCCCCGAATGGCATGGAACCGTATTGACGTGGGTCAATCGCGCGGCTTTCCCGCGACGTGTTGCCGTGCGCCCCCTGCCCCGATCTCGACTTGGTGCAGGTTTCCAACCCGGCTTGTTATGGTCTTGCAGTTAAAGTGTGATGTGATTCACTAACTATTTGCTTTTTTGTTAAGTTTAATACACACTGTCGGCGCTGTAATTCAGTTCCGTATGCCCGATTCAGGCTTGCGGCGCGAATCGACACCATGGAGAACATCTGATGAAAAATACGACCAAGATCCTTACCGCGGCGGTCGCGCTGTCCTGCGCCATGCCGCTGGCAGCAGACAACCACGAGGAAGAGGACGGCTACAACCTGGCCATTCACCACATCAAAGCCAAGCTGAGCCATGTCCAGCAGTTCCAGGCCGGCCTGGAAGCGCTCTCGGACTGTATGGCGGAGAACGGTTCCGAAGACAGTTACAGCGTCTGGCGTGCGTTCAACGGCGACAGGACCCAATTCCACATCGTGGATCAATTCGACACGTGGACCGACTTCGACCAGGACGACGAAGCCGGAGACAGCTGTTGGGGTACCGCGGAAATCTACGCCGGCGTGTTCGACAACATGGCCTCCTGGGAGACGTCATACGCCGAGAAGTTGCCGGCGTGGAGCGGCAATGCCGAGGACTATACCGTCGTCCATCTGCACAACTTCCGGGTCGACGAGGGCGATGACTTCAGGGCGCTGGTCGGCGAAATGATGGGCTACATGAAGGACGCCGAATACGAGCATCAGCCCGACTGGTTCGACGTCATGCCCGGCGGTTACTGGGAAGCCGATTTTTTTGCGGTCTCGCATTTCGCCAACGTGGCGGCGATGGACGAAGAACGTCTCGGCGTCACCGGCGTCCTGCGCGAAGCCTTGGGCGAAGAGCGCGCCGACCAGATGTGGGAAGACTGGGGCGACACGCTCGCCGAAATGAGAGGCTACTGGCGCGAGACGCTGGTGCTCCAGCCGTCGATGGGTTATTCGCCCAGCGACGACTGAAGACACTCAGCGCGCCCCACCGGCGCGATGCCAACGAGCGGCCCGGGTCTTCCCGGGCCGTTTTTTTTTGACCAGCACTGCAGCCCTGCCGCGCTCAACACGCCCCCCGGCCCGGCGGGACGATTTGTCGAAGCTCAGTGGGGAAGCTCTTGCAATAAGTCGGTCGCCTCAGAAGCATACCTCGCGATAATCTTTGAATCTCTCATTTCCCGTTCGACGATCCGGGCGGCCGGCTCGAAGACGAGCCAGACAGCTATCACTACAGCCGGCACGAGAAAAAAATGACGCGTCAACGGCCAGCAAGTCCCCGGAATCACCAAGACCCGGATTGGCTAAATCATCTAAATTCTCCGGCATCCAACCCTGCGCCAGCCGACATCCAGCTCACTGCGCCGACAAAAGCCTTTCTGTCAAAAGAATCATCCAGCCCGGCCTGATTAATTTCAATCTGCAATCAGCACGACGCGCCGCCGGACGGGTTGCTGGGCGCTGCGGTAATTCGAAAACACTTCGAGGCCGTCAACCACAAGAAAGCCGTTGGAAAACTGCTGTAACGAGAAACCGATCACCGGTTCGCCGGCAAACACGTCGCCGCTGTCGGAGACCAGTGCGCCGTTGTCATCGTTCTCGAAAGTCAAGCTGGCGAATCCAGAGGTCATGTCCTGCTCGACCAGCGAAAAAGTCGGCCGGAAAGGGGCTCCGAGCAACGGCGAGATCTGGTCGGTATCGAAGTCTTCTCCGCTCGCGTTGAAAGAAACCACGGTCACAACCTCGTCCCGCGGCAACTCGACCGGGAAATCATCTATCGGGACAGGCGAACCAGGCGGCGGCTCCGGGATGATCGGGCAATCAGGACAGGTCTGCGGTGCGGCCGCATTAGCCAAGCGATCGAAGATCGAAAGCATGGGCACCGCATCGACGCGAAAACCTGCCCCCATCGTCCCTTCGAAACGCTCCAGCGGCCGCACGAGCACCATCTCGCTGAGTCCACCGATGTAGGGGTTTATACTGAAGTCCGCCTCGAGCGATGCGACACTGAGCACGGCGGCCACGGCCTCGACCGGATGGGTCCAGGTATCGGTGCGGCATCCGCTTGGCAGGCACACCTGGCTGGAAGTGGCTCCGGAAGGCGTGCCGGCATCATGGGCCGACGCCAGGTTGGGCTCCGGGTTCCGGTAATCGGTGTGTTGCGCGATATTGCTGAAACCGGCGAGCCCAATCGCCTCGACCGTCGTCATTCCACCGTCCGCGACATCGATGATTTGCGCCGTCGCGCCGAGGCGGCCGGCTGGCGGCAGAAGACCCGCGTTGGGCGTATCGAACCATGGCCCCGTTTCCAGTCGTTGCATCAGGTCGACGCACGTCTGCCAGTCGCCTTCGGCGTCGGTGGCCACCCCCGGCTCGGCAACCCCCATTTCGATGATTTCGAGATAACCGTGTGCCTCCGGAAGCCCGAACTGCGGCGTACCGAACGGAGCTTCCTGGGCCAGTATCGGCAACGTGCAGCTTGGATGGACACTGAAGAGCCGCGGCGCACCGTCGTCAAAAGTGGAAAATCCCGCCGTCCAGGTCACACGGGCATCGAGGTACAGGTTGAGTGCGTGAAGCTCGGCCCCGTCGGCACCAATCACGCGGACCTTGATCGCGACCGGCGCATCGTGGCTGTTGCGCAGGGTCAGCAACGTGTCGTTGCCGCCCTGCGTGGTCCAGTACGGCAGGATCAGCGCATCACCCTGGCCGGAATCGCCGAGGTGAACCGCGCTCGCAGCACTGCTGGCCGCCAGCAGCAACGATAATGCCAATTTTTGAATCACGCTCATGACGTATCTCCTGAATCAAGCCAACGGATTTCCCGCTTCAGCGGTTACGCTCAGACCACCCCAAAGAACGCCGAGCGTATTCATACACACACCCTACCATCACATCAGACTGCTCATTCCGCCGAACTGAAAACTGAAAACTTCTCTTGATTGCGTAAACCGTAAAGCGTCCGACCGTAAACCGCCATGCCAACCAACAACCAATAACCAATAACGAACAACGCCCCTTGCCTTTAACTGACGCCGCGCGTGGCGCCCCGTCACGACCCGTGCACTGCGCAATCTGAGAAAATGCTGCACATGCCCGATCTCCCCCCAATCGACCCCGAACAACTGATGCAGCGCGATGCCGGCCGGCTGATCGGCCAGCGGCGGCGGCTGGCAGGCATGAATGCATCGGACCCGAAGCGGGCAAAGCAGCTGGAAAAATTCAGCGCCGGGCTGCAGGCCTCGATCGACCGCCGTCGCCAGCGCGAGAACAACCTGCCCAGGCCGGACTACGACCCCGACCTGCCGATCGCCGCGCGCGCCGACGACATCGTCAATGCGATCCGCGAGCACCAGGTGGTGGTCATCGCCGGCGAGACCGGCTCGGGCAAGTCGACCCAGCTGCCCAAGATGGCAATGCAGGCCGGGCGCGGCGTGCGCGGGCTGATTGGCTGCACCCAGCCGCGCCGGATCGCGGCGCGCAGCGTTGCCAGGCGAGTCGCCGAAGAGCTGGGCACCGACCTCGGCCAGGCAGTCGGCTTCCAGGTCCGATTCTCGGATCGCACCTCGGAAAACAGCTACGTCAAGTTCATGACCGACGGCATCCTGCTGGCCGAGACGCATTCCGACCGCAGGCTGAACCGCTACGACACGCTGATCATCGACGAGGCCCACGAGCGCAGCCTCAACATCGATTTCCTGCTCGGCTACGTCAAGCAGCTGCTGGCGCGGCGGCCCGATCTGAAGGTCATCATCACCTCGGCGACCATCGATACCGAGAGCTTTTCGAAGCACTTCAACGACGCCCCGGTGATCAACGTCGAGGGCCGCGGCTATCCGGTCAGCGTCGAATACCAGGCGCCGAAAGAAGGCGAGGCGCTGGCGCAGCAGGTCCAGCGCGCGGTGGCGCGCGCCTCACGAATCGATGCCAGCGGCGACATCCTGGTGTTCCTGCCCGGCGAACGCGAGATCTTCCTGGTGTCCAAGGCGCTGAAGAAAGCGGCGCTGCCGCATACTGAAGTATTGCCGCTTTACGCCCGGCTGCCGTCCGGCGCCCAGGACCGGATCTTCTCATCGCACACCGGCCGGCGCATCGTGCTGGCGACCAACGTTGCCGAGACCTCGCTGACGGTGCCCGGCATCCGCTTCGTGATCGACTCCGGACTGGCCCGCATTTCGCGCTACGCCACCCATTCGAAAGTGCTTCGACTGCCGGTGGAACCGGTGTCGCAGGCCTCATGCAACCAGCGCGCCGGTCGATGCGGCCGTGTCGGTCCGGGCACTTGCATCCGGCTGTTCGGCGAGGACGATTTTCTTGCCCGGCCGGAATACACCGAACCCGAAATCCAGCGCGCCGGCCTGGTCGGGGTAGTGCTGGAAATGCTCGCGCTGGGCCTGGGCGACCCGGAAGAATTTCCGTTCATCGATCCGCCGCCCAACCGGTTGGTCAACGAGGCCTGGAACACGCTGGCCGAGCTGCAGGCGGTCGACGACGAGCGAAAACTGACCCCGCTCGGCCGAACCCTGGCCGCGCTGCCGGTGGACGCGCGCCACGGCCGGATGATGATCGAGGCCGCCGAGCGCGACGCGCTGGCCGAGGTCATCGTGCTGGTCGCCGCGATGAGCATCAACGAC
>DATGCS010000165.1:0-3243 GCA_035311685.1 Wenzhouxiangellaceae bacterium
GAATTCGGGTAGGTAAATTCCCTGTTTTATGCCTGTCTCGGCTTTAGTTTTTTCGGCTTTAGTTTTTGCATTGGCTGCAGCTGCCAGTAGGTCAGTGAGCGCCACAGCCACTCGGCCGGACCGAATCGGAATCGATCCAGCCACCAGCGACTGAGCAACACCTGTAGCGCAAAGAAGAGCAGCGCCAGCGGCAGCTGGGCGGCGCGCGAAACTTCGCCCCACAGGCCCAGTCCGTAGCCGAAGAATACCCAGGTCCAGAAAAGGGACTGCAGAAGATAGTTGGTCAACGCCATGCGTCCGACCGGCGCGAGAAAATCCAGCCGTTGCCAAGCCAGCGTGACGGTCGAAAGGTAGCCCAGCGGCACCAGGACGCTGGCGACCGTGATCAGCGTCATGCCGGCGGCCACCCGCAGGGACGGCATCATGGTGTCCTGACCGTGCATCAGCCAGACCGCCGCGGCGGCGAGCGGCAGGCCGGCCAGCAACCCGACCGCGCGCCATCGTCGCAGCCACGGCTTGTTTTCGGCGGGTCGGGTCAGCTTTCCCGTGGCGATCATCCAGCGCCCGAGCAGGAAGAAGCCGATGAAAGGCGGGATCCAGAACGGGGCGACGCTGACCAGAAACCAGAGATCACGACCTCGCTGCGCCACGTTCTGGGCAAAACTGCCTTCGGCATGGATTCGCGCTGCCCGGTCGACGGCGGCTTTCGCCTCCGCGCGATCGGCTTCGAACTCGGCCACCAACTCGGCATGCATCTCCGGGTCGGCCGTGCTTGCCTCGATGGCCAGTGCACCCAGCCACATCAGCGCCATCGGCAGGACCCAGAAGAAGATCGCCCACTTCCACAGCCGCCGGGCAGGCGTGTTTCGGAACAGCAGGATCATCAGGAACGCCGAAAGCGCATAGACCAGCAGGATGTCGCCGGACCAGACCAGCAGGATGTGGGCCAGCCCGAATATCAACAGCACGACCAGTCGCCGCGAGTAAATGCCCCAGAAGCCCGCGCCGCGCGTGCGGGCACGCTCGAGCATCAGTGCGAAACCGGCACCGAACAGCATGGAAAACAGCGGATAGAACTTGCCCTCGGCAAGCGTGGCCACCGCCTGGGCGGCGACAAGGTCCAGGCCCGCGAGACTCGCTTCTCCGGCCAGAACGATCGCCTGCAGCGGCCGGGTAAACCATTCGAAATTGACCAGCAGAATACCGAGCAGCGCGAAGCCGCGCAGCACGTCGAGATGCTCCAACCGCCGTCGAGTCGGCTGCAATGTGCTGTCGTTCACCCCGGCTTCCCCATTGGTGCTGGGCTCCAGTCTAGCAGGAGATTAATTGCGGATTAATTGGATAGACACACCTTAGGGTCAGGACGAGAAGCGCGCTGCTGCGGCGCTCTGCCTTTTCAAAAAAAGCCTTTTCGAAGCGTCGTTCGACGTACCGCTTGAATACAGCTTTCAGCAGGCGTCAGGAAAGTTTGTCTTCGACCGACTGAACTCGGCTTGTAATGCCCGAGCGGCCCTTGCCGCAGTCGATGCGCACCGAGGTACTTGCTCGCGGGGCATCGGCGAGAACCGCGTCGATGCATTGACGAATGACACGCAGGCATTCATCGAGGTCGCCCTCGACGATAGTGCCCATGGCGTGCAACTCGTTGTCGAGACCGGATTCGCGCACGATGCCCGTGCACTTCGCTATGGCCTTGCTGAGATGCTCATCGGTGGCGACCGGCGTGATACTGAATTCGACGATTGCGTTGTGATTTTCCATGATGTCAGTCCTGGGATATTGGTGTTCAGATTCAAACGGCGGACTCAATCGGGATCGAGTGCCTCCAGTTCGGCCAGCAGCCCTGCCGAGGCCGCCTCATCCGGCATGCGCCAGTCTCCTCGTGGAGAAAGCGTGATCGTACCGACCTTTGGTCCTGCCGGCAGGGTGGTGCGCTTGAACTGCTGGGAGAAGAAGCGGCGCACGAAGGTCAGCAGCCAGCGGTGGATTTCTGTCGGCGGGTAGTGCCCGTCGAAGGCGGTGCAGGCCAGATGGAAGATCTTGGCCGGCCGCGCGCCGTTGCGCATGAAGTGGAACAGGAAGAAATCGTGCAACTCGTAAGGGCCGATGATCTCCTCGGTGTGCTGCGCGATCCGGCCTTCCTCGGCCGGTAGCAGCTCGGGCGATACCGGCGTCTCGAGCACACGGTTCAGGACCGCTGAGAGCGCTTTTCCGGCTCGATTGGCCGCGTACCAGCGCACCAGGTAGCGGATCATGGTCTTGGGCACCCCGGCGTTGACGTTGTAGCTCGCCATATGGTCGGCGTTGTAGGTGCACCAGCCCAGCGCGAGTTCCGACAGGCTGCCGGTCCCAACCACAATACCGTCGATCTGGTTGCCGTAGTTGAACAGGACCTGCGTGCGTTCGCGGGCCTGAGCGTTTTCGAACACGATATCGTCCCGCCCCTCATGCTCGAGGTCCTCCAGGTGCTGACGCACCGCGGCTCGAATCGAGATTTCCTTGAGTTTGACGCCGCCGGCCTCGGCCAGCTGGCGCGCCGAGCCAAGCGTGTGGCCGCTGGTGGCGGGTCCCGGCAACGTCAGTGCATGCAACTGGGCGGGGCTGCATCCCAGCTTCTCCAGCGCCTCCAGGCAGACCAGGAACGCCAGCGTGCTGTCCAGCCCGCCCGAAAGCCCGAGCACCAGTGCATCGGCGCCCGAGGCCACCATTCGCCGCGCCAGTCCGGTGGCCTGGATGCGCATGATTTCAAGCGCGCGCGCTTCGAACCGCGCTTCGTCGTCGGGCACGAACGGGTGGGGATCGATGGGCCGCGTCAGCGCCTGGAGCGCCGAGGTTGTCGGCAGCACCTCGACACGGTGGTACTCGCTTGTGCGCGGCCAATGACCGAAAGTGGTGTTCTGGGCGCGGTCGTGATGCAGCCGTTCGACGTCGAACTCGGTCACCAGCGTTCGGGCGTCGAACGAAAACCTGTCGCTTTCGGCCAATGCCTTGCCGTTCTCGAACGCCAGCAGGTGTCCGCCATAGACGACGTCCTTGGTCGACTCCATCGGTCCGCAGCCGGCGTAGAGATAGCCGCCGATGCCCCGTGCACTGGCCATGTGCACCAGCGAGCGTCGAAAGTCCGCCTTTGCGACGTGTTCCGGGCTCGCCGACGGGTTGAGGATGAGTTCGGCCCCTGCCAGGCAGTGGTCCATGCCGGGCGGGTGGGGCGACCACAGGTCTTCGCAGATCTCGATGGCGAAG
>DATGCS010000166.1:0-6390 GCA_035311685.1 Wenzhouxiangellaceae bacterium
GCTCGGGCTCATCGCCCATCGCACGCCGATGCGCTACGGCCTGGCGATGAAGCGCGCCTGCGGCAACGTCTACGGCATCGTGTTCCAGTACCCGTTCTACGCCGGCATCATGGGCATCATGATGTTCTCGGGGCTGGGCACCCAGATCTCGCTGTGGCTGGCCGAAGGCGCGACGCTGGAGACGCTGCCGCTTATTGCACAATTTGCGGGTGCCGCGATCAACTTCGCAATCCCCTCGGCCGGCGGCGAGTGGGCGGTGATCGGCCCCTCGCTGACCGAAACCGCGCTGAGCCTCTCGGCGCATCTTTCTCCAGACCAGCAGCAGGCGTTCGTCGCCCGCATTGCGATGGCCGTGGCTTATGGGGAGACCTCGACCAACCTGCTGCAGCCGTTCTTCCTGCTGGCCGTACTGCCGGTCATGGGTGCCGGCGTGATCATCCACGCGCGCGATGTGATGGGCTACCTGGTGATTCCGTTCGTTGTGGTCTACATCCTGACCGCGTGTCTGGTCGGGTTGTTTCCGTTCTGACAGGCGTCGATCGGTCTTGCCATCGACCGGCCCTGTCTGCCGGCGGTTCCAGGCGGCAGGGGAAGACATTGAAGGGGCGGAAACAAGAAAAGGCCAGGGTCCGCGAGGGACCCTGGTCGTGTTCCATCCCGACTGGAAGCAGGCTTCCAGCCGCTTTCTCGTTGCTTACTGCGACTCGAAGCCGTCGGCGAAGATCAGGTCGGGGACGAAGGTATCTCCGTCACCGATCACCGGTTCGTCGACTTCGGGTGCGTCGGGCGCGGTCCATTCCGGATAGGTATCGGTATACCAGACGCGCGAGTAGCGAGCATCCGAAAGAGGTTCGTCGGGCAGCGGGGCCGTGTCGAATTGCGCCCAGGCGCTGTACAGCGTGTCGCCGGCCGGGCTCATCGCCAGGCTGGCTTCCTCCGCCGATACGTCGCTGCCGGTGGTCAGGCGACTGAACTCGTTGCAGAAGATTCCGGCCGTAGTCGTCAGACCCGGCAGGCAGAAGCCTTCCATGTTTGATTCGGGGGCTTCGACCTGGTAGTGATCACCAAACTGGACTGCGCGGCCGTAGAACAGATCCAGCGCGATGGCTTCACCGTCGGCAACGGTCGTGTTGTCGCCGGTTTCGTAGACCACGAAGAATCGGGTTGGATTGAACTGGTCGGAATCCGGATCGGAGCTCATGCCGGCGTCGATGCTCGACATTGTCGGCGGCGTCGGCGCGTAGCGCGGATCGAGAACGGTCAGTTGGAAGGTCGGTTGCGCGTCCGCGTTTTGCAGCTGCGAAACGTTACGCGCCTGCTCGGCTGCGCCGGCTGCGTAGGCCGTGCATACCTGGGTCGCGTCGTTGGCGACTTCTCCGTCACGCATGAACTCGCAAGTAGTCGTGCCGCCGCCACCCCAGGTCGGTGGCGTCGTGGTCCAGCTACGGCCGCCGTCGAACGAGCGGCGAATGTAGAGCTCGTAGCGGTCGCTGCCGATGGTATTCCGCTTCCAGTTCGGAGACCACGCGTACATCATAACGGCCATGTCGCGCCACAGATAGCCGCGGTGGCCCTTGGCCACGTCCAGCGGGTTGTACCAGGACTGATCGTCGAGGTTGCTGCCCAGCGTCGTGGATTCTGCGAACGTGCCGCATTCCGGCGAACCCGGGCACTGGACCCAGGTTTCCACCAGGTCGAACCCGAGCTGGTCGGTCGGATCATCGCTGGCGATGCCGATTTCGTCGATTGTCGGACAGACGCCGTCGCTGGTGTCATTGTCGCCGCCACCGCCGGTCGCGCAGGTCTTGGGCGTGGTGCCGGAAACATTTACCGCCGGGCTCATGCAGATGCCTTTGGGATAGTAGGGATTGCTGTTATCGCTGAACAGGGTTGCCTCGCATACCAGATTGGAGAAATCGTACGGATTGACCGAAGCGCCGGCGTTGACGATACGACGCGCCATGATGTCGGCCGGGCCGCCTTGTTGCAGCAGGCCCTGCTTGAACGTCGGCAGGGCTACCAGCTTGCTGCCGTCGCTGACATTGACCAGCGGTTGTACCAGCAGGCTTCCGCGCCTGGCGATTTCAGTCCGATAGATCTCGTAGTTGTAGTCGATGCCGCTGGTATCCCCGATGAAGTTCCACATGTCGACGGTGCTCATCGGCGGGTAGAAGTCTCCGGTGCGCCAGTCGGTTTCGGGCTGGTTCAGCAGGCTGCCCTGATTGACCAGATTCTTGACCAGACCGGTATCGCTCAGGTCTGCGCTGGTTTGCGGGCTGCCCATCTCGAACGAGAAGTACCAGACATTCTTGCCTTCGTCGGCAACTTCGCATTCCGGGTCGCCTTCGGTACAGGGGGTGGCTTCCTTGACATCGGTTTCGCCGACCCGGAAGAAGAACTGGTCCTTGTCCTCGAGTGCCGCGCGCGTGGTTTCGGTGCCTGCTTCGAAGAAGAAGCGGCCCAGGCCCTTGCTTTCTTCAGCGACGATGACGACCCATGCGCCTACCGTTTCGTCCAGTTCATTGGTTCTGGGCAGCAGGCCGATTCTGGCGCGCGTGGCCGCGGTGTTGGCGACATTGGGCAGCCCGTCCTCGCTGACACAGATCTGGGTCAGCTGATTGTTCTGACCGGTCGGAATCTCGACCGTATCGGCGCACTGATTTTTCAGGCCGTAGGGCGATGCCGTTGCATCTTCGCAGAACAGCAGTTCTCCTTCGCCGGTACCGCTGCCCGTGCAGCGGGCATTGTTGGTGAGTCGCATCGGTACTGCAAAAGGCACATAGGCTTTCGGCTTGGTGGTGTCGACCGCCCAGTAATCGATGAGTGACTGCGGATTGCCGTTGACATCGAGGACGGTCTCGAAGTGTTCGTCGGGCAGGAATGAATACCAGATATCGGTCTGGCTGTTGCCGATCGCGCCGCTCCAGCCTTCGCCCGGACCTTCGCCGGCGCCGGGCCGCAACCCGCCGGGATCTTCCTGCCAGATGACCGCAACGCCGGCATCGCCGACCATCGCGATCTCCACCCGGTTGACATCGCGTCGTCCGGAGGTCAGGCGTTCGGGCTTGTACCAGATGACGTGATTGGATTCGAGCACGCCTTCGGTGCGAGGATCGTCGCCTTCGAAAAGTACGCCGCGGGCGGTCCAGAGGCAGTTGAACGGGACTTCGCCGATGGTCGGAAAGCCCTGTTCGGCGTAGTCGACCGAGCCCTGGGATCCGGCGACGCCGAACAGGTCGGTCAGGTAGAGGTCGGCGGTCCGGTCGATGCCGAGGAACGTGGCTACTTCATTGAGGTCGCGAATGTAGTCGGAGTCGGTATCTGCCGTGTAGGCGGGCGATCCCGAAGAGCAGTAGCGGCTGGGCCACGCCACGGCGATGTGATTGCCGGCTACGGCGTGGGCGATATTGACCACATCGCCGGGATAGTCGGGCAGCACTGAGCTGAAAAGCGTCGCCGACTCCGACAGGTTGGTGGACTTCCACGAGTTGCCGTCGTCCAGGCTCACTGCTGCATAGGCATCACGCTGGCCGAACCCGACGAAACCACCGGCATTTTCATCTCCCGCGGCTTCGGGGCGCTCTACCGGTCCGTACAAGAATGCACTGATCAGGGGCTTGGCTACAGTCCGGTCCTTGACCAGCAGCCCGTCGGCGTCGTTGTATTCGACAGGGTCGGCCACGGTGCCGTCCGAACGCTGCGCGGGCACATAAGTGCGCAGATACTTGATGAAAGTGTGCTCGGCTTCCGGGGGAATACCATCCGGCACGATGTTGTCTTGTGAGAGCGCATCGATGTTGATGTTCTCGGCCATGTTCTTGTTTATGGCTTCGCCTGCTTGAGCAGACGCAGAATCGATCAGCGCCGCATTCAAAAGTAATGCCGGCACCAGCGCAGCCGCTAAGAGTTTGATATTCATGACAACCTCATCTTTGATAGGTTTGGCCTTGCGATTCCGGCTCAGCCGAACCGTCCGCACTCGCTTTCGAGGATCCTTCCCCAAAGATCAGAAATCCCAACCTGCAAAGAAGCGATCCTTTGCTTACGTATATAACAATAACTACTAAATTAGATATACATCATGATCTAAATCAAATCTTCACGCGTGCACGGTGAACGCGTTCTCGCAGACTGTGCCGCGCCGAGAACAGCGACAGGCCAACTCGGAGAGGGGACGAGACGGCGGAGTGCGGCCGGGCCGTCAAGCGTAGTGCGGTGCCTGGCGGGCCGGGCGCCTTCAGCGCCAATTCTGCTGCAGATCAACCAGCGCTTGCCGGGCGCGCCAGGGGCAGTTGACGACGGCCATGCCGCAGCCGGTCATGCGGCCCAGGCGCTGGTCGGCCGGGAACTCGATGCGAAGGTCCAGCCACTGTTCGCCTTCGAGACCGAGAGCGCCGGGCAGCGCGTCGGGCGTGGTGTCGCGGCCTTCGATGACCGGGTACCAGATGATGTAGACGCCATGGCCGAACAGCTTCATGGCCCGGCGCATCGCTTCGGCCATGTCGTCGAGCTCGGTTTTCAGTTCGAACGAGGGGTCGATCAGCACCAGTCCGCGCCCGGCGGGCGGCGGCAGGTATTGCGCCAGCGCTGCGTAGCCGTTGCCGGCATGAACCCGGACCTGCCGGTCACCGGCGAAGCGTTCGGACAGCGCCCGCTGCTCGGTCGGATGCAGTTCGCACAACACGAGTTCGTCCTGTGGCCGCAGCAGGGCGCGCAGCAGCAGCGGCGAGCCGGGATAGCGGCGCAGCGTAGCGTCGGGATTGCGCGCTTCGATCAGCGCCAGGTAGTCGGCTTGCGGTCCCTTCGGCCAACGCTCGGCCCACAGTCGGCCGATGCCGCGCTCGTACTCGCGGTTCTTCTGCGCAGCCTCGCTTTCCAGATCGTACAGCGCGGGTCCGGCGTGCGTATCGATAAACCGAATGCCCTTGTCCTTGTGCTGCATCGTGCGGACCAGCGCGATCAGCACGGTGTGCTTGAAGACGTCTGCCGGGTTGCCGGCGTGAAAGCCGTGGCGGTAGCTCAGCATGAAGTCACCGGCAACGCGCCATGGTTTCGACTATTGGCGTTCTGCATACGCTGAGCGTAGCGCAGTAGAGACGCCGGGGCGGATGCGCGTGCGATGCGGATGATCGAAGGTTCGCATGTTTCCGACAGTTCCATCCTTCTTTTTCGTGGATTGCGTCCGTGCCGGCATTCATGCTATACCGGGGATGTCGATTTCCGGGCAACCCGCAACGACATGATCAGACAATTCCATTGTTTTGTATTGGCATTGGCAGCCATCGGGACGTGTCACGCCGTGGAGCCACCGGTCTCCCGGCTCGTGGTCGGCGGCGACAAGGCCTATCCGCCTTTCGAGTGGGTCGCCGAGGACGGCCGGGCCCGCGGCTTCAACGTCGAGTTGATTCGGCTGCTGACCGAACCGGCAGGCGTGGAAACCGAGTTCAGACTGGGCGACTGGCCGGATGTGCTTGCCGGGCTCGATGCCGGCGCGATCGACATCGTGCCGATGTTCGTCTCCGAGCAGAGGCGCCAGCACTACCGCTTCACCAACATCTACGTCTACCAGACGCACGTCCTTTTCGGATTGCCGGCGCGCGAGCCGCTGGACGGTATCGAAGCCCTGGGCGATTCCACGCTGGTGGTCGAGGCGAGGTCCTACGCCGAAGCCGAACTGCGGGACCTACAGCCGGAACTGTCGCCGAAACTCACGGCCAATACCCGTCAGGCGGTGCAGATGATCGCGGAGGGCAATATCGACTACGCGCTGCTGGCGGCCCCGGTGGCGCACGAGTTGATCGCGCGCGCCGAATGGGCAATCGAGCGCAAGTCGCCGCCCATGTGGCCACGCGGGTATGCATTGGCGGTGCGCATGGAGAACGAGGCCCTGGCGAGTTGGCTGCAGTCGAGACTGGTCGAGGTGATGTCGAACGGACAGTATCTTGAGCTTTACGAGCAGTGGTCCGCTCGTCTCGAGCCCGGTCGCGACCCCGTGGCCGGATATCTCCGAATGGCGCTGATTGCGCTGATCGTCGTCGGGCTTGCGATTGTTGCGTTCCTGATCTGGAACTTCAGCCTGCGCCGCCAGGTCGCGCGGCGCACCGAGCAGGTCGTCGATGAACTCGATCAGCGGCAAAAGGCGGAAAGTCAGGCGCGGGAAATGGCCAGGCGCGAACCGATCACGGGTCTGTACAACGCCCGGTACTTCTGCGGTAAATGCGATGAAAAGCTCGCAGCGCAACCTTCCGCGCGGAAGGCCGAATTGATGCTGGTCCGCCTGCTGGAAGTCGAGACCGTCGTCCGGGCGTTCGGCTATCGGGTTGCCGAAAGAATGGTGACGGGGTTCGGAGCGGCGCTCCGTCGCACGTTCGACGAACCGGTCGCCCACCT
>DATGCS010000167.1:0-8779 GCA_035311685.1 Wenzhouxiangellaceae bacterium
GTACTGATCGTCGACCAGGAAGGCGCCATTGTCGCCGACGATCAGGCCGAGGTTTCCGCCGGCACCCTGCAGGGCGTAAACGTCTTCGGATACTTGCGTGGTCCGAATCTCGACCGAAGAGAAATCCTGACCAACGGCCAGTGCGGGAAGAACAGCGCAGGCAGCGCAGAAAACTTTGAACGTGAAGCGGTTCATGCAGAGCGACTCCTGTTTCCGGGTCTGGATTGACGGGCATTCTATAGCCGTTTGATCAATCCACGGTAAAGCGGGTATCCATATCTCGCAAGCTGTAAAGCGCCCAGCACGCAGCCAGCATGGGAATTGCGGCGAAGAACAGCAGGTTGGGCCCTTCGAACGGATTGATGTACTGTTTCCAGGTCGAAATCGTCGAGATGGCGTGAATGAGCAACACCAGGCCGTAGGTGATCCGCTTCCGGAACCCGATGACGAAGCCGATCAGCAGCACCAGCTCCAGCGCGCCGATGATCATGAATACGGTCGGACCCCAGCCTGACAGGCCATAGAAGTTCTCGAACACGCCCGCTGAATGAGCGGGATTGACGAACTTGTCCAGGGTCCACATCAGCATGACGACGAACACGCCGAGCCTCAGCAACAGCAGGGCGTTGGCAATCTTGTACTTGTCGGACACGAGCGGCTCCTTTGTCGGAACAAATGGTCCGGCGAGTTTAGCGCAGTTGCCGGGACAACGCAGCCGCGTTTTGCCGGGGTTCAAGCCGTGCGTGACAGTCCGGGCCGCCAGTGGACCAGGCGTGCAAGCGAGCTGACCAGGAATCGCCAGAGTCGACCGGGCCATTGGCCCACCACGTCCAGCCAGAGGTAGATCGTGGGCAGGAAGATCAGGCTGACGACCGTGGAGAACAGCAGGCCGCCGACGATGGCGCGTGCCATGGGGTAGTAGGGTGGTCCGCCGCCGCCGATCTGCGTGGTGCCGACGCAGAGCGGGATCAGGCCCAGCACCGTGGTCCCCACCGTCATGAGAATGGGGCGCAGCCGGTCACGACCGGCTTGAAGAATGGCCTGATCGCGTTCCATTCCGCCGTTGCGCAGCTGGTTGATATGGTCGATGAGCACGATGCCGTTGTTCACGACCACGCCGATCAGGATCAGGATGCCGATCATCGCCATCAGCGAGAACGTCGTGCCGGTCACCAGGAAGAACCAGTAGACCCCAACGACAGAAAACAATATCGATACGATCATCGTGACCGGATACAACAGCGATTCGAACAGCGCGGCCAGGACGATGTAGATGATGACAAGCGCAAGCAGGATATTGATCAGCATGCGCATGCCGGTATCGTCTTCCCGGCTGAAGCCGCGTCCAAGGCGCCATTCGTAGCCTGGCGGCAGCGACATTGCGCCCAGCGTGGATTCAATCCGTTCGCGCGCTTCGGGCATCGTGATGTCGTCCAGGTTGGCCTCGACGGTGAGCGAGGTTTCGCGGTCGACGCGTCGAATCTGCCCGGGTCCGGGATTCTCGGCCAGGTCGACCAGGGCTGTAATGGGCACCTGGCGGCCTTCGGCGTTGGTCAGCAGCAGGCCGGCCAGCGCTTCAGGGGTGCGGGTATCTTCATCCCGGAACCGGATGCGTACCGGCACCTCGGCCTGGAGGCCTTGGAACTCGCGCAGGTTCACGCCCCGCAGCGCGGTGGCGATAGTCGTTGCGATCTGACCAGAATCGAATCCCAGCAGCCGGGCGCGCTCTCTATCGATGCGGATCTGGAGTTCACGCTCGTTCGGAGACTCGGGAAGACGAACGCCCTCAAGCCCTTCGACGGGCTGCAGGAGCCGGACCACTTCGCCCGCCAGTTCCAGCAAGCGAGTGCTGGATGCACCGACCAGCGTCACGCTCACACCCTCACCGCCCCCCGTACGCTCCCGGTCAAAGCTCGGCCTGCCGATCGCGATCTCGGGCATGTTGGAGAGGATTTCGTCGGCAATCTTTGTGCTGGAGCGCTGATTGTCGGAGACCTCGGTCAGCAATATCGAAGACTGCGCCTGACCGGTTTCGTTGTAATAGGAATAGACCGACCGGATCTGCAGCCGCGACTGGTTCTCATAGAGGTAATCCTCGATGCGGTCGACCGCACGCTTGACGCGCGCCAGCGGGTAGTGGGCATCGAGGTTGTATTGCAGAAAGAGATCACGATCGTCGGTGGCCGGGAACATGTCTGTCTTGACCATCGAGGCAGGAATGATGATCGAGGCAAAAGTCAGGACAATCAGCGCCGCGCTTTTCCAGCGATGCCGAAGCGTCCAGCGAAGCATGTCCTGGTAGCGTCGGCGTATTGCGTCGAGAATCGGCGAGCGGGCCTGGCGCGTCGGCGGCTTCAGGCGGCTTGCGATCATCGGGATCAGCGTTTGTGCCAGGATCAGGGATACCGCCAGCGATACGACAATGGCGATCGCCACGTGCGACAAGAATATCGAAATCTCCGTCTGCTCGCCGAAAATGTTGGGCAGAAAAACGGCGGCGCTGGTCAGCGTGCCTGCGCCCACGGCAAGCGCCACGCTGCGCACGCCGCGCTCGGTAGCGGTCACCACGTGTTCCGGCCCCGGTGTCTTTTCGCGCTCGGTCGCGATGCTTTCACTTACCACCACGGCGTTGTCGACCAGCATACCGATGGCCAGCATCAGTCCCATCATCGAAAGTATGTTCAGCGAAACGCCTATGAAATACATTACGCCCAGCGTGATGGTGATCGATACGGGCACCGCGAGCGCTACCATCAGCGTCATCGGCACGTTTCGGAGAAAGAAATACAGCACGAACAGCGACAGCAGGGCGCCGAGCAGCCCGGCGTTGCGCAGGTCGGTCAGGGAGCTGACAACGCCGTCGGCCTGGTTTTCCAGAAAAAAAAGGTTGATACCGTTCATCTCGGGCTGGACGCCTATGCGCTCGATTTCGGCGATCGTCCGCCGCCCGACATCGACCAGATTGGCGCCGCTTTCCTTGAGAATATTGACGCCTATGGCGTACTTGCGGTCGAGGTGACGAGCGTAGTTTCGCTCGGCAGAGCCGTAGGTGACCCGGGCGATGTCGTTTAATCGAAGCCCGTCGCCGATGACCAGGTTGCGGTATTGATCGATGTTGCTGAACTCGCCGTGTGGGGTCACGCGGTAACGCGTGCCCGAATCGGTCAACATGCCGGCCGAGGTCGAGAAGTTCACCTCGCGCAACCTGGCCAGCAGCGCCTGCAGATCGACACGGTGTGCGTTGACGCGGTCGGCGACAAGCTCGATGTTGATTTCCTTGGGCTCCAGCCCCTGCAGCTCAACTCGGGCAACGCCCTCGATGCGTTCCAGTGGCCGGATCAGCGTGCGCATGATCATGTCGTAGGCGTTCGACAGGTCGCGTTCCGACGAGATGCGCAAGGTCAGTACCGGCTGATCGGCGGTATTGAACTTGAGCACCTGGATTCGGCGTACGTCTTCGGGGAGCTGGTCGCGCACGGCCTCGATCCGCTCGCGTGCCTCGACCGCCTTGATCGCCACGTCCTCGCCCCAGTCGAACTCGATCTGGAAAGAGGCCATGGCGGCCGCAGACGAGCTGGACAGGCGCTTGACGTCGCTCAGCGTGGCCAGCACTTCTTCGACGGGCCGGGTGATCTCCTGCTCCACCTCGTCCGGCGTCGAGCCCGGGTAGGGCACCTGCACGAGGACAAACGGGATGTCGAGTTCGGGAAAGAATTCCAGCGGCAACAGGCGCGCCGAGATGACGCCCACCGAAACCAGCGAGACGAACGCCATCACGATGGTGATCGGCCGGCGGATCGAAAATTCGGCGGGTGAACTCACGGCTCAGGCCCGGCCCGCGGCTTCGTCGCCGCTGGCCGTCGGCACCGGCACGGACGCACCGGCACGGTCCAGCAACGTGTAGACCACCGGCACGACGATCAGCGTCAGGAGCATGGATACCAGCAATCCGCCGATAACGGTGATCGCCATGGGCGTGCGAATCTCGGCGCCTTCACCGAGCCCGAGCGCCATCGGCAGCAAACCCAGTGCCGTGGTCAGCGTGGTCATCAGTATGGGCCTCAAGCGCTGGCTGCCGGCTTGCATGATGGCGAGGCCGCGCTCGACGCCTTCTGCTCGAAGTCGGTTGATCAGGTCGACCAGAACGATGGCGTTGTTGACCACGATGCCGCTGAGCATGATCATTCCAATGAAGACCATGACGCTGATGGTCGTACCGGTGATCGCAAGCGCGAATGCAACGCCCACTGCCGCCAGCGGCACGGAAAACAGAATGACGAACGGGTGCAGCAAAGACTCAAACTGCGACGCCATGACGATATAGACGAGAAATATGGCCAGACCCAGCGCGAACAGCAGCGAACGGATCGAGGCCTGCATTTCCGTGTTCTGCCCGAGTACGCCGAGGCGCATGGTGGGCGGTACGGGCAGATCTGAAAGCCTGGCGTTCACATCATCCACGGCCGCGCTCAGCGCCCCGTAGGCCAGGCTGGCGGAAATGACTGCGACGCGCTCCTGGTTCGCGCGACGAATTTCGGACGGACCCTCGGCCGTGACAATATCGGCCACCGCGTCCAGTGTTACCGGTCGTGCGCTGCCCGGATTGACGATCAGGCTGCGGACGTCGTCGATGGAAGAGCGATTCGGCTCGCCGGCACGAACCAGGATATCGATCTTGCGGTCGCGCCAGCTATAGCGAGTGGCCACCGTGCCGCGTACGGTGTTGACCAGCTGGTCGGCGACCTGCCGAACGCTCAGGCCGAGAGCGGCGATGCGTTCCTGGTCGAAGTAGACCTGGACCTCGGGATGACCCCTGTCCATGCTCGATTCCAGATCGACGAGGCGGTCGGAATCGGCCAGCCGGGTCATGACCTGGTCTGCCATCGACTTGAGGGCATCGAGGTCATAACCGGCAATCTGGATTTCCAGCGGCTTGTCGAAACTCATCAGCTCAGGCCTGGAAATACGCGTTTTCAGACCCGGCTGTCCCGATGCGGCGGCGCGAAGCTGCGACATGGCGCGCTGCTCGGCGGCCGGCGACGCGTCGTTGAGCGCTACGAGCATCCGGCTTATATTTTCGCCGGCTTCGGTCGGGTTCGCATCGATCCTGTTGCCGCTGCCGGCGACCCCGAAGACGTAATCGATTTCGGAGACCGGTTCCGCTGCTGACTGGATCCGGCGCATGACGCGGTCGGTTTCGGCCAGCGGCGTGCCGGGCGGCATCTCCGCGGTGACCTCGAAGCGTCCCTGGGCCAGCTGGGGAACAAGTTCTGTGTCCTGGTTGGCCAGGAAGGCCAGCGAACCGAGCAGGAGCAGCGACGCCGCCGTCAATACCGCGAACCGATGCCGCAGGGCGCGTTCGAGGATGAACTGGTAGCGCGCACGAACCGTCTGCATCAATCGTCCGCCTTCCTGGCCGCCGGTCGCCGGCCGCTTGCCGGCGTGTCCGCCGAGGCGCGCGGCCAGCATCGGTATAAGGGTCAGGGCAACCAGCAGCGAAATCGCCAGCGCGTAGGTGACGGTCAGGGCCTGGTCGGAGAAAAGTTGCCCGGCGACGCCTTCGACGAACGCCAGCGGAAGGAACACCGCGATGGTCGTGAGCGTGGCGGCGAGTACCGCACCTGCCACTTCCGATCCACCCCGGATTGCGGCGTCCGCGCGCGCGCCTTCCGGCGACGCATCGGATGATTCGTTCGCCGCCCGCCGACGGGAGATATTTTCGAGAACGACGATGGCGTTGTCGACCAGCAGTCCGGTGGCCAGCGCGATGCCGCCCAGCGACATGATGTTGAGGGAAATGCCGGTCTCGGCCATCAGGAAGAAAGTGGCAACGATGGAGACCGGGATGGAAACGGCGACGATCAGGGTCGAAGCCCAGTCGCGCAGAAAGGCGAATATCACGAGCATGGCCAGCAGGCCGCCCAGCAGGGCGTTGCCGACGACTTCGTCGATTGCCTGGTCGATAAAGGTGGCCTGGTTCTCAACCACCACCAGCGTCATGCCTTCGGGGAGTTCCGACCGCGCGGATTCCAGTCGCTCGGTCACCGCCCCGGCCACGCCCACGGTGTTGGTGTCGCCTTCTTTGTACACGGCCAGTTCAACGGCTTCACGACCGTTGAGCCGGATCACGGCCTTGCGCTCGCTGAAACCCTGCGAGACATCGGCCACGTCCCGCAGGTATGTGGCTTGACCTCCGCGATCGGCGATGATCATGCCGGCGATTTCCTCGACGCTGGCGAACTGGTTCATGGTGCGCACCAGGTAGCGCTGGTTGCCGGTTTCCAGGCGCCCGGCCGAGACGTTGACGTTCTCGGCGGCCAGGCGAGCGGCCAGTTGGGCCACGTCGATATTCAGCCGGGCCATGCGCTCGGGATCGATCTCGATCTGAATCTCGTCCTCCAGCCCCCCGGAGATCTTCACCGCCGCGACGCCGGCGACCGGTTCGATGGCCTTCTTCAATTGCTCGTCGGCATGCCGGCGCAGCGCTTTGAGCGCGCGTGTCCGCACTTCCGGCATTTCTGCGAAACCGAGCCCAAGTCGCACGATGGGATCGGTGGCAGGATTGAAACGAAGCAGCGACGGGCGGCTGGCGTCCAGCGGCAACTGCAGAACCTCCAGTTTTTCGCGTACATCCAGACCGGCCATGTCCATGTCGGTGCCCCAGGCGAACTCCAGGACGACGTCCGACTGCCCGGTGCGCGAAATGGAGTTGATGTTGCGCACGTTGTTGACCGTACCTACGCTCTCCTCGATTGGGCGCGTCAGAAGCGTCTCGATCTCGGCCGGGGCCGCGCCCTGCAGCTCGGTGCGCACGGTCAGGGTGGGGTAACTCAGGTCCGGCAACAGGTTCACGCTCAGGCCGCCCAGCGAAATCAGGCCGAACAGCAGCAGCGTGACCGCACCCATCATCACCGTGACCGGGCGCCGAACGGCGACGGTGATCCACTTCATGACTGGATGATCCCGGTTTCGATGATTCTGATGTCGGCGCCGTCGCGGAGGCTGTTCTTGCCGGCGGTAACGACCGATTCGCCTTTGCCCAGCCCTTCCAGGATTTCCACGCCTCCGGATCCGCTATAGCCGGTCCGGACGGTCCGGCGTTCAACTGTGTGACCGGAGCCGTCCTGGCGCGGAGTGGCGACGAAAACGGCCGTCTCTCCATCCTCGCTCAGCAGCGCGGTCTGCGGTACAAGCGGCACGTTGTGACGGCTGTCGTGGACGACGCTGACGCGGCCGAACAGGCCGGGGCGGAGCCGGCCGCTGTCATCGCTGAAGGTCACGGTAACTTTGAAAGTACCGCTTTCGGCATCGACCACCGGACTGACTCTCAGCACTTGCCCGGCAAATTCCCGACCCGGGAACGCATCCACCTGCAGTGTGGCCTGCTGTCCTTGGCCGAGCAGGTTCAGCTCGCGCTCGGGGACATGCAGCACCGCCCATAGCGGGTCGAAGTCGTCGATCATGAACAGCGGCTGGTTCTGTGTCACCAGGTTGCCGACTTTCACCATCCGGTCCGCGACGACCCCGGCGATGGGGGCCCGGACATCGGTATGCGCAAGGTCCAGTCGGGCCAGATCATTGGTGGCGCGCTGGACTTCGGTATCAAATCGGATCCGCTCGTACTCGTCGGTGCTGACCAGGTCACGATCGTGCAGTTCGCGGGCGCGCTTGAGTTCGTTTTCGAGCTTGCGCAGCCTGGCCTCGGTCTGTCTGGCCTGAAATTCATAGCGATCGCGCTCCAGCCGGGCAAGTACCTGACCGGCTTCCACGCGATCGCCTTCCTCGACCAGGATCTCGAGTGCGATACCGCCGAGCTTGGCGACCGCGGATGTCTGGCGTTCGGGCACCAGTGTTGCGGTGCCGGCGTACGCTGAACTGACATCGCCGAACGAGACTTCGGCGACTTCCACCGGGATGGACAGCGATGCATCGTCTGTTTCCGGCTGGTGGGCAGAGTTCGCATCGGCACCGCACCCGCTCAGTACCGGGATGGCGAACAGGATGATCAGGACAAGACCAGGCGTGCGGTAAAGGCGGAACGAGGAGCTCGACATGACGAAGGCCTGTAATGGTCATTTAGTGTAGTAGTATACTAACACACCAAGTCACCAAAAAGCAAGACCTTCATGACCCGGACGCGGAGAATCAAGGGCCAGGATCCGTGTTGGCGACAGCGCCGGGCGGCTCCGGAAATACGACTGAATATTCGAGAAATCAGAAAATGGAGTAGCCGGGGCAAGCAATGTGCGCCCGGGCGGTAATGCGCGACGGGCGCCGATCCATCGATCGCGATCGTCGGTATTAACCGGGCCAAGAACTCATTGGGCCATTGCGCAGGATTCGTCGATCCTACTTTCGGCGCCAGGCAAAGAATTTTTCGGCCAGCTTCAGCGCGCCTTCGGGCTTGCGCGCCTTTTTCCACTCGCCGGCGGCAAACTTGTTGGCCTCGTTCATCGTCGGGTAGATGTGGATGGTGCCCAGAATCTTGTTCAGACCCAGCCCGTGCTTCATGGCCAGGATGAACTCGGCGATCAGCTCGCCGGCATGGGCGCCTACAATGGTCGCGCCCAGGATCCTGTCCTTGCCCGGCTGGGTCAAAACCTTTACGAATCCGTGATCGGCGCTTTCGGCGATGGCGCGGTCGAGATCGTCGATGCCGTAGGTCGTGATGTCGTAGTCGACATCCTGTTCCTTTGCCTCGGTTTCGTTCAGGCCCACCCGTGCGACTTCGGGGTCGGTGAAGGTGGCCCATGGAATCACGCGGTAATCGACGCGAAAA
>DATGCS010000168.1:0-4369 GCA_035311685.1 Wenzhouxiangellaceae bacterium
CGACGGTCTGCGGCAAATCCCCATCGAGGAGCGCAGCGCCAGCGAAGTCAGCCACATTACCGGGCTGGACGGCAATGAAGTGCGCACGGTCCAGACCATCGCAGACGACTCCCCGGCGGCCAACCATGCCTTCGACGTCACCCCTGCACGCCTGGTCACGGCGCTGATTACCGAGCGCGGCGTCTGCGGCGCGAACGAATTGGACCTGACGTCCCTGTTCCCGGAATCTGCGGTCGGCGCAGACAGATGATCGACGAGGGCTATACCAAATATCAGTGCGACTGGCGCCGCGGCCCGCCGCTGTTCGACGAGACCATCGCCGAACTCAACGCCTGCCGCAACCAATTGTTCGACGCCGGCCTGGTCGGCTATTACGAGCAGCACGACGTGGGTTTCGGCAATCTCAGTATTCGCGCGCCCGACGGCGGCTTCATCATCAGCGGCACCCAGACCGGGCACCTCGAGCGCACCGATGCGCGCCACTGGAGCCTGGTCATCGGCTACGACATCGACACCAACCGTGTCACCTGCGAAGGTCCGGTGCAAGCCTCGTCCGAGGCACTCACCCACGCCGCCATCTACGAACTGGACGACGCCGTCGGCGCCATTGCCCACGTCCACAGCGCCGAACTCTGGAACCGGCTGATCGACCGCATCCCGACCACGTCGCCCGATGTTCCTTACGGCACACCCGAGATGGCGCGCGAATTCAGCCGCCTGTACCGCGAAACGGATCTGGCGACGTCCGGCATCGCGGTAATGGCAGGCCACGATGAAGGACTGGTGGCATTCGGGCGCGATATCGGCGAAGCGAGCGACCGCCTGCTGTCGCTGCGCACGGAATCGGTATAAGGTATCGGGAGGTTGAAATCCGGACTCGGGTCGAGCTGGCGGAACTTCGGTTGGCCTGGCAAAAAAGGCCGGCATGCAGCGACCTTTCTGTAATCTGGCGCGCCCGGCAGGAGTCGAACCTGCGACCTCTGCCTTCGGAGGGCAGCACTCTATCCAGCTGAGCTACGGGCGCGTGACCGCGTATTGTAACCGACTCTTCGGAGCCCGGCAAAAGTCCCGCTGCGGCGGCCCGTGCCGGCACGATACTTCAATCAATTGGAGCTGAGACCATGACCGAATCGAACCAGAATTCGCTCGCGATCCGGCCGGCGGGCCCGGACGACGTCAACAAACTGCTTGCGCTGATTCATGAACTGGCCGTCTACGAAAAAGCCCCGGAAGAAGCGGTCGCCACGCCGGAACTGATCCACCGGGCCCTTTTCCGAGAGCAGCCCACTGCGGAAGCCGTGATTGCCGAATGGAACCGCGAACCGGCCGGCTTCGCACTGTTCTTTCACAACTTCTCGACCTGGCTGGGCAAGCCGGGCCTGTATCTGGAAGACCTGTTCGTTCGGGAAAATATGCGCGGCAAGGGCATCGGCAAGGCGCTGTTGCTACACTTGGCCGCGCTCGCGCGCGAGCGCGGCTGCGGGCGCATGGAATGGAGCGTACTGGACTGGAACCAGCCGGCGATTGATTTTTACAAGAAACTCGGCGCCGCTGCGATGTCGGAGTGGACCGTATTCAGGCTCGATGAAGCCGCGCTGGCCAGGCTTGAGCCGGCCGACAATAACCAATAACCAGCCAGGACTGCCTGCCCATCTTAATGTCACCGAAGAGCATTTCATCTCAATGACCGATTCATCCGATGCGCAGCTGCGCACTGTTCTCGAGCGCGGCATGACGGCGCACCGCGCCGGCGATATCGAAAGCGCAGCCCAAGCCTACGAGGAAGTCCTGAGGCATGCACCCGGTCATCCGGATGCGCTGCACCGCATCGCCGAAATCCTGGTGCGCCGCAACCAGCCGCAGCACGCCCTGGAAGCGCTGGAGCGGGCCCTGGAGAGCCAGCCAACGCACTTCCCGGCGCGCTATGCCCGCGGGAGCCTGCAGCTGGCAGCCAACCGGCCGGAACCCGCCGAGCGGGATTTTCGGGTATTGGTCGAGCAACGCCCGGAACATGCGCCCGCCTGGGCCGAATTGAGCCGGGCCCTGTACTTGCAGCACCGTCTGGAAGAGGCCCTGGCTGCGGCCCGGGAGTCGGTTCGCCATGCGCCCGGAAACGCCGCCCTGCACGCCAACCTGGGCATGATCCTTGAAAACGCCGGCCACCTTGCCGAGGCCGCCGACACCTACCGCGCCGCGGTTGAACTGGACACCCGTTCCATGGCGGCCTGGAACAATCTGGGCAATGTGCTCAACAAGTTGGAGCGCCTGGAAGAGGCGGCGGCTGCATTCGAAAGCGCGCTTGGCGCGGGGGAACATCCGCTGATCCGCGCCAGCCTCGCCAGCGTCCTTCATCGCCGCGGCCACCGGGAAGCTGCAGGCGAACAGTGCCGCAAGGCCCTCGCCCATGCTCAGGCCCTGCCCCAAACCGCCAACACCTGCGCCAGCGTGGCCACCGTCTACGAGGGCATGGGCCGGCTCGAGGAAGCCAGAGCAGCGGCCGAGGCCGGGTTGAGGGGCTCACCGCGCGACCCGCATCTCAACTGGATACTGGCAAGAATCAGTCGTCGTCAGGACAATCCGGAGGCCGCGCTTACGCGTCTTGGCCAGGTCGACACCTCCGGCGTTTCGCGCCGCTGGCGCCATTCGATCGCCTTCGAGCGCGGCCGCAACCTGGACCGGCTGGGTCGCACCGCGGAGGCCTGGGAAGCATTCACGGAAGGCAATGCCGGCGCGCTGGAACACTGGCGCACACTGCATGCCGGGGCCAACGAATACCGCCGGGAACTGGAGCAGCTTCAGCAGCGGCTGTCGCCCGAATGGATCGGGCAATGGTCGGAATTGCCGGCGCCGAAGGACGGTCGCACGGCGCCGGTTTTCCTGGTCGGCTTCCCGCGCTCGGGCACGACCCTGCTCGATCAGGTGCTCAGCGCACACGGAGAAATCGAAGTGCTCGAGGAAAAGCCCCTGCTGGGCGCCGCGCTGGAATGCCTTTCCGACATGCCCGGCGACGATTTGGTCACGCTGGCTCAGTTGGACGAGGAACAGCGCCGGACTCTGCGCGAGGCGTACTTTTCTGCGCGCGAACCGTTCCTTTCCGAAGAACCGTCGGCCCTGGTTGTCGACAAGCTGCCGTTGAACGCCGCACGCGCGGCCTTCATACACAGAGTGTTTCCCGACGCCAGGTTCATCCTCGCGGTGCGCAACCCTGTCGACGTCTGCCTTTCGTGCTTCATGCAGGAATTCGGTTTCAACCAGGCCATGGCCAACCTGTTCGACGAAAGCGACATCGTTTCGATGTACCAGCTGGTGATGGATCTGTTCGATCAATCGCGAAAGCTGTTGCCGCTTCGCGCTCATGCGGTGCGCTACGAAGACCTGGTCGATGACCTGGAAACACAAGCGCGCGGCCTGCTCGGGTTTCTGGGCCTGGAATGGGATAAACGGGTCATGGACCCGGCCGCCGAGGCGCGTCGCCGCGGCGCCATCAACACGCCCAGCTACCATCAGGTCACGCGCCCGATCTATACCGACGCCGTGGATCGCTGGAAGCACTACCGTCCGTTCGTGAATTCGTGGCTTGCGCAATTGCAGCCGTTCGCCGAACAATACGGATATCCCGATCCGCTGGCGTCAGACCGAAAAAGCTCTGAAGGCTGAGCGCGTGCGGACCGGTCGGCCCGGTTCCCTTTCATTTCGCGGCTGCCGGCAGGAAAAACGCCTGGAGGTCGTCGAGGAACCTCTGATTGAATAGCCACGTGCGTGAACCCACGCACGGCAAAAGTATCGGCAAGGCGCTGGGCGCCACCCATGGGTTAATGGACCGTCTACCGGCTGGACGAGGCCGCGCTGAAAAACCTGGACACGCAGTACTGACGCAACCGAAACTGCTGCACCGGTATCGCCGGCGGCCGACGCCTTCATCGGCTTGGCCGTACGTGCCATACTGGCGCCCATGGCAAGTCCATTGAACGTCTCCGATCTTCACGGCCTCAGCCGGCTGGGCATCGACGGCGTGCGCGGTGTCACCGACCTGGTCGAAGACGTGCACCACGCCGTTTTGCGCGTGCCCGGCATCCGGGCCGTGGCGCCGGACCGACGCACCGGCGGCATCACCGGATGGGTCTACCGCTCGATCAACGGCGTCACCGGTCTGGTCGGGGGCGGACTGAACCTGGCATTCGGCCAGGTGGTTCCACGCCTCTCCCCGCCGGTCTCTTCGCCCGCCCGGGAACAGTTCCTGGCCATACTCAACGGCGTGCTCGGCGACCACCTCGCGGCCAGCGACAATCCGCTGGCCATTCAGAGCTCATTGCGCCGGGTCGGCCGGCCGGTTGCACTGGACCGGGCGTCGCTGGCCGAAGCCTGGCCG
>DATGCS010000169.1:0-17010 GCA_035311685.1 Wenzhouxiangellaceae bacterium
GATGGTCTATACCAACGACGATCCCATCCTGGCGCGTCGTTTCAGTGAGATGGGCTGCTGCGCCGTCATGCCGCTGGCCGCTCCGATCGGATCCGGGCTGGGCATCCAGAACCGCTGGAATATTCTTTCGATCGTCGAGGAAGCCAGCGTACCGATCCTGGTAGACGCCGGCGTGGGTACCGCCTCGGATGCCGCCATCGCCATGGAACTGGGTTGCGACGGCGTATTGATGAACACCGCGATCGCCGGCGCCCGCGAGCCGATCGCAATGGCACGCGCCATGCGGCTGGCGATCGAGGCCGGACGTCTGGCATATCGTGCCGGCCGCATCCCGCGCAAGCGCTATGCCTCGGCTTCTTCACCGATCGAGGGCACATTCTTCTGATGCCCGATGACGGCCACTCGCTTCACGATTCCGACTCGCGGCACCACCGTCGTGTCCGAAGTTTCGTGCGGCGGCCAGGGCGGCTCACGCCAGCCCAGCAGCGTGCGCTGGCAGGCCTGCTTCCCGCCTTTGAAATACCGCCCGAAGCGGATGATGTTTCGAGCGCATTCGATTGCCAGCAGCCGCTGATCGTCGAGATCGGCTTCGGCAACGGCGAAGCGCTGGCCTGGATGGCTTCGGCCGAGCCGGGCAAGAACTTCATCGGCATCGAGGTCCATGAACCGGGTGTCGGAAGACTCCTTCGCGATATTCACGGCAAGGGGCTGACCAACGTGCGCGTTTCGATGCGCGACGCAGTCGAGGTACTGACCGGTCAGGTCTCCGCCGGTGGTTTGAGCGAAGCGCGAATCTACTTTCCCGACCCCTGGCCCAAGAAACGCCACCACAAACGGCGCCTCGTGCAGGCCGGTTTCATCGACATGCTCGCCGACCGCATTCGACCCGGAGGCCTTCTGCACATGGCAACCGACTGGCAGCCCTACGCCGAATGGATGCTCGAACGGCTCGAGCCCAGCGCGCACTTCGAAAACCTCGGCAACCCGTTCGTCGAACGCCCGACATGGCGACCGCAAACGCATTTCGAAAGGCGAGGCGAGCGCAAGGGGCACGAGATTGCCGACCTCTTGTATCGCCGAGTTTGAAGATTTCCAATGCCGTCGACCGCTTGACGGTCAACACCGCTTGAGGTATAACGTTTTCGTGCCTACAAAAATTTAACAACCACGGCACCGTTCCACCAGCTGGAAAGAGCATCATCCGGTTTGGGGCAAAAGCGACCTTCGGGTCGCTTTTTTTTTTGCTTGTATATTTATGCAGGAAGGCCCTTCGGGCTCTTTGGTGGGGCCGTCCGGCCGCCCGAATAATTCGCGGGTACACGCACCCGCAAGCGCGGCCGCGGCTGCATTCCCCCGTTGCCGCGCATGTCCGCGGTTGTCATACAAGCGTCTCCGCTTCGCGCTGGCACTGGACGCGCCGACGCGCAAGAATGCGGACGCCGCAGATTGACCTGCCCCGGTTCCGGCCCCATAATCCTGGTATATCAGCTGTTTGATGGATACCCATGGATCACGACGAGACAATCAATTTCACCGATTCCGCCGCGCGCAAGGTGCGCGAACTGACGCTGGCCGACGGCAATCCGGACCTGAAGCTGCGCGTCTACATCACCGGCGGCGGCTGCTCGGGCTTTCAGTACGGCTTTACCTTCGACGAGAAAGCCGATGAAGACGACATCCGGGTCGAGCGGTCCGGTGTGGAATTGCTGGTCGATCCCTTGAGCTTTCAGTATCTCGAGGGCTCGGAAGTCGACTACAGCGAATCGCTTCAGGGCGCGCGCTTCGTCATCCGCAATCCGAATGCGTCGACCACATGCGGCTGTGGCTCGTCGTTTGGGATCGCCTGATCCCGGCAGGGTTGACACGACGATCCGACCGGCGCTAAAACAGGACAACCTCATCGAAGCGGTCCGCTCTGAGCCCGGCTGAGACTTGAAGATACTTTCACTACTGCTGGCCTTCGCCGCCAGCCACTATTGGCCGGCGGCATCCAGGCTGCGGCGCTTCGAGTGGCTGCTGGCCGGTGCGGCGCGCAGCAGCGACCGGGGACCGCACTGGCTGCCGGTCGCGCTACTCACCGCGAGCGCTCTGATCATCGGCGGGCTGGCAACCGCAATTGCGGCCTCGATAGCCGGGCTCTTCGGCCTTCTGCTGCTCGGTCTGGCCACGGTGCTCTACACCCTTGGACCCGAACACCTTGACCGCGATATCCGAATGGCGTCGAATCCCGGCGAGCCTGAAAAGCAGCAAGTCGCACTCGAGCGGCTTTTGCTCTCGCCCGGCTCCAGCGGCTCCGAGGCCGCCGCGGCATCGCTGCACGCGGCGCTGGCGCGCTGGTTCGGCATTGTCTTCTGGTTCGTCGTTCTGGGCGTTCCCGGCGCATTGCTCTATCGTAGCCTGCGGGAAGCGCACCATGCCGCCAGGTTCGAACCCGGAGAACGCGCCTGGATGGGCCGCGTATTGGGCTGGATGAACTGGCCGGTCGTGGCGCTGATGACCGGCGCCATCGCACTGATGACAGACTACGACCGGGTCAAGGCGGCGTTCGACGCGCGCGAGGATCGCTGGCAATTGCCGGTAGCCCTGCTCGACGACCTGGCCCGTGCGCTGTGCGATCCGGCAGATGACCTGGCCGAAGGCCTGGCCGACGGCCGCCGACTTGCCTGGCGCGCGCTGGGTATCTGGTTTGCCGTGCTCAGCCTGTTGCTGCTGGCCGGGTTGCTTTCCTGAAGAACACCCGACATCCCGAGATTGGAGATTTTATGCGAAGCATCGTTTCCGTTTTGCTGTGTGTACTGGCGACCACTGCCGGCGCCGAAACCTGGGTGCGCTGCGGCGACTCGGTGGACGTTGCGGAAGGCACGCTCACCGGCGCCGTGACACTGGTCGTCATCGACGAGCGCATCGACCGAGTGGTCGAAGGCCACCCCGAAGCGCGAACAGATGCCGAGTTCGTGGACGTCACCGGACTGACCTGCCTGCCAGGCCTGATGGACATGCACACCCACCTGACCTCGCAGTCCAGCCCCACTCGCTACAGCGAGGCGTTCACCCTCAACGAGGCCGACGTGGCGCTGAAGTCCACTGTCTACGCTCGCCGCACGCTCGACGCCGGATTCACCACGGTTCGAGACGTCGGCGACTCATTCAATGCAAGCATCGCCCTGCGCGACGCGATCGAAGCCGGGGACATCGTCGGGCCACGCATCTTCACGTCAGGCAAGTCGTTGGCCACCACCGGTGGCCACGCCGATCCGACCAACGGCTGGCGCGCCGACCTGATGGGCGCGCCGACGCCCCGCGACGGAGTACTCAACGGTATTGCCGAGGCACGCGAAGCGGTCCGTCAACGCTACAAGGACGGCGCCGATCTGATCAAGATTACCGTCACCGGGGGCGTGCTGAGCGTGGCCAAGAGCGGGCTGGCGCCGCAGTTCCGGCCCGACGAGGTGCAGGCCGTGATCGAGACGGCCGCCGATTACGGCATGCACGTCGCCGCCCACGCGCACGGCAAGGAAGGCATGATTCGTGCGATAAAGGCCGGCATTCATTCGATCGAGCACGGCACGATGATGGACGACGAGGTCTTCGAACTGATGAAGGAACACGGCACCTGGTACGTGCCGACGATCATGGCCGGCAAGTTCGTCGCCGAAAAGGCCGAGATCGACGGCTACTATCCGGACCTGGTCCGACCCAAGGCGCGGATGATCGGACCGATGATCCAGGAGACGTTCGAGCGCGCATGGCGGGCCGGAGTCAAGATCGCCTTCGGCACCGATTCGGGCGTCAGCATGCACGGCGACAATGCCGAGGAATTCGCCTTCATGGTTGAAACCGGCATGTCACCGGGCGATGCTATTCGAAGCGCAACCGTCAATACCGCCGAACTGCTCGGAATATCCGACCGGGCCGGCACGCTGGACGCCGGCAACTGGGCCGATGTCATCGCGGTGGCGGGGAACCCGCTCGAAGACATCTCCCGGCTGGGCGAGGTCGCATTCATAATGAAGGCAGGGCGAATCCACAAACACCGGTAATCGACTTTTTCGGCGCTCGGGACACGCACCGGCCACTGGCCGCACGCCATCTGAAAGTGTGATCAACAACTCGTTGGCACGGCATCGAAGTGCTTGAATTCCCGGAGTGGCTCGCTTATAGTGAAATTCGAATTTGTCGGTTGATGCCAAGGGGTTGCAAGATGTCGGATTCGCTGACCCGTATGCGCATAGCGCTGCGCGCGGAAGGGGTCGACGAAGACCGTTGCAAGAGCCTGCTGTTCTGGGCGCGCGCGTTTCTGACATTCTGCAATAACGACGATCCCGAGCGGCTGGATCGGAACGACGTCGAAGGATTTCTTGCGCACGCATCGGAACAACGATTTGCGGGTCGTCCATCTCGTAACCGCGCCCTTGAGGCCATCGAATGGTTGTTCCGGTCCACGCCCGACGGCCCTCCGGCCTGGCTGAAGATTCTCATCGAGGAGCGTCGACGGGACGCCACACCCAATATTCTCTCCCAGAGCGAAGTCCGCCGGCTGCTCGCGCAGCTCAAAGGGGGAAGCTGGCTGGCGGCTGCGCTGATCTACGGCACCGGCATCCGGCTGCTGGAGTGCGTGCGCTTGAGGGTGCAAGATATCGATCTGATACAGAACAGGTTGACCGTGCGCGACAGCGCCGGCAAAGTCACTCGGCGACTCCCGCTTCCTGAAAACATTCAGACGCGGCTTCAGGAGCACCTCGAAGATCTCCGGCTCGCCCACATCCGCGACATCGTCGAGGGTAACGGCAGTGCAACGCTTCCTCCTGTAGTTGCAGCCCGTTCACCCAATGTGGCGCGAAACTGGGGGTGGCAGTACCTCTTTCCACAACGTCTGGAACACGACCGGACCGGCGCACCGGCGCATGCCCCGGCAACGATCATTCATCACGTCGATCCGCAAACGCTGCACCGAAAGTTCGAGCGTGCGGCACTGGATGCCAGCATCTATCGCCGGGTCACCGGCCACGTGCTGCGCAACAGCTTCGCCCTGCACATGATTCAGCGCGGTGTCTCGGTCAAGCGCGTCGAGCGAATTCTCGGCACCCGAGCGGTCGACGCCGCCGACGAGGCCGAAGCGCGCAGCCTGCCGCTCCCTTCCGACAACCAGGGCGGACGGGTCTCGTTCCACTAAGCTTGCCTTGTTCATCACCTGCTGGGGCGTCGTCAAGCCCTGCGTCCTCTCAGCGCACCCCGACCCGCTCCGGGCCGTCTCCGCTATCGGCGTATCCGCTCAGTTCCAGGTAGCCCCGGCCCAGCGTTCGTTGATCGACGGGGTCGATCACGTCGACCGCACCTTCCCAGTAGCCCACGGTGGCATACCAGCGTTGCGCATCGAACGCCGGACGCACCTCGAATTCCATGCCTTCGGCCGGCAACAGGACACGCCAGGCGACCGGCCAGTCCACGCCTTGCCGGTCCTCCCAGCGTCTGATCTCCTCGAACGCGAAGTCCTCGCGTCCCAGGACGCGATAGCCGCCGTCGGCCTCGACCAGCACACCGGCCGAAAAGCGTGACGCCTCGCCCCCCTCCGTGCGCAATCGGTAAAGCATCAGGTCACGCCCGTCTTTCAGCTGCAGCGCAAACCAGTCCCAGCCGGCAATGCCCGGTCCCAGTTGGCTGGAGCCCCATTCGCGGTCCAGCCACGCCGCGCCGGTCACGTCGGCGGCATTCCCGTCAAGCACCAGGCGTCCGTCGGCCTCGATCCGCGTAATCGAGTAGTAGCGCGATGCATTGCCCTGCGCCGGACCTTTCTGGCTGTAGCCGGAATCACCCTGAAGCACGACCGGCTTGCGCGGCGCAAGATCGAGATCCAGCGAGGCGTCGTCAAGCTGCGCGCGCAGGCGCCAACCGTCTTCGGTGCGCGTGACCGTCCAGTCGCGCAGCCACCACTCGTCGGCGGTGGCACCCGCCAGGTCCAGCGCGCCCCGGGCGAATCGTTCTTCCGAGATGAATCGTTTGCGCGCAACGTCGCTGATCGCAAAATGGGCCATCCAGATCGCGTCGCTGTCGAAATCCGAGTCCAGAGATTCGCCCGGCGCCACCGCGAAGCGGAACAGGGTGAACTGGAAGCCGTAGCGCCGGCCGGCCGCGTCGGACAGGTTGCCGGTGAAATACCACCATTCGTTGCGGAATCCTGGATGCATGGCGTGATCGGCCGGAAACACCAGCGGCTCCGGCCCGGTGACGCGCTTGAACGCATCCGGCGCTGCATTGAGCAGCGCGGTACCGCTGACGCTGGAAGCATCCGGCTCGCGTTGCTCTATGCGTTGCACGAGCCAGACCACGGCCACCAGCGCCACGAGTGCCGCGATGATGATATCGCGCTTCATCGTCCCGCCCTCAGATGCTCGATCATCGGTCGGCGCCCGATGCGCCAGGCCGGATACAGCCCGGTCAAGGTGCCCAGCGCCAGCGCCACCGGCACCACCCATAGCACCGGTTCGGCCGGGGGCAGACCTGCCGGCAGGCTCCAGCCGAAGGCACGCGGCTGAATCAGCAGCGACAGCGCGTAGTGAATCAGCACCGCCAAGGGCAGGGCTGTGGCCAGCGCCACCGCCGTCAACCCGGCCGACTGCACCGTGACCAGACCGAACAGCCGCGCCGGGGACAACCCGAGTGCGCGCAAAGTGGCATGTTCGCGCGAACGCTCGAGCCCCTGCGCCAGCAGCGCGCTGGTCAACGCGACCAGGGCGATCAGGCCGACCAGCATCGCCAGCGCCCAGGACACGCGAAACGTGCGGTCGAATACCGCCAGGCTCTCGCGCTGAATACCGGCCGGCGTAATCCACTGCGCGGCACCCCCCAGCTCCAGGCGATCGATTCGTCGGCCCAGTTCGGGCGGCGTCACGCCGTCGGCCAGGTAGAGCCCGACGCTGTCGACGGCGTGATCGTCGAACCAGCGCCGGTAAAGATCTGCGGTCACGGCCACGAAACCCTGCTCGGAACTGTAATCGCGGAACACCGCGGCAATCGGCAGGCGCGCCGGGCCGTCGGGTGTCGGCAACTCGACAATATCGCCGACCGCCAGCGACTTGCGCCGTGCCAGGGGCTCGGACACCAGCACTGCATCTCCGGCACCGAATCGCTGGCGCGCATCGCGCGATTCGCCGTCCAGCAGTTCGAAGCCCGACCAGGCGCGCGCCGGCAGATCGTACGCGGTCAGGGTCGTACCGTCGGCCAGGCGGGTTCGACGCACCGATGAAAACGCCTCCACGCCTTCCATTGCCGCCAGTTGACCCACCTGCTCGCGCTCGAGCGACCGACTTTCCAGCGAAACGTACATGTCGGCCTGCAGGAGCCGGGTGACCCAGTCCCCCACGGCGCCGCGGAAACCCAGAATCATCATGCCCATACCGATGGCCAGTGCCAGGGCAAGCGAAAGCGCGGCCAACGCCGGAGACAATCGCCCCCGCGCCGTTTCCAGCAGCCGGAGCGCGCGACCCGGCAGCGTTGTGGCGGTGCGGCGCGCCAGTCCCCGCACCAGCCCGAACCCGATCATCGGAATCGTCACGATCACACCGGCCAGCACCAGAAACAGTCCGCCCAGCGCAGCGACCAGCCGACCGTCCAATGCAACCCAGGCAGCGCCCGCGGTCACCAGCAGCACGGCCAGAACCAGCACCTTTCGCGCCGGCAGTACATGTACCGCGAACGAGCGCACCAATCGTCCGGGTGGAATCCGCAGCGCCTCGCGCATCACCGGCACGGTCACCGCCACGGCGGCCGCGAGCGCGGCCAGCCAGATGCCCGCGTACAACCACGGCGTCGGGTTCGTGGCCGCAGGCGGCAACTGCCCGTAAACTTCGGCCACGGGCGCGGCGATCAGGCGCAGCAGCTGATCCGACAACACCGTGCCGGCCACCAGTCCGCCCAGCGCACCGAAAGCGGCGATCACCACGACTTCGCCAACCAGCAGTCGCGCCAGACGACCGTGGGTCATCCCGAGCGCGCGCAGCAAACCGAAGGTCCGGCGCCGCTGCACCATCAAAAAGCTCAGCACGCTGTAGACGACAAACAGGCCGGTGGCCAGCGCCAGCAGACTCATGGCCGTCAGGTTCGCGCGCATCCCTGCGGTCAGCTGCTGGGCCGATGCACGCTGGCTGGAAGCCGTGACCAGCAGGAGCTCCTCACCGAGGTTCGAGCGCAGCCAGCTCTCGGATTGCGGCGGTGCCAGCAACTCCGAGACCCACCCGCGCTCGCCGAGCATCGTCTGGGCCCGGGAAATATCCATCAGCAAACGCCGGTCCAGTCCGGGTCGTCCGCGGATAACGGCTGTCACGCGCACCTGCCGCCCGGACTCGTCGAGGGTCAGGACCGAATCGAGCCCGCCGCCCAGAAGCGCCAGCGTGGAGGCACTCACGACCGCCGAAGGGATACCCCCGGATTCATCGAACAGGGCTGTCGACAAACCGGCGCCGCCGGTGCCGGTAAGCGTCCGGATGCCGCTGAATGGATCGACACCGACCACCTCCAGGCGTTGACCGTCGATGCGTACCGGCGCGCGGAGCACGGGTACGAAATCGGGCGCGCCGGGCTGGCGCGCGAGCCTGGCATACTCGCTCACGTCGACCCGACCGGATGGATGTCGAACGACCAGCGCCTGGTCGCCGACCAGTTCGGCCGAGACCGCGTCCAGCGATTCGACCAGCGCGCCGCGCAGCAAGGCCACGCCGGTCACCACCGCCACGCCTGCGGCGATGCCGGTCAGGGCGAGCAGAACCTGTGCGGGATGACGGTGAAAAAAGGCGCGCGACAGTCGTGCCAGCATCAAGCCGCCTCCAGCTTCCCTGCCCGGAGTCGAACGCGTCGGTCACAGCGCGCAGCCGCCGTCTCGCTGTGGGTCACCAGCACCAGGGCGCAACCGCGGGCGTCGACGCTTTCGGACAGCACCTGCATGACCTGCTCCGCGCTGGCCTGGTCCAGACTGCCGGTCGGCTCGTCGGCCAGTACCAGCGAGGGTTCGTGGATCAGCGCACGGGCAATGGCAACCCGCTGCTGCTGGCCGCCCGACAGCTGATCAGGACGCCGGTCCAGCAACTCGGCAATGCCCAGTTCGCCGGCCAGGCGCCGGATGTCATCGATCCGGGCCGGCTTGCCGGTCAACCAGCCGACCAGCTCGATGTTTTCGCCCGCGCTCAACGATTCGATCAGGTTGTAGTCCTGGAACACCAGCCCGATATGGCGGGCGCGAAAGCGGGTGCGTTCGGGTTCGTCCAGCCGGTTGACGTGTTCGCCGAGCAGTTCGATGGTCCCGGCGTCGGGAAGATCCATGCCCGCAGCCAGGTGAAGAAAAGTCGACTTTCCCGAGCCCGACTCGCCGGTGATCGCCAGCTTCTCGCCGGCCGAGATGTCCAGGTCGACCGAGTCGAGCACGCAAATGTCCTGACTCCCGTCGTGGTAAGTCCGCGTCACGCCGCGCGCGCGAAGTATCGGTTGCCGCTCGTCATGACGCTCATCATCATAGTCGTCAGCCATTCGCAGCGCCCCCCATGGCGGCAACCAGCAGAAATGCGATGGCGATACCGCTCAATAAAAGCCGCGTGCGACGATACCAACCCGGATGCCCGGTAAGCACCCAGCGCCAATCGGCGACCAGGTGCAGGCCAAACAACAATGCCAGCCAACCGGCGGCGGCGCTCAACGGCATCAGCAGCGCCGGAAGCGCGGCGAGCAGCAGAAGATTGCTCGCGATCAGCGGCGCCGGCACGTCCGAGGGCCGCTGCAGCGCACCGGCCCATAAAGTGCCGTTGAGAAATGCCAAAATCGCGACGGCATACCCGACCAGCAGCAGCTGCACCGGCTCGGGCGCGCCGATCACTGCGGCAACGGCCAGCGCTGCAAACGGGATGATGCCTGCCCAACCCAGCATCCGGGCGGTCTTCTGCCTGTTCTCGTTCATTGAATTCTCCTTACTAACAGCTTCATTAGTAACCGCCGATTCGCTCGAAGAACCATCACTATACCCTTGATGCCGCCAGGCTCGGTGCAGGGCGTCGACGCTTGGCAGAGGCAAAAAAAACCCCGGCCGGGAGTTGTGGCCGGGGCTATATCAACGTGTCGACAGCGGACGGGAGGGAGCCAGTAACCGAGAGAGGTAACCGCTGTCGACAATCCCAGTATCGGCATCGCGCGTGAACCGGGGGTGAATGAATCAGGGCAGGCTTCAAGCCGCCGAGCGGGCGCGCTTCAGCCAGACCAGTAGCTGCGAAATCGCGGCCGGCGTCATTCCCGGAATCCGGCTGGCCTGACCCACGGTGGCCGGCTGCCGGCGCTGCAGCTTTTCCAGCACCTCGGCCGAGAGCCCGCGCACGCAAGCGAAGTCGAAGCTTTCGGGAATCGGCATCTCTTCGGCGCTCCGGGCCCGCTTGATCTCCTCGTGCTGGCGGTTCAAGTAGCCGGCATATCGAATGGTCGTCTCGACCTGCTCGGCCACATCCGGACGTTCGACACCGGGCCCCAGCGCCGGAATGGTCATCAGCGCTGCATAGCCGATGCCCGGCCGCTTCAGCAGGTCGGCGGCACTGACGTCCTTGGTCATGGGCGTGTCCAGGCGCGCTTCCAGTTCGCGGGCGAGGTCGCTTTCGCGGCCCACGCGAAGCTTTTCCAGTCGCCGAGCCTCATCCTCGATCGCATCGCGACGTTCAGTGAAGGCCGCATGGCGCGCAGCGTCGACCAGACCCAGGTCGCGGCCGCTTTGGGTCAGTCGCAGATCGGCGTTGTCCTCGCGCAGCATCAGACGGTACTCGGCCCGACTGGTGAACATTCGGTAAGGTTCGGCCGTTCCGCGCGTGATCAGGTCGTCGATCATCACGCCGATATAGGCATCGCAACGCTCCGGCTGCCACGCCGGCCGCCCGGCCACGGCACGCGCGGCGTTGAGTCCGGCGACGATACCCTGGGCGCCGGCTTCCTCGTAGCCCGTGGTGCCGTTGATCTGGCCGGCCAGGAACAAGCGCTGCAGCACCCTGGATTCGAGCCCGGGCTCGAGGTCGCGCGGATCGAGAAAGTCGTACTCGATCGCGTAGCCCGGGCGGGTGATACGCACGTTTTCCAGGCCGGGAATCGTGCGCACGAATTCAAGCTGGACGTCGAAAGGCAAGCTGGTCGAAATGCCGTTGGGATACCACTCGTTGAGGTCCAGTCCCTCGGGTTCGAGAAAGATCTGGTGCGAGTCCTTGTCGGCGAAGCGCACGATCTTGTCCTCGATCGAAGGGCAATAGCGCGGACCAATCCCCTCAATGGCGCCCGAGTACATCGGCGAACGATCCAGGGCGCCGCGGATGATGTCATGGGTTACCGGCCGGGTGCGGGTAATGAAGCAAGACCGCTGCGCCGGATGGTCGTCGACCGAGCCGAGAAACGAGAACACCGGCCGGGGATCGTCGCCGGTCTGCTGTTCGATGCGCGAGAAATCGATACTGCGTCCGTCCAGCCGCGGCGGCGTGCCCGTCTTCAGTCGCGCCACGCTGAGCGGCAGCGCGCGCAGCCGTTCGGCCAGCGCGTTCGCCGGCGCATCGCCGGCGCGGCCGCCTGACGAGCGGGCCTGGCCCATGTGGATGACGCCGCCGAGAAACGTGCCGGTGGTCAGCACTACGGCACCGGCATGAAAGTCAAGACCGAGGCCGGTGCGGCAGCCGACCACTCGATCGCCCTCCACCACGAGATCGTCGACGCTTGCCTGGAAAATCGTCAGCCCCGGCTGTTGCTCCACCATGCGGCGGATCGCGGCGCGGTAGAGATTGCGATCGCACTGGGCGCGCGTGGCGCGAACGGCGGGGCCCTTGCTCGCATTGAGACGACGCCACTGGATGCCCGCGGCGTCGGCAGCAATCGCCATCGCACCGCCCAGGGCATCGACTTCCTTCACCAGGTGGCCTTTGCCGATGCCGCCGATTGCAGGATTGCAACTCATCTGACCAATCGTCTCGATATTGTGAGTGATCAACAGCGTATCGGCGCCGCAACGGGCCGCAGCCAATGCCGCCTCGGTGCCGGCATGGCCGCCGCCGATGACGATGACATCGAAATTTTCAGGATAACGCATGGCAACCCGCCTGGCGCAAGGGCCCAAGGCACTGAAATCAATCCGGTATTTTACCCCGACGAGTGCATTGATCGGGGCCGCCGCGATTTGCGCCAGGATGACGCGAAGGGACTAAGGAACCTCTGAATGACCCGTCGCGCCTACGCAGGGTTGTTCAGAGATTCCCTAACCTGCTCAGCGGCGCTTACCGCCAGCACGACTATTGCCGCCGCCGTTGCGCAGACTGCGGTTGCTCGACCGCCGGCCGCTGGAGTCCTGACGCATCTCGGACTGTCGCGAGCGCGACGATGACGATGCGCGCTTCGGGGCCTCGGGCCGACTGACGTCACGGGCCGGGCGCGGCGACGGCGCCGCACGACGATTCGGTCTCTGCGGCGGTGCGCCGAAACTCCGGGTCGATCGGTTCAATAGATTGTCTCGACCACCGTTGTCGGCGCGGCGCAAGACCCGGCCCGATTGTTGTCGAGACTGGCGATCACCGCGATTCCAGTCGATGGCCGGCGCGCGCCGGATGTTTTTGGCGGCGCCGCCATGATCGCGCCGACCGGCGTCACGACCCCGGGCATCGTCCGACCGATTGCTGCGGGAATCGACGATCACGCGGCCGCGCAGATTCTCGATCGGAATTCCGCGATGTCCCTCGTATGCCGACCCACCGCCGTCGCGCCGAATACGGTCGCGATCGAGCGTACGCCGGTCTGGCCGACGCTCCGACCGGACATCGGGTGCGCGACGGCGCTCTACCCTTCGATCCGGTGCGACTGTTCGCTGTGGCGCACGCGAAGCGCCCGAGTTGCGCTGGCGCATCATAGCTGCCCGCGACTGCGAGCGCGTCGCGTCGTTGCGATCGCGATTATGGTACCCACGGCGACTGTCGTAGACACTGCTGCCGACCCGGTCGCGTCCCAGCAATTCTCGACGCGACACATATGAATCGTCATGCTGCAGCGCCTCGAGCCGGCGGTCGATCTGGCGGATCCTGTGGCGGCCATGCCGCTCGCCACGATAGTGCCCGCCATAGTAGTAAGGGTCGTAGCCGGAAAAGAAACCGAACGAATAGGCCGGATAGCGGTTCCCATAGCCGTACCACGGATAACCGAAGCCGAAGGCGAACGAAGACCCATGGCCGCGCGGGCGTAACGCTCGATAGTCCCCGAAAATCCATCCCGGATAGGGGTAATACAATGGTTCGTTGTAGCCCACGTAGACCGAGTAAGGATGGTAATACTGGCTGAAGTAGAAGTAGTCGATCGACCAGTACGGATAAGCCGCCGGGTTCACCGCGCCATAACCCCGCTGCGGATAGCCGTAAGAATGACCGTATACGCCGGAATCGCCGTAGTAGACACCCGAATCAGGGTAATAAGACTCGTAATAGGTCGAACAGCCGCCCAGCAAGGCGACGGCTACGATCAGACCGGCCATCCTTAGACCCGATTTCAATTCAAGGGTTTTCTGCTTCATGCCAAAACACTAGCATATGTCGATAAACGGAAACTGAACCGGCACCCCGATTGCGCACCCAATCGTGAATCGAAGTCGTCAATCGAATTGGCAAGCAGCGTAGGGTTACACTGCGGGCCATGGCGACTGACGAAAAGCCACCGGTGCACCTGATCGACGCGAGCATCTACATCTTTCGCGCCTGGTACTCCATGCCCGAAGACTTTGCCGACCCGCAGGGCCGTCCGACCAACGCTGTTTACGGCTTCGCCCGCTTCCTGTGCGAGTTTCTTGAAAGCACCGGAAGCCGACACGTGGCGGTAGCGTTTGACGAATCTCTGTCAAAGTCGTTCCGCAACGAGATCTACCCAGAGTACAAGGCCAACCGCGAACCGGCGCCCGAAGACCTCGAACGCCAGTTCAAATGGTGCAAGGACCTGGCCGGGTGCCTCGGCCTGCCGCTTTACATGCACAGCCGATTCGAGGCCGATGATCTCATCGCCGCACTTTCTCGCTATTGGCGTGGCCGCGGCCATGCCGTGGCAGTGGTGACGGGCGACAAGGACCTGGCACAACTGCTGGGCGGGCCGGGCGACAGCTGGTGGGATTTCGCCAGGCGCAACCGGCTCGATGAGACCGGAGTTGAACTGAAGTTCGGCGTCAGACCCGACCAGATCGCCGACTTCCTGGCGCTCACCGGTGACCCTGTCGATAACATTCCCGGTGTGCCCGGCGTGGGACCCAAAACGGCCGCATCACTGCTCGCCCACTTCGGCACCATCGACAGTCTGTTCGAACGCATCGACGAATTGGCCTTTCTCAAGATTCGCGGCGCCAGGGCGATGGGTGCGCGCTTGCGCCGGCATGAACCCACAGTTCGCCTGTCACGCCGGCTCACCGGCCTTGAGACACCGATTGCCGAAATCGAAAACGCAACCCATCCGGGCTTCGGCACCGCCAATCCCGACGGGATGGACGTGCTTTTGGACACTCTCGGTTTCGGTCAGACCCTGCGCCAGCGCCTGCATCGCCTCGGTCGACGATAGTCACAAAGATAGTCACGAGGACAGTTCGACGACAGTCACGACCATATTCGCGGCAATCGATCCCGGCTGTCGGGCTGGAAGGGCTTCAGCGACGCTACATCGCCGAACCATCCCGGCGCTTGAGTTTTTCGAGCGCCTCTTCACCGACAACTGCATTCTCGGCGTCCCTGATCGATGCACGCAGCACGGGCACTTCCGGCAGCGGCGGATTCACTACGCGACCGTCGGATCCTACACGATGCCAATGGCTGGCGGCCATGAAAAGAAGATCTTCACCGGCCACGGTTCCGAACGTCGGATTATCGAACGATGGCAGCGCCTTGGCCATTGTGGCGATGCTCGCGACCCGCGTGCCCGAGTCATCGAGCTTGAGACGGAGTACGCGCTGCGGCGTGACGCCGTTCTGTATCGCCACAAGGTATCCACCCCATTGATAAAGCCCGTCAATACCACCCAAGTTGAGCGTTTCGGGAATTCCCAGGGCAAAACCCGCCCGGTTCTCATCGAGATTGAAGAAGAACAGACCGAGATCGTAATCGGCCACGTAGAGCCGTTTTTCGTCTTCCGAAAGCGCGATGCCGCGCAAGCCCGTGAATGCAGGCGTTCCTGTAAACGGCTGCGGTCTCTCGTCTCCCGGCTGCAACCGGTAGATCTGCGGGGCGGCCCCGTCGGCGGCGTAAATGGTGCCGTCGGCGGCCTGTACCAACGCACCCAGCATGTGCGGCTGCCCATCAGGCAGAACACGGAATTCACCAAGTTTCTCGCCGGTTTCCAGGTCCAGCTTGATGAGCGCCGTGCGGCCGAAGTCCGACCCGCGGGCATTGCGATACTGACCGGTCGTCCCGGTGGCTACCCAGAGATGACCGCGCGCCTCGTCGACCAGCAGATCGAACACGGCTCGCAGTCCCGGTGTACCTTCCGGTTCGGCAAACGTACTGAATTCGGTGTCGTTTTCGTCGCGGACCAGGATCAACCCGTCCCTGATCGTCCCGACGAAGATGCGACCGGTACGGGCGTCGAAGGCAAGCGCCTCGGGCATCGGGTAGTCGGCGGATATGGTGAGGACCTCGGAAGTCTGGCCGGCCGGTTCAGCGGCGCTTTTCATTAGGTCGCGCAGATGCGAATAAAGAGGATACGAGCGCAGCGATTCGACCTCCTCGACCCGGTCCCAGTCGGCGGCCAGCCCCTGCTGCTGCATCCGCAGCATCATGTTGAAGGCTTCGGACGTTTTGCCTGTCAGTGCATAGCCCATGACCAGTTGACGCATGAAATCGTAGTTGAACGGCCTCAGACGATGAAGGTTTTCGAGCGCCGTGACCCACGCCTTGTGGTCTTCAGCCGCATAGGCCTCGGCGGCCCGCTGGAACCAGGTGGTCAGCTGCATCTCGGCTGGCACCTGCTGCTCTGGTTGCTTGGCAGCTTCATCCGAAGGCTGCGCCTGCAAAGAACTGGAATTGGCCGCGACGGCCATCGAGAAAAGCGTCGTGAACGCCAGGAAAATGAAGTACTTCGGATTCATGGAATGCTCGATTTTGAGTTTGAGTGTTTGAATCAGGACGTCCCGGAGTCGAGTTCAGCAATGCGGGCTGAACGAGCGACAGGAATGCGACCGCGTTCGTGCAAGAATGTTCACCCTGGAGGCGCAGCTTGCGGCGGCGCCGAATCGCAACATGGAAGTCGCATGCAGACGAAAACGCATTATAAGGGCCGGTATCTGAGCCTGGTGGAGCGCGATGACTGGGAGTACGCCACGCGCACCAATCCGGTCGTTGCGGTACTCGTGGCCTGGTTGACCGATCGCCGGCTCCTGCTGGTCGAGCAGTACCGAAAGCCGGTCGAACGCATGACGATCGAGCTGCCGGCCGGGCTGGTCGGCGACCAGCACGGCCAGGCCGACGAATCGGTCTTCGCCGCCGCACACCGGGAACTCGTCGAGGAGACCGGCTATACGGCGGGAAAGATCACGGAAATCATGCGCTGCCCGACCTCGGCCGGCATGACCGACGAAACTGCCGTGTTCCTGGCGGCCAGCGAACTGGAAAAAACCGGCCGCGGCGGCGGTGACGCGAGCGAAGACATCATTGTTCACGCCATAGCGCACGATCGGATCGATGCCTGGCTGCGCGAACAGTACCGACAAGGCAAGGCGGTGGACCCGAAGATCTACACGGCGCTTTACTGGGGCGTTACGGCTCTGGAAAGCGCCGGCTGACCAATCCGGTCGGTTTCAACAGTCCGGTCGCAACGGCGCGGAGTCCTCAATGACCTGTCATCTGATCGCCGCCACCACACCCGCGGCGAGGCCCATGCCGGATGCCACCAACAGGACGACCCAGGTGAGCACCGTTCCAACAACCCGCGCACGGCTGGCGCCGGCGGTGCGGTTCAATCCCAGCGCGTGCGCGATTCGACCGACAAGCAGCACCAGACCCAGGA
>DATGCS010000170.1:0-3717 GCA_035311685.1 Wenzhouxiangellaceae bacterium
TTGCCGGTTACCTGGCAGACTCTGGACATAACGGCAGTTCCAATTTGATGACTAGAATTAGGATTACTAAAAAACAGCTGGAGCAGCCGCTGTTCGGCTATTCCAAATCGAGCCCGTCTTTATAGCCGAAAATCGGGAAAAATGCAAGACGGACCCGAAAAATTGTCATGATTTTCGTAGGAGCGTCATGATTTTCGTAGGAGCGGTCTCCAGGCCGCGATCAATAGTCCCGGATTGCTCCTGCCCGGTCGGCGCCGGGAGGCGCCTCCCTCAGAACAAAGGGGTTCAGGGCATTGTCAACAAGCGCTCCAGATCCTCGGCCATCTGGGGCACTTCCAGGCTGTCGAGCAGCATCAGCCTGGGCTCCAGCTCGGCGTCGAACACGAAAATCGCCGAACTGTGGCTCACTTCGTAGTCGCCGTTGGCGTCGGGTTCGTCGTAGCCGTAGGTAATGCGGTAGCGTCGGGTGAGCGCCTGGAGTTGTTTCTGGGTGCCGGTCAGTCCCAGCATCCGGTCGCTGAACGCGCCGGTGTATTTGTCGAGTTGCTCCGGCCCGTCGCGCGCCGGATCGACGCTGACGAAAGCCAGCTGCAGGTCCTGGCTTATCGGCTCGGGCAGTCGCCGGGTAGCGGCCGCAAGCCGCGCCAGTGTTGTGGGACAGATATCCGGGCAATGAGTGAAGCCGAAATACATGGCGACGGGCCGGCCGGCGAAAACATCCTCGCTCACGCGGTTGCCGTTTTCGTCGGTGAGCCTGAACTCGAGTTCAGGCATCAGGCCCGTGATGTTCTTGCCGTTCCAACCCTCGTCGTCGCAGCCGGCTGCAAGCAGGACCAGCGCGATTGTCGCGATGATACGGCCGGGGGTGACCGCCAGGCTCACTCCAACGTCACCGGTACGACCGTGAACGCCACCGGCCACTCCGCCGGGACTATACCCTCGAAGCGCAGCACAATTTCGACCTGATCGCCGACTTCGAGCGCGCCTTTCGGCTGCATCAGCATCAGGTGGAGATCGCGCGGCTTGAACACGGCCGAGTCGCCGGGCACGATCCGGACGCCGTCGGACTGGTGCTGCATCCGGGCCCGACCATCGCTCAGGATGGTGCGGTGAATCATCACGTTGCCGAAAGCCGGCGACGCGGCGCCGACCAGCCGAATCACGTCATCGGAATGGTTGCGGATTTCCATATAGCCGGCCATCGGGCCGCCGCCCGGCACCAGCCGCACCCGCGCGTTGTCGACCTCGATCGGCGATTCCGGCGCCATCTGCCCCACCCACCAGAGCGCTCCGGCCAGCAGAACCACCAGCGCCACGACTGCACTTGCCAGTTTCATGTCATTCCTCGCATAAGTTCCTCAGCGTACATCAGCGTAATCCACAGACGGGTTTCGGGTGTCGGTCGGACCTCCCCGCTTGCCGCGGCGCTCGTCATGGCCATTGTCGCGGTGATCGGAATAAATCCAGAACCGCAGCACGATCAGCGCGCCGACCACACTCATCATCGCGGCCGGGATCCAGGTAATCAGACCACCCAGATACTGGTCGGTGATCGATGCCACCGGCCAGGCACGGCCGCAAACGGCGTAGACGTCGAACCAGATCCGGTCGGCAAACGTGATACTGGCGCCGATGATGATCTGCGGCACCATCACCGCGGCCAGCAGCAGCACCCGCGTCCCGTAACCCAGTCGGGGCGTTATGCCCGGCTTGCCCCGATCGAACATCAGCCACCAGAACAGCAGCCCGTCCAGCGCCATCGACCAGTTCATGACCCAGTACAGGGTCGAGCTCAGCATCGCATCGAAATGTATTTCTGGCGTGAGCCAGAATGCGATCAGCCCGACGAACAGCAGGCAGGCGATGAACGGCTGCTGCAGGAATCTGTATATACCGACCCAGCCGGCTTTGAGCCAGGTCCGACGAGCAAACCAGCGCTTGACCCCCTCGGGCAGGCCGCGCGCAAGCACCGGCGCCGGCATCGCAAGCGCGATCAGGAACGGTGCCAGGTGGTGCAGCACCAGGTGCTGGCCGCGGTGGACGAAGAACATGTATTGCGACCAGTAATCGAAGCGTGTCTGGGTGACCAGGTACATCAGCAACATCCCGACCACGAACGCCAGCACCGGTCCATAGCCCGGCAGTTCGTCCGAACCGCTCAGCCGCAGGCCGTTCCAGTACAGCAGCAGCGAGCCCCAGATGGTCAGCTGCACAAGCCAGCTGAATTCCCAGGGCACGAAAAACAGGAAAAAGTCGGTCACGGCACGCTTGCAGATCAGCAGCGTCTAATTTTACCTGTCAGGCCGTCAAGAGAAGCTGTCAATCGCCAGTCGCCCGAATGCGCCATAATCACGACATACCCCGCCGCAAGCAAGGACTCGGATGCCTGCACTGCAACCAGCATCGTACCGGCAACATCTCGTGCCTTTCGACGGAAATTTCGCGCTTTCCGATTTTCCGACCGCGGCGGACGACCTACCGTCGAGAAAATCGCTGAAAAAGGAACTCGCCGACCTGGTCGAAGAACTTCACGACCTGCAGCGCGTGCTTTATGCCGACGGCCGCTATGCCGTGCTGACGGTGTTCCAGGCAATGGACGCGGCGGGCAAGGATTCAACAATCCGCAAGGTCTTTTCCGGGGTCAACCCGGCCGGCTTTCAGGTCGAGGCTTTTGGCGTGCCCAGCGAGCGCGAGCGCAAGCATGACTTCCTCTGGCGCTGCGCCCGGGTGTTGCCGGAACGCGGCAAGATCGGCATCTTCAACCGCTCCCATTACGAAGAGTGCCTGGTGGTAAGGGTCAAACCAGAACTTCTGGACGGCCAGAACCTGCCCAACATCGATCTTGCCACGATATGGGACGAACGCCTGGCGTCGATTCGGCAATGGGAGCGGCACCTGGCGCGCAACGGCACGGTGATCGTCAAATTCTGGCTGAACGTATCTCAACCGGAACAGAAGAAACGCTTCCTGCGTCGGCTGGACCGGGCCGACAAGCACTGGAAGTTCTCTGCCGCCGACCTGGACGACCGCGCGCGCTGGCCCGAGTACATGAATGCCTACCAGGACGCACTGCGCCAGACTTCGCGGAATTTCGCTCCCTGGTATGCCATCCCGGCCGATTCCAAGCCGTACATGCGCGTGGCCGTGGCGCGCACCATGGTGCATACGCTCAAACAGCTCGACCTCGCGCACCCGGAATTATCGGAAGACCAGCGCCGGGCGCTGGATGCCTCGCGAAAGAAGCTCATCGATCCCGTGTGATTGCCGTATCGGGAAAAAGCGATAACAAGAGCCTCGGGGAAACGCTCGCCAACTTGAACTGATTTTTTATACAGTCTAGAATCGAGCCATGATTCATCGTGAAAAGGGCCGAGGGGCGATTTCCAATCGCGCCGGGCGGTTCGCCCGCCAGGCCTGCGAGCAGGTTGCCGACGATTGCCATGCCGAGCGAGCCGAAGAACTCGAGGCATTGCCGAAGCTGGCCACGGTTGTGCATGCCGAGGCGGCGAAGTCGATCATTTCGCGCAACGCCTCGCCCGATGTGCCGTTCGAGCAATCGATCAATCCCTACCGAGGCTGCGAGCACGGCTGTGTCTACTGCTTTGCCCGGCCGACGCACAGCTACCTCGATCTTTCTCCCGGGCTGGATTTCGAGACGCGGCTTTACTACAAGGCAAACGCGGTCGAACTGCTGGAAACCGAGCTGCGCAAACCCGG
>DATGCS010000171.1:0-6756 GCA_035311685.1 Wenzhouxiangellaceae bacterium
GCCTCGTCGGCGCGCTCGCGTATTTCGGTCAGGGCGCTGTCATTTCGACGACGCTGGGCGATGCCGAAGCTCATGGTGACGGTAATGGTTTCGTCACCGGAGCGGACATCCTTCAGTAGTTCGCGCAACCGGTCCAGGTCGTTCTCGACGTCCCCGGGTCGATAGCCCGGAACGGCTATGCCGAATTCTTCGCCGCCGATGCGGCCGATGATGCCCTGGTTGCCGAAACATTCGCGCAGTCGGGCACCGACCCGGCGCAATACTTCGTCTCCGGCCAGATGCCCGTGCATGTCGTTGACCTGCTTGAAGTGGTCGATGTCGGCCAGTACGAGGGTGAAAGGCACCTTCTTGTCCCGGGTCAAGTCGAACGCGCGTTCGGCCAGCTCGAAGAAACGCGTATGGTTGCTGAGCGCGGTCAGACCGTCGCGGTGCGAGAGGTTCTGGAAGCGCCTGCGCTCGCGCGTTGCGTGGGCCAGCAACAAGACCAGCACAAGGAACAGGACACAGGCAAGCATGTACACGGCTGTCCGGAGGCGCTTGCGCTGCTTCTCGTTCTGGGTTTCCAGTTCGCTTACCCGCGCCTGTTCCTGCAGGAGTTCGAGCTGTTGCTGGGTATGCTTGAGGTCGAAGTCCACCTCCAGATAAGCAATCCGGCGCGCGCGCTCCATGTCCAGATGCTTCTCGCGGGCTTCCATGCGCGCCTCGTAGTGCTCCATGGCGTGTGGATACTGTTGCCGATCCCGGGCAATGTCACCGAGCATCCGGTGCGCCTCGGCCAGGTAGTCCCAGGTCTGGCCGCGGGCGAGTTCGTGCAGTACCGGCGTGAGCAGTCCGATGACCCTGTCCGGCCGATCCCTGGCCATTTCCAGCCGGGCGAAATAGAGACTCGTCTCGGAGATGCCGCTTTCGAACTCGGCCTTTTTGAGCCGGGCCAGACCCGATTCCAGCCGCGACGCGGCGGCGTCATATTCCCCAGCGCGGCGAAGCAAGTCGCCCAGACCGCTTTCCGAAATGGCGGCGCTGAGTTCGTCGCCGGCTTCGAGACAGTGCGAGATCGCGGCCTCGTAATACGGGCGGGCCGTTTCGATGCGATCGTCGAGTTTGTTGACGAACGCCAGCTGTTGCTCGGCGTAGCAGACGGCACGCGGGTCGCCCTTATTTTGCGCCTCGGTCAGGGCGATATGGCCGAAGTCGCGCGCACGACCCAGCTCACCGACCTGTGCGTAAGAATATGAGGCAAGGCCATACAGCCCGTCATTCGATAGTCCGTTGGGCTGGTCGGCGAGCAGCGTCAAACCGTCGCGGAGGTAGCCGAAAGCCTCCTCGAAGCGACGGGCGACGACCGCAATGTTGGCGCCCAGCCGGTAGACCCGGATCTTCTGCTGAGCAGTCAATTCTCGCTCGAGCATCGCCGCGACCCTTTCCAGCCCGCCTGCCAGGTCTCCGGAAAGCGTCAGGTTGCGCGCTTCTAGATAGGCATATTCGGCATACTGTTCTGGACTGGCGATATCCAGGTGGGGCCTGAGCTCGTCGAGAATCTGCTGCGACTCGCGCCACGGCGCCGTTGTATTGAGCAGGATTGCGCGGTCGAGCTTTTCCTCGAAGGCGTCCGGGCCGATGTCCGAATTCTGCGCAAGCGCGAGGCCGATGGTCAGCCATGCGCCGGCGATTGAAATGATCCCCCTGATCATTTCTGTAATGAGTTACTTGTAATCGTGGGCCTGGATATGCCCATTCGATTTCAGTTCATCGAGTCCGCTGAGGCGTTTGACGGTCTCGATGTCCTTGTCAAGCATGGCCTTTATTTCTTCCTCGGAAAGCTTGTAGCGTTGCATGGTTTCTTTCGGTGCAGCTTCATACTGATCCTGAAGTTCGGGATCCTTGGCGAGATCGATCAGTAGTTGCTTGAGTTCGGTCATTCCCCCTCTCCTGGTGATTGGGTCGCTATATATTTATTCGGTCGTCTCGTTATCCGGTTGCTGCGATGAGCAGGGCCGGCTATTGCCGAAGCCAACGCTGCGAGTATACGAGCAGTGTCCGTCAAAAGCCAGAAGGTCCGCCCGCGCTCGTGTGGTCAGCGCGCGGCCTCCGAGAATGCCTTGACGACCGCCTTGAGCCCATCGACCATCTCGACGTCGCGAAGCTGGCCAAGGTGGTCGAATGCATCGCCGGCACCGGGCAGGGTGAATTCCTTGTCGAACACGTCGACGCCGATATTGTCGAGAATCGACCTGACTGTTGCAATCGCGCGCTTGCCGCCGAACTTGCTGGGCGACGCGCCGAGCAGCAGCGCTTTCTTGTCCTTGTAGGGCGCCAGGTCGCCGCCGCCGCTTTCCTTGCGCGAGCACCAGTCGATGACGTTCTTCATCAGCGGCGTTATCGAACTGTTGTATTCGGGACACGCCAGCAGCAGGCCGTCGGCCTCCAGCATCACCTTGCGCAGGGCGGTGACGTTCTCCGGCTGGCCTTCTTCGGCCTCCAGATCCTCGTTGATGATCGGCATCGGATAATCGGCCAGCTCGATGTGCTGGACGTCGAGATCGGCCTGTCGGGCCAGTTCCACCGCGACGGCAAGCAGCTTGCGATTGAAGGATTCCTTGCGGGTACTGCCGGCGAAGGCGAGGATACGGGGGTTGTTCATGAAGTTCTCCTTTTTTATCGCAGTTTCGAACTGTAGCTGGGGGCGCGCAGCACGGCGTTGATCAGCAGCATGTTCAGTCCGTCCAGGTAGGCGCGTACGGCCGGGTCCTCGGTGAATCCGATGACCAGTCCGCGGCCGCGGCTCTGGCTGACGACGAACGGCTTGAAAGCGAGTTGCAGGCGGTTCTCTTCCCACAGGTGGCCGCTGCCCAGGAGCTCGTCGGCGGCCGCGAAGCGCACCACGTTGCGGCCCTGGTCGCGGGTCATCGGCTGGAAGATCCGATCGCCGCGGACCAGCACGTTGACCGTTTCGGCCACGCCGGCGGCCAACCAGTGATCATTGTCGACCACTGCGCGAACCAGCACCCCGGCGACCGAATCCGGATTCTCTCTTTCCGGCATGGCCAGCTGCTCGAATTGTTCAGGCGAATCGATCAGCGTGCCCGGCACGCGGGCACTGTCGGCGGAACCCTCGTCGGCTTTCTCGCCGGTCTCCGGTTCCGCGTCGCGAACCTGGTGCTCGGCGCGAAACGCCAGCAGGTCCACGTCGGGGTGGGCGGCCCATTCGGTGCCGCCGGCCAGCGTGACCAGCACGCCGCCGTCGGAAACCCAGTCGGCCAGGTTGTCCTTGCCGGCGGTTCCCAGCACCCCGGCGTAACCGCCGGCGCCCCAGCGTGATTCATCGGCCAGAATCACGACGTCGAATCGGTTCAGGTCGGCGCGCGCCAGCGTCGCGGTCCGGATGGGCACTACCGGATAGCCGAACTGGCGTTCCAGGACGAAACGGACCGCACCGGGCGAGTAGACGTCGGTGGGCGCATCCCAGGCGATCGCCACGCGCGGTGCAATCAGCAAAGGCGTCTTGTTGCTGCCGAAGTCCGGGCCCGACGTGATCCAGCTGTCGTCGACGCCGATGACATCTGCGCCCGTCGTGATCGCGAGTTCGCGTAGTACCGGGACCAGTTCATCGTCGTTGCGCGCGGCCGGAAATATCAGCGTGCCGGAAGGATAGCTGCGTTCGTCGTGCACGAAGGCTTCTTCGCTGGACTGGACGTACAGATCTCGACGCAGCGCTGCGGCCATCAGTTTTGCGGTTGCGCGCGAGCCGCCGGGGACCAGCCAGGCCACGTCCGCGTCGGAATTGACGACTTTGCCGGGAGGAATCTCGCCGGGCCCAACTGCCTGCATGCCGTTTGTGGTCACGGCGCGGCGGCACTCCAGCGTGTCGATATTGAACATCAGCGGCAGCGACCAGGCGGTCACGTCGTAGATCTCGTCGGGCAGGTCCCTGGCCCGGCGCCGTTCCTGGTCGGCAACGAATGATTCGTCCATCTCGACCCGACGGTCGAGCAGCACGCGCAGCTTGCGGTATTCGGGCTGATCGGCCGGGATGACGTAGCTTCCGGCGGGCAGTTCGCGACCGCAGGCGTCCACGGTTTCGGTAGCCCTGAAGGTGTCGATGCCGTGGCTGGCCAGCAGGCCGGCCAGCCGGTCGGCGCCGCCCTGGTCGGTCTGGGCCGGGATGGCCCAGGCGGGCGGGCCTTCGCTGCGCGCCATTTCGATGTTGGCGGTGCGGTAGTCGCGAAAATCGCGCCAGAGCTTTGCATGATGCTCGGCCACCGTCTGGGCCGTGGCCAGCGAGGCCACAACGTACTCGTGCACCGTCTCGGCATAGGTCATTTCGGTGCCGTTGCGTAGTCGCATCACCAGCCCCCGGGCCGAGCCCTGCTCGTAGGTCATCGCGATGCCGCCGTAGTACGACGGCCAGCTGGCGCCGTAGCCGGGATAGAACGCGTCGAAAATCTCGCGGGTGAAATACGGGAAGCCGAAGCGGTCGAACCAGCGCGCGTTGTTTCTGCCGAACAGCGCCAGATTCTCGCGCTGGTCGCCGGCCAGCAGCGGGTTGTACGGGATAGCCTCCGGGGCGAAGAAGAAGCTCGAGTCCGCGCCCATTTCGTGGGCGTCGACGAACGCCAGCGGGTACCAGTCGAGCAGCGCGGCCACGTGGCCCCTGGTTTCGGGCTGGGTGATCGAAAGCCAGTCGCGGTTGAGGTCGAACAGATAGTGGTTGACGCGACCGGAAGGCCAGGCCTCGTCGTGCTCGGCGGCCAGGCGGCTGGCCGCCGGTTCCAGGCCCTCGGCCATTTCGAAGCCGTGGACGAAGCGAGCGCGGCCATCGGGATTCTGCATCGGGTTGATGAACACCAGGGTGTCTTCGAGGATGGCATCGGCCACTTCGTCGTCTTCTGCGGCCAGCAGATGCCAGGCGGTAACCATGGCAGCGTCGGCCGGCGAAATCTCATTGCCGTGCACCGAGTAGGCCATCCATACCGTGCCCGGCACGCGTGCTACGGCCGCCTCGACGGCGGTCGTGTCGTGTTCGTCGGGATGGGCGATGACCTGGATGTCGGCCTGGATGGCGTCGAGGCTGGACAGACGTTCGGGGGTACCGATCACGGCGTAGAACAGCTCCCGGCCTTCCCAGCTGGTGGCGTAGGGGAAGATCCGGATGCGATCCGGGTATGCCGCTTCCAGCGCGTCGAACCACTTGCGCACGTTGTCCGGCGAACTGATGCGTTCGCCGGCCTCGTAGCCCAGCACCGCCGGGAACGAAGGCGCATCGGCGGCATAGCGCGAGCCGGGCAGAAAGTCGGCTGCACCGGCGTGTGCGATCGGCGATATGAGTACTGAAAGAAGGACGATGAAAGCGCGCATCTGCTGACCTTGATACTAAGGGGATTCCGAGGATAGCGAATTTGGCGCGTCCGTGAACAACTCTGCGCCCGGCCGATCGAATGGCAGACGGCCCGATGTGTTCACCGCAGCTGTTTTATACTTTAGATCTTACTGATATTGATGAGGTGCGCGAATGAGTTACGACATCGGCAAGACACTTGAAAGCAAGCCCGAAGAGGCGCGCGAGCGCGCAATCGAGGCGCTTTCAGGCGAGGGATTCGGGGTGCTGACCGAGATCGACGTCAAGGCGACGATGAAAAAGAAGCTCGATCGCGACATGCGCTATTACACGATCCTGGGTGCGTGCAATCCCGAGATGGCCTGGCAGGCGATCGAGCACGAGCCGAAGATCGGCACCATGCTGCCGTGCAACGTGATCGTGCGCGAGCTCGAAGACGGCAAGGTCGAAGTCTCGGCCGTGGATCCGCGCGCGTCCATGCAGGCGGTGGAAAATCCGGAACTCGGCAGGGTTGCCGGCGAGGTGCGAAACCGTCTGCAGCGAGTCATCGACGCGCTCTGAGTCCGGCTCAGAACAGCGTCGATTGGTCGCCGGGCCGCGCAGGACGCCGGAACAGGCCTGTGCGCAGCGCGGCCTCGTTTCTGCGCGCCAGTCCTTGGCGGCGACAGGCCAGCCGGAAGCGGGTCTCGATCAGGTCCGCGAACCGGCCGCTGCCGCGCATGCGCTGTCCCCAGGCCGAGTCGTAATCCTTGCCGCCCCGCGACTGTCGTACCAGGCTCATGACGTGCCGGGCGCGGTCCGGGTAGTGGGTTTTCAGCCACTCGACGAACAGTCCTGCGACCTCATGCGGCAGTCGCAGCAGCACGTAGCCGGCGCTGCGCGCGCCAGCGGAGGCCACGCGCTCGACGATTGATTCGAGTTCATGGTCGGTCAGCGCCGGGATGACGGGCGCGATCAAGGCACCGATCGGTACACCCGACGCTGCCAGTCGTTCGATCATCCGCAGCCGGACCCCGGCCGATGCGGCGCGAGGCTCGAGATTGCGTTTGAGCTTCGCGTCCAGACTGGTGACGCTGACGTGCACCGAGACCAGGCCCAGCCGGGCCAATTCAGATAAAAGATCCAGGTCGCGCTCGATCAGCGAACCCTTGGTGATCAGGCTGACCGGGTGGCGGTAGTCGAGCATCGTCTCCAGCAACTTACGGGTGATTCGATGCTCGCGCTCGATCGGTTGATACGGATCGGTATTGGCGCCGATGGTGATCGGCTTGCAGACGTATCCGGGTTTGCGCAGCTCGGTTTCCAGCAGTTCGACCGCGTTTGCCTTGTAGTAAAGCCGCGTCTCGAAATCCAGCCCGGGAGAAAGATCGAGGTAGCTGTGCGTCGGCCGGGCAAAGCAGTAGACACAGCCGTGCTCGCAG
>DATGCS010000172.1:0-8343 GCA_035311685.1 Wenzhouxiangellaceae bacterium
CGACGGTCTGCGGCAAATCCCCATCGAGGAGCGCAGCGCCAGCGAAGTCAGCCACATTACCGGGCTGGACGGCAATGAAGTGCGCACGGTCCAGACCATCGCAGACGACTCCCCGGCGGCCAACCATGCCTTCGACGTCACACCGGCGCGTCTGGTCACGGCGCTGATCACCGAGCGCGGCGTCTGCGACGCGAACGAACCCGGCCTGGCGTCACTGTTCCCGGAATCGGCGGGCGGCGCAGACTGATGATCGACGAGGGCTATACCAAATATCAGTGCGACTGGCGCCGCGGCCCGCCATTGCCCGACCAGACCATCGCCGAACTCAACGCCTGCCGAAACCAATTGTTCGACGCCGGCCTGGTCGGCTATTACCCGCAGCACGGCGTAGGCTTCGGCAATCTCAGTATCCGCGGCCCGGAACGCGGCTTTATCATCAGCGGCACGCAGACCGGGCACATCGAGCGCACCGATGCGCGCCACTGGAGCCGGGTGATCGCCTGCGACATCGACACCAACCTTGTCACCTGCGAAGGTCCGGTGCAGGCCTCGTCCGAAGCGCTGACCCACGCGGCCATCTACGAGCTCGACCCGGATATCCAGGCGATTGCCCACGTCCACAGCGCCGAACTCTGGCACCGGCTGATCGACCGGATCCCGACCACGTCGCGCGACGTGCCCTACGGCACGCCCGAAATGGCGCGCGAATTCGGCCGCCTGTACCGCGACACCGACCTGGCGAAATCCCGCGTCGCCGTGATGGGCGGCCACGACGAAGGGCTGGTGGGATTCGGGCGCGACATCGGTGAGGCGACCGAACGGGTGTTGTCGTTAAGGAACCTCTGAACAACTCTGCCCGGAGCGCGTTTCAGTCGAAAAAGCGGGAGACTGTTCAGCCGCGGGAATGCGGCGAATCGCGCGCACAAAAAAGGCCGCCATGCAGCGGCCTTCGAAATCTGGCGCGCCCGGCAGGAGTCGAACCTGCGACCTCTGCCTTCGGAGGGCAGCACTCTATCCAGCTGAGCTACGGGCGCGTGACCGTGTATTGTAACCGACTCGCAGAAAAAGTCCCACTGCATCAGCCTGCAACGGCATTATGCTGCCGTTTAAATCAACCGGAGCGTGAAAATGTCCGACGCCAATCAGAATCCACTCACGATCCGGCCGGCCGGCCCGGACGACGTCGACGAACTGCTGGCGCTGATCCAGGAACTGGCCGTCTACGAGAAAGCGCCCGAGGAGGCCGTCGCCACGCCGGAACTGATCCACCGGGCCCTGTTCGGCGACCATCCCACCGCCGAGGCCGTGATCGCGGAATGGCAGGGCGAGCCGGCCGGCTTCGCGCTGTTCTTCCACAACTTCTCGACCTGGCTGGGCAAACCGGGGCTGTACCTCGAAGACCTGTTCGTGCGCGAGACCATGCGCGGCAAGGGCATCGGCAAGGCGCTGCTGCTGCACCTGGCCGGCACCGCCCGCGACCGCGGCTGCGGCCGGATGGAGTGGAGCGTGCTCGACTGGAACACGCCAGCGATCGATTTCTACAAGGCCCTCGGCGCCGAGCCTATGGACGAATGGACGGTTTACCGGCTCGACTCGGCGGCGCTGGAACGGGTGGCCGGGAGTGGTAGGGATTGACTTGCGAAGGAACGCTCCGCTCAGGCAGGCAGAAACAGCGCCTGCAGATCGTTTAGATACTGCGCGCCGCGCTCGGTGCGGACCAGGTAACCGGCGCCGGCCGAATTCTCCGCGCCGTCGGGTGAATCGCCCTCGACCCTCTCGCGATGCGCCAGCAGGCCCGTTTCGATCGCATGGCCCAGCCCCGGCTGCAGCGCTTCGACGCCGACCCCGGTGCGGGCCGCGAACTCGGCCAGCGGAATCGGCTCGGCCAGTCGGGTGCGGTTGAGCATGTATTCGAACGCCATGTCTTCGGCTGCCACGGCTTCCTGTTCCGCGATGAAGCTGCCGTCGGTGGCCGCAGCCATCCACGAATGCGGGACTTTCTTGCGGCGCGTTCTCAACACCGCCTCTTCGGCCGGTAGCGTGATCTTGCCCGAGGCGCCGGCGCCGATGCCGAGGTAGTCGCCGAAGCGCCAGTAGTTGAGGTTGTGGCGGCAGGCGCGGCCCGGTTTCGCCCAGGCCGAGACTTCATAGTTGCCGTAGCCGGACTTGCTCAGACGTTCGCTGCAGGCGTCCTGCATGGTCCAGACGGTTTCTTCGTCGGGCAGCGTCGGCGGGCGGGCGGCGAATACCGTGTTGGGTTCGAGCGTCAGTTGGTAGTGCGAGACGTGCGGCGGGTCGAACGCCAGCGCTTGCTCGACGTCGGCCAGCGCCTGCTCGACGGTCTGGCCCGGCAGCGCCCACATCAGGTCGAGGTTGAAGTTGTCGAAGCCGGCGTCCTTGATCGCATTGACCGCTGCCCTGGCCTGGTGGCCGTCGTGGATCCGGCCCAGCGTTTGCAACTTTGCATCGTCAAAGGTCTGTATCCCCAAGCTGATGCGGTTGACGCCGGCAGCACGGTAGGCCTCGAAGCGGTCGTGCTCGACGGTGCCCGGATTGGCCTCCAGCGTGATCTCGGCGTTCGGCGCCAGCTTCAGGCGCGCCGCGGCGCCGTCGATGATCCGGCCGATCGCGTCGGCCGAGAACAGGCTGGGCGTGCCGCCGCCGAAGAATATCGAATGCACGGTACGGCCCCAGACCCGCGGCAGGTCCAGTTCGAGATCGCGCATCAGCGCATCGACATACGCCTGTTCGGGCAAATTGCCGTTCAATGCATGCGAGTTGAAATCGCAGTACGGGCATTTGGCGACGCACCAGGGGAGGTGGATGTATAGCGACAGGGGTGGGAGGGTGAGGGGCACGGGATTCGTTGGTTCGTTGGTTCGTTGGTTCGTTGGTTCGTTGGCTGGTTGGCTGGTTGGCTGGTTGGCTGGTTGGCTGGTTTCCGGTGAATTATGCGGCATGTAGGGTTATTTGGCCGGCTGGTGGATGGCTACATGGTCGGATTTTTCCCGACCGAATCGAGTCGGAACTGCAGTCTGTCGGTGTCGGCCCAATAATTTCGCATCCTTGCCCACCCCCAGTTTCCAGCCGGCCGTGAACACAGGTAATGTTGGACTGGCGCCGAGCCGCCACGGCGATTGACGTCGTCGATGCATGTGAAGGGCATCGTTGGGCCGGCCGGGTCGGCGCTCGGATCGCTCGCGGGCTATGCGGCTTGTTTGATCTCGGAGCGCAACGCGTCAAAAACTGGGGGTGGGCAAGAGCCAATCCGGCCTTGACGTTGCAGGCGTTGAATGCAACCATAATGGTTGCCTTGAATGACACTGGATAAACCCATGAGCTCAATCACGATCAAGAATATTCCGGAACAATTGCTCGCCAGGGTCCGGGAGCGGGCGGTAGCCGAGCATCGCAGCGTCAACAAGGAATTCATCCAACTCGTTGAAGCCGCGTTGCAAGGCGAACAGGCTGGAGCCGTTATGCGCGAGCAGGTCACGCAACAGGTTACTGCCTGGTCGAATCTTCCCGGTACATGGGCCTGTGATGACACGGCTGCCGAAACCGCCGCGATTTATGCAGCGCGTAGCAAAGGACGGGATGTCGCATTGTGAGGATTCTCGATACGGATGTCTGTATCGAAATCTTGCGCGGCAATCAGAAGGTCATTGAGCGCCGTGCGGCCATTATCGACGAGGTGGCGACGACATGGATTACGGCCTGCGAACTCAGCTATGGTGCTGAAAAGTCGCGTTACCGGGATGCGAATGCGCCTTTGGTCACTTCTTTTCTGACTACCTTGCCAGTGCTGGGATTGAACCTTGCCGCCGCCGAGCATTTCGGCCGGACCAAGTCCCAACTGGAATCAACAGGGTTCCGCGTTGCTGATGCCGACTTGCTGATCGCCTCTGTTGTCATGGCGCATGGCGGTATGCTTGTTACCGGCAACCGCCGTCATTATGACCGTATCACCGGCTTACCCCTGGAGGATTGGATTCGTGACTGAACCCTGGGCGCCCCGCAGAAGCGCCGCAAAAGGCAAGATCGAGCATCTTGACATTCCGGCCCGCACCTACGGCTGGAGGCCGAAGGCACCCAACCCGTACGCTTCGGTGCTGCAACTCGCCGATGCGCTGGTCGTGACCAGCGACAACGCATCCATGCTGGCCGAGGCCTGTTATTCGGGAAAATCGACCGAAACGCGCTCCGCGCAGGATTATCCCGAGCGGGTGTCGTTTACTAAGACAGCCAGAAAAAAGGTGTAGAATTTTTTTGGGAACTGTTGCGCGTTATTGGTCGGCAAGAATTCGTAGATCTTAATCCTGGATCAAATTAGCGCCCCAACATCTGGCGGCATCGCGTTGATGCAGTTCCGAGAGACGGCGTTTCTCAATAGGATCGCTGTTGGAGATTGACAATGAGATTCGCGACGAAACGGGTTCATTTCACGCTGTTACTGGTTTTACTCCTTTTCGCGCTGCCGGCGCAGGCGGTTCGGCTGGCCCAGGGCGAAGCGGGACAGGTCGCTATCTTGCCGCTGTACAACACCCTCGGCGGGATGGATACGCTCATCAAGATATCCAATCGTCCCGAATATTCCGCGGTCCGCTTGCAGTTCCGGGGTGCAGCAGGCGAGCCGACCGAGAGCCTGAACATCTACCTGGGTCCGGACGAAGCGTGGCAGGCTGCGTTGAGCACCGGTGTCGACGGGCCGCGATTGACGACTACAGATGCCAGTTGCACGCTCGTGCCGGGAGAGATATTGAGCGCACAACCGCTGCAATCAGAACTCGCGCTGAGCCAGCCCTACGGATACGCCGAGGTGCTGCTGATGGGACACTTCGAGGCGGATTTCGAACCCGGCTCCATTTCGCAGCTGTCATGCGAGGGCCTCGCCGCGGAATTTTCCGACGGGCCGTGGAGTATAAACGGCAACACCGGCGTCCTTGCGCCGACCAACTCGCTGCACGTCCATTACCAGCTCATCAACGTCGAGCGCGGTACCCGCTACGGCCTCGATGCGGTACACCTGGCGCAGTTCCGCGACCAGCCCTTTCATGTTCCTCCGTCGGAGCCGTTCGGGCTGGCGGACGCGCACGATGACGGTACCGCTACCGGCCAAACGCGCAGCCTGGTCTGCGACGCCGGGTGCACCATCGAAACCTGGGCCGATCCGCGCGATGCCGTCGCCTCGGTGCTGCTCGCCGTTGCCCGCCGTGTCGATTACGTTGTCAATCCCGATATCGGCGCATCGTCCAGCGTTGTGGTTCTGAATCCAATGGATCCCTACTATGTCGATGGCGAAATTTCAGAACCCGAAGCAGGCTTGTATACGACAGATTCCGATGCCGGCCTCGTATCGCCTTTTATCTGCCCGCCCCTCAACCCAGCCAATACTCTCTGTCCTCCGGCCTATCGATTGATACAGCCCGAGGCACTCAGTGCTTTTTCGGTCAACCTTGACGACTCGCAGATGCCGCTTATAAGGCCATTGCCGATACTCGAAATTCCCGGGATTTATCCGATCGACGACAGTCTCACAAACCTTGGCGGCGAGTTGATTTCCGGCTCAACCTACGTTCTGTTTCCCAGTTTCGGCGTGCCAAGCGTAACAAGCAAAGGAGGAACAGCCTATTTTGGCCTGCCGTCAATTGTCGTCGGATTTACCGAACTGGTAAATGGCGAGTTGGATTCATCTAGTGGTGAAGCGGTCATAGCCAACTATGGCTCGGCGGCTTTTGGTGTTAAGGCAAACTCGGTTATTGGAGCAGGACATTGAAAACTTGGCTCCTCCGCAGAATTTGTGGGTAAATTCGCCCTGAATCCGACCTGATTTCGCCGCAGCAGCTTTGCGGTTTTCTGAATTGAGCATCCCGGCCCACTCTGAGCCCGCCTTATTCACCACCCGTCCTGCTGCGGCGCCGCCAGGCTCCGCGTCTGCGGTGTTTCGCTCGGTCGCGCATCCTCACCGTACAGGCGAGTACGCCTCCGGTGCACTCGGTCGCGAAACGCCCCAGCCACAGGGCCTGACGACCCGTCGCGACGGACGGGTGGCGAATAAGGCGGGCTGAGATGATGGAAGTGTCAAGCAACCATCGGTCAGAGGTAAGAGGCCGGGATGCAACTCAAGTCCGAGTCAAGGCCTGGACCATGCGCGTGCCGGTTCGGGCATCTGATCAGATCCCCGGCAGGTCGTCGAGCTTCTTCATCAGGACGTCCAGTGCCTGCCCCCGGTGGCTGACGCGGTTTTTTTCCGCCCCCGGAAGTTCGGCGGCAGTTGCACCCATTTCGCGGTCGTAGAAGACCGGATCGTAGCCGAAGCCACCCTCGCCGCGGCGCGATTCGAGAATGTATCCGTGCCAGCGGCCGGTCGCAATCAGCGGAGCGGGGTCGTCGGCGTGGCGCAGCAGCACCAGGCAGCAGTAGAAGTAGGCCCCGCGCCTGTCCTCGGGCAGGCCTTTGAGCTCTCCGATCAGCTTGTCGATATTGGCATCGTCGCCGGCGTCCGGGCCGGCGTAGCGCGCACTGTTGATGCCCGGCCGGCCGTCGAGCGCCTGGACCACCAGCCCCGAATCGTCGCCCAACGCGGCATGGCCGGAGACTTTAGCCGCGCTACGGGCCTTGACCAGCGCATTTTCGACGAAGGTCGTTCCGGTTTCGGGCGGCTGCTCGACGTCGAAATCCGACTGCGGTCTGACGACATACCCGCGCGAGCCCAGCATGTCCTCGAACTCGGTAAGCTTGCCGGCATTTCCGGACGCGACCACCAGCGTTCGCTTCGCCATTGCTACCCGCTCCTTCAGCCCTGATCCAGCGCAGCGTTCTGCGCGGCCATCAGTTTTGCAATGCCGTCGCGCGCCAGGTCCAGCATGCGGTCGAGTTCGTCGCGGTGGAAGGCGTGGCCCTCGGCGGTGCCCTGCACCTCGATGAAACCGCCGCCGTCGTTCATGACCACGTTCAGGTCGGTATCGGCGGTCGAATCTTCGGCGTAGTCGAGATCGAGCACGGCTTCGGTGCCGACCACGCCGACCGAGACCGCGGCGACCTGGCCGTGCATCGGGTTCTTCCTGATCCGCCTCGATTTGAGCAGCTTCTGGATCGCATCGGCCAGGGCCACGTATGCCCCGGTGATCGAGGCCGTGCGCGTACCGCCGTCGGCCTGGAGCACATCGCAGTCCAGCGTGATGGTTCGCTCGCCAAGCGCTTGCAGGTCTATGACGGCACGCAGGCTGCGGCCGATCAGGCGCTGGATTTCGAGCGTTCGACCGCCCTGCTTGCCCTTGGTGGCCTCGCGCATGTTGCGCGAACCAGTCGCGCGCGGGAGCATGCCGTATTCGGCCGTCACCCACCCGGAGCCCTTGCCCCTCAGCCACGGCGGAATGCGTTCTTCGACGCTGGCATTACAGAGCACGCGGGTCTCCCCGCAGCTGATCAGCACGGAGCCTTCCGCGTGACGGGTGAAATTACGTTGGATATCGATTGCTCGCAGCTCGTCGGGCTGCCTTGCGGACGGTCGGGTCAAGAGTTTTCCTTGTTGGTCTGCTGGATGAAGTCGTGCTGGCCCGGAAGGGTACCACGCAGCGTGCGCGGCGCCCTTTCGGATGCGCCCGGATCAACCTTCGATCACCGCCACGGCGTCCATCTCCACGTCAACGTCCTTCGGCAGTGCCGCGACCTGGATCGCGGCGCGCGCGGGAAAAGGTTCGTCGAATACTTCGGCCATGATCTCGTTGACCTCGGCGAAGCGACCCAGGTCGGTCAGGAACACGTTGAGTTTCAGGATGCTGTCGAGACTGCCGCCGGCAGCCCTGCAGACCGCGTCGAGGTTGGCCAGCACGCGCCTGACCCGGACGTCGAAGTCGCCTTCTACGATTTCTCCGCTATCCGGGTCCAGAGGGATCTGTCCGGAAAGATAGACAGTGTCACCGGAACGGACGGCCTGAGAGTAAGGGCCGATCGCGGCCGGGGCGGTGTCGGTGTGGACGGGGTGTTTGGGCATGGTGGATCCTTGATGGGCTGGAGATGGCTTGATGTTAACGGGAATCAGGGCGGTTTACGGTTTACGGTTTACGGTTTACGGAAATACAGTGGTCGGAAGGAGGTTCCAGCTACCGGTTTCCGATCTCCGGAAAATCATCGCTTGCAGGGCAAGCTCCCACACCCATACTGAATTCGGGTGCCTGACGACGGTTCGGGATTCTTCTACGGGTGTGGGAGCCGGCCTTGCCGGCGAAAGGGTTTTTTCCGACTTCCGACTTCCGACTTCCGACTTCCGACTTCCGACTTCCGACTTCCGACTTCCGACTTCCGACTTCCGACTTCCGACTTCCGACTTCCGACTTCCGA
>DATGCS010000173.1:0-4474 GCA_035311685.1 Wenzhouxiangellaceae bacterium
CGCTTCTCCACCCTGCGTCGGTCTCGAGCCGCGGTCGCTGCGCGGCTCGACAAGAAACCGGGCGTCTACCTCATTCCGGACAGGCGGTCTTTGTCACCGGGCTCACAGGCTGAACGGGCTCCCGCCGCCACCGCCCGGGAAGCCGCCACCGCCGCCCTGCGGGCCTTCCTGGCCGGGCACCATGATGGAATTCTGCTGCTCGCGCTGCATGCGCTTGAGTTCCTCGACGGTCTCGGTCAGCGCCTGCTGCGCCCCTTCGGCAAAGCCTTCGGCAGCTTCGGCCAGGCTCGAACCTTCCAGTTCGAAGTTCAGCGGCAGGTTGCCGGCGGGCGTCATCGCCGTGGCCTCGCCGATGTAGCGGACTTCGCGCGCCGGATCGGCGTTGCCGTCACCGTCGACCGGGGACATGCGCCGGATCGACCCGGAACGCTGGTCGGTGAAGACCTCGACGCGATAGAGATTTTCGGTGTCGAACTTGAGCTGCTGGTCTGCTTGTTCATTCATGTCTGGTCTCATCGATTTTTGTGATTACAGCTTTTTGAGGTTGGGCACGCGCGCGCCTATTGCAAGGATGGGCGTGGCAAACTCTTGCGCTCCTTATGCGCCCGCCGGCGAACGCCAATGCCCAAGAGAATTCGCTTCACGCCCTTGCCCGTCAACATCGAGGCCGCCGAGGAGGCGCTCTGGGCGCTGGGGGCGCAGTCCGTCACGCTGCTGGATGCAGGCGATCAGCCGCTGCTCGAGCCCGGCCCCGGCGAAACCCCGCTATGGCCGGAATCGACCGTCGAGGCCCTGCTGCCCGATGATCTGCCCGACCAGAATGTGCTACTGGCGCTTTCCGCCGACCAGTTGATTTCAAGCCCTGCCGACGTCGATTTCGAGCTGCTGTCCGACCGGGACTGGGTGCGGGCGTGGATGGATCGCTTCCAGCCGATGCGTTTCGGTGAATCGATCTGGATCTGCCCCTCGCATATCGAGCCGAAGGCCGAATGGCGGGTCGTCGTTCGGCTGGATCCAGGCCTGGCTTTCGGCACCGGCACGCATCCGACCACCGCGCTGTGCCTGGAATGGATGGACGCTGTGGAATTCACCGGCAGAACCGTGACCGACTACGGCTGCGGCTCGGGCGTGCTCGCGGTCGCCGCGGCACTGAAGGGCGCGGCGACGGTATTTGCAATCGACCACGACCCACAGGCACTGACCGCGACGCACGCCAATGCGCTGCGCAACGGCGTTTCCGAGCGCATCGAAACGGCGCTTCCGGGAAATCTCGAAGACACCCGCGCCGATGTGGTGCTGGCCAACATTCTGGCCGGACCGCTGGTAGAGCTCGCCGAACACATCGCCGGCCTGGTCCGGCCCGGCGGCGCGCTGGTGCTGTCGGGCATCCTCGACGAGCAGGCCGACGCAGTACAGCGCGTCTACGCGCCGCTGCTCGGCAAGGCCCGGCGGGTCAGCCGGGAAGGCTGGGTGCGCCTGGATTTCCGGCGCTGAAGTGGTGACCCGAATCTCGCGAGCTTTCTACGCAGTGTTGTCCGGCATCACCGCTACCGCGTCCTGACCGGACCAGAAGGCGCCGGGTTGATAGAGCGCAGGCTCCGTGCCCAGCGCCGAGCGGACCTGGTCGATGACCAGCTGGCGAGTGGTCAGCGTGGTGCCGTATTTGTCCGGATCCAGCGAAGGCGATTCACTGTGCGGCAGGTAGCAGTAGCCATCCTCGTTGAGCGTCACCCCCAGTTCCTCGCGTGCCAGTGCCTCGCTGTGCACGCTGAACAGCAGCACCCCGCCGGGCGCCACGGCGCCGCGCAGCGCACGCAGCCAGGCGTTCCAAGCCGGCACCGGCAAGTGCGTGAACAGCGACAGCACGAAGACCACGTCGTAGCGCGCCGGGAAACGGATTGCTTCCGGATCGAACGACGACTCGAACGCCTCGACGCCGAAATGCTGACGCACGAAATCGACCGAGCCCGGCAATACATCCGAGCAGGTCACCCGCCCGGGCAGTGCGCGCGCCAGGTGGCGCGTGAAGCGACCGAAACCACTGGCGAATTCCAGAAAGCTCGAGACTTTCATCAGCGGCCGGTCGATGTTTTCCAGCACTTGCATGGTTTCCGACATGGTCCGCCAGCCGTCAGAGAGGTAGTCTCTGACAGGATTGAGGGTGTAGACCTCGTCACGGACGAAGAACTTGTAGATATCGTCATCCGGATGAATCGAGCAGTTCATGAGCATCCAGGCGCCATAACGTCTGGGATCCTCCAGGCGCTCCAGTGAATTGTGAGCCACCAGGTTAGCCGGGTCACGCCGCAGGGCCTCGAAATACAGACGGCCGGCCTCATCGCGATCGGATGCCTCCAGCCGCTCGGCGCGGGCCAACAGTTCTGATACGGACGGGTCGGTTTCTGAAGCTTTCAGGACTGGCTGCATGATCGTTTGCTGGTCGCTCTTTTGACGCCGGCGATCATCCTTCATGATCGATAATCGGCCTGTGCGTCCGGGCCGCAATGGTATCATGCGTCACCTCGAATCATGGACGTCACCGCCTTTTCGATGGCGCACGATATTTCCCCAGAACTGGCCCGACAGGCCCGGCGCCAATTACAGCATCCGGAACTGGCGAGAACACTGCACGAACAGCTGCGCGTGACGGATTGCGCCCGGCCAGCCGTGGGCACCGAACTCCATCCGTCTTGCCAGATGCTGGCGCATTCCCTGCGTGCACACCAGGATGCGAGCCTGGCCGTGAGCCAGTACTTCGGCATCGCGCTGCAGCAATACCACACCGCCGCCGAAGTCATCCGGCGCCTGGAGCGGCGCTGCCCGACGCCCAGAATTCTGGATTTCGCCTGTGGCTACGGACGACTGCTGAACCTGCTGATTCACAAGGTGCCGCCCGAGCGGCTCTGGGCCAGTGAAATTCAACCCGATGCCGTGTCGTTCGTGACCAACAGCTTCGGCGTCCACGGCTTGCATTCCAGCGAGCGTCCGGAAGATTTCGATCCCGGCAAGCGTTTCGACCTGATCTGGGTGGCTTCGCTGTTTTCCCATCTGCCGCCCGGGCTTTTCCAGCGCTGGCTGGGCCGCCTCGCCGGGTTGCTTTCGCCGCAGGGTATTATGCTGTTTACCGTGCATGACCAGGCGCTGCTTCCGGCCGGCATGGAGGTGCCGGAAGAAGGTGTGCTGTTCATCGAGGGCAGCGAAAACGCCGAATTGAGCACCGACATCTACGGCACGACCTTCGTGACCGCAGCCTACGTGCAAGCGGCTGTGAGCGAGGTACTCGGTGACGATTACCCGCAGCTGCGGTTGCCACGGTTGATCAACTACGAACAAGACGCTTACGTGATCGGCGGCTCGCCGGACCGCGACCTGAGCGAGTTCACCGATATTCCGCGCGGCTTGCGCGGTTGGCTGGACGAACGCCATATCGAGCAAGACGGCATGCTTCACCTGGCCGGCTGGGCCGCGTCCATGGACAGTGACGAGCCGGTGCGGATCGAAATCTCGCTCGACGGCGAACAGCAGTCCGTCACCTCCGGCGAGGCGCGCCCGCGTGTCGCCGAGGCGCTGGGCAAACCGGGGCTGAGCCATTGCGGCTGGTCTGCGGCAATTCCGTTACCGCCAGATCGAAACGAGACCTACCTGCGGATCATCGCCCGCGACGACCGCGGTCAACACACGCTCATCCACGCCGGCGCGCTGGATATCCCGGTCAGTCGGCGAAACCCTGAAGGCAGCGCTCGCGAAGGCGCCACGGAAAAAGAAAAATAAAGTAAAAAAAAGCAGGACACGAAGAGCACGAAGGCGGGCGGAAAGCGAAAAACTCGATCTCGCGCAGCATCTCCAAGGCCTTCGCCGAGCCCGATGTCGCCGAGCGAGCAGAAGGGTGCGTTGAGCGCAGCGAAACGCACCATCGGGCTGTTTCCAGATCCTTAATCAGGTCTTCTTCGACTTCTCGAACCGCTCGATCGACCCCATGATTTCGGCGCGTGCGTCGTCCGGGCCGTGCCAGCCGAGAACCTCGACCCACTTGCCGATTTCCAGGTCCTTGTAGTGGGCGAAGAAATGCCGGATCTGACGCCGGCTGAAGGTCGCCAGGTCCTGCACGTCGCGAATGTCCTCGTGCAGCGGGCTGATCTCCTCGACCGGCAGCGCGGCGATCTTGCTGTCGCGGCCGGCCTCGTCGGTCATCTCGAGGTAGCCGATCGGGCGGCAGCGAATGACCGATCCGGGCATCAGGCCCGGGCGGATCAGCACCATCACGTCCAGGGGATCGCCATCTTCGGCCAGCGTGTTGGGGATGAACCCGTAATTGCACGGATAGCGCATGGAAGTCGCAAGAAGACGATTGACCATGATCGCGCCGGTGGATTTGTCCACCTCGTACTTGATCGGCTGCCCGTCGGTGGGAATCTCGATGACTACATTGAAGTCGTCCGGCGGATTCTCGCCGGGGCTGATCTGGTTGAAGTCC
>DATGCS010000174.1:0-10523 GCA_035311685.1 Wenzhouxiangellaceae bacterium
GCATAGAGATCCCCGTTGACCGTGCCCTCGACAAGAATGGTATGCGCGAAGACTTCTGCATCCAGAGTGCCCTGGGTTCCTACCGTGAGCGTATTGTTCTTCAATTCCACCGTCCCCTTGATGCGCCCCTCCACGATCAGATCTTCTTCCCCCTTGAGCTGGCCGTCGATGGAAATCGAAGGCCCGATGGTTGCGGCCGCGCTGGCGCCGCTGCTACGGGTCGGGGTCGGCGATTGGTGCGTGGTGGTTGACTGGCGGTCCGAACCTGAGAGATTCGAAGATTCCGATTCATTGGTTTCACGTTTGTTGAACATTGGGATATCTCGGTTGGGGGAAGGAGAGCCATTCAAAGTACAACCAGGCCCGAACAACGTCAAGCGGCGATTGTGTGAGCTCAATCAAGCTTCCGGCCATTGGTGTGTTCCTGTCAGGGCGCGTACTTGCAAGGCGCCCCCGCTTGTCGGCTAAACTTGCGACGGGTTTTTTCCTGAACAAAAACCGGAATGTCGAATGGCTGAAGCGAACCGCAGGCTGCTGCTTGTCCGTCACGCCCAGGGTTCACTGGGCACGGGCGATTACGATCGGCTTTCGAAGATCGGCTTCAGGCAGGCCGAGCGCGTCGGGCGCCAGCTGGAGATGGAGCTGGAGGCTGCCGCGATGGTCCGGGGTGAGCTGAAGCGGCACCGCCAGACCGCCGAGTACCTGCGAGGTCTGGGCGAATGTTCGACGGATCCCGACCTGAACGAATACCGTGTCGATCATCTGCTCGAGGCGGCATTCGTGCGGGCCGACGAGTTGGCTCTGGACGCGCCCGAACCGGCCGCGATTGCCGATCCCGTCGCTTATCTGGACACTTTCCTGACGCTTTTTCCGCGGGTGCTCGAGGCGTGGCAGACCGAACGGCTGGACTGCTCGGTGAACGGACGCTGGAGCACTTTCAGCCGGCGCGTCGATGCTGCCGCTCGCCGGATGTCGTTGATGCTCGACGAGGCGGGCACGGTGGTCGCTGTAACTTCGGCGGGCGTCATCAGCACGCTGGCCGCCAGCCTGCTGGGACACGATCTGGCCTGGCAGCGACATCTGAATGTCACGTTGTACAATGCGTCGATAACGGAACTAAGGCTGGATGGACCGCCAAACGGTTCCGGCCGCTGGTCGGTGTCGCGGATGAATTGTGTCGCGCATCTGCCGCCGGGAGAACTTCATACGCTGGCCTGAGGATGGGCCGGCCCGAAACAGGGATTTCCGATTACATGGCGAACAATCCAGTCACCATCATTACCGGCTCCAGCCGCGGCATTGGCCGCGCCGCCGCCGAATTGCTGGCCGGGCGCGGGCACCGCGTGGTCATTTCCAGCCGTAACCAGGAAAGCTGCGATGCCGTTGCCAGCGAGATTCGTGAAGCCGGCGGAGAGGCGGGGGCGATTGCCTGCCACGTCGGCAAGGACGAACAGCTCGAGACCTTGGTCGCCGGCACCGTGGAGCGTTTCGGGCGCCTGGACAATCTGGTTCTCAATGCCGCGAGCAATCCGGTCTACGGTCCTTCGGACAACGTCGATCGAAAGGCCTTCGACGTCATCATGCATAACAACGTGTTCGGGTCGATGCGGCTGGGCCACCTGGCGCGGCCCCACATGGCCGCGGCGGGCGGAGGCTCGGTGGTGCTGGTATCGTCTATCGCCGGCCTGTTGGGGAACCGCGTGATCGGGGCTTACGGACTGTCAAAGGCGGCCGAGAACCAGCTGGTGCGCAACCTGGCGCTGGAATTCGGCGGCGACGGCATCCGGGTCAACGCTGTCGCGCCGGGCCTGATACGTACCGACTTCTCCAAGGCGTTGCTCAGCGACGAGCGAATGGTCAAGCACTTCGAGCGCACCACGCCGCTGGGACGCATCGGCGAGCCGGACGATATCGCTCGGGTTATCGCGTTCCTGGTCGGTGGGGATTCCGCCTGGCTCAGCGGGCAGGTGATCACCGCCGACGGCGGCATCACGGTGACCGGGGGCTTTTGATGGTCCGGATTCTCGTCCTGGTATTGGCGGTCCTGACGTTGGCGACGGCAAGCGCGCCCTCCCAGGCCCAGGTCTACCGCTACACCGACGAGAACGGCATTACGGTCCTGACCAATATCAAGCCGGAGCCCGGGCGCTACGAAAACGTCCGCAACGTCGGGTGCTACGGCACCTGCATCAAGGGCGTGGACTGGCACGCCACGCCCTTGAAACGATCCGAGTATCGCGAGGAGCTGCGGGCGGCGGCAGAAGTTCACGGCGTGGACGAGGCGCTGGTTCGCGCGATCATGCACGCTGAATCGTGGTTCAACCCCGCGGCCGTCTCGCACGCCGGCGCCCAGGGCCTGATGCAGCTCATGCCCGCCACCCAGGCACGTTTCGGCGTGGCCGACCCGTTCGATCCGCTGGACAACATCTCCGCCGGCGTGGCCTACCTGGCCGAATTGCTGGACGAGTTCGACGACTGGGAACTGGCCGTAGCCGCCTACAATGCAGGCGAGAATGCAGTGCGGCGATACGCCGGCATACCCCCGTTCTCCGAGACACAGGAATACGTCCGGCGTATTCGGATCCTGCGGATGCGGTATCGGGGATGAAAAACGCTGGTTAGTTGGTTAGTTGGTTGTTGGTTGTTGGTTGTTGGTGTCAGGTAAAAGCAAGAGCTTGTCACTCCAGACGTTCAATCAAGTAACCAAATAACCAATCAACGAATCAACGAATTAACCAAACAACCTAAACCTTTTTCCCAATCACCCGGACCAGCCCGACGACCGCGATCACCCCGATCGGCAGACAAAGCCACCACGGCACGCCGAAGCCTGTCGGCAGGATACCTGTGAATATTGCTATGAAGCCGGCCGACAGCGCGTACGGCAACTGGGTGCGAACGTGCTCTATATGGTCGCACTGGCTGGCCATAGACGACAGAATGGTGGTATCCGAGATGGGCGAACAGTGATCGCCCCACACTGCGCCGCCCATTACGGCGGCAACCGTGGCATAGAGAATCGGCAGATTTTCGGCGCCGTTCATGCCCGAGGCGGCCATAAGTGCCCACGCCAGGGGTACCATCAGCGGGAGCAAAATGCCCATGGTGCCCCAGCTGGAACCGGTCGAGAATGCGGTGGCCGCGGCCACGATGAACACCAGCATCGGCAATAGTCCCGGATGCAGATGGTCGCCGACCAATGACACCAGATAATCGGCGGTGCCCAGCATGTCGGTGACACCGGAAAGCGCCCACGCCAGCACCAGGATGAAGATTGCGTAGAGCATCGCTCGCGCACCGGAAAACCACGCCGCGATACTTTCGCCCAGTGACAGCGCGCGCTGGCCGACCGAAAGCGCGATGGCCAGCAGCGATCCAAACATGGAGCCCCAGATCAGCGACTTGTAGGGGTCTGCCGAACCTATGATCTCGCGCAGCGTCGCGCCCTCGCCGGTGACGAACATGCCCGCCACCACGCCTGTCACCATGGTCAGGATCGGGAGCAGTGCATTTCGAGCCCGGCACTCGACCCCGTCGGCCGGCTGGACGTCGGCCATGTCGTCGGCGGTCTGGTTCGATACGGTGGTGAGCGGGGCGACGCGCCCGTCGTGACGGGCGCGCGACTCGGCCGAATGCATGGGCCCGAAGTCCCGACCCAGGCCGACCACGGCGAAAACCATGGCGAGCGCCAGCAGCGGATAGAAGCTGTAGGCGATCGAGTTGAGAAACACCATGTAGGCGTTCAATTCCAGGCCGGGAATGCCTGCAATCGCATCGCGGATCAGACCGACCTCGTAGCCGACCCATGTGGTGACCAGAGCGATGGTCGCAACGGGTGCCGCGGTTGAATCGACCAGATAGGCGAGTTTTTCGCGCGATATCCTGAGGCGATCGGTGATCGGGCGCATGGTGTTGCCGACCACCAGCGTATTGGCGTAGTCATCGAAGAAGATCGCCAGCCCCATGGCGACTGTAGACGCCATGGCGCGCCCTACGGTGTTGGCGAAGCCGATGATCCGGTCGACAATGCCCAGCATGCCGCCGTTTCTGGAGATCACTCCGACCATGCCGCCGACAAACAATGTGAACAGGATTACCGAGGCATTGTCCGGGTCTGCGATTGCTTCGAGAATGAACGTATCGGCCGTCTGCATCAATGCTTCGAGCACGCCGAGCGGAGAAAATCCGGCAAGCGCCCAGGCGCCTATCCAGATTCCGGCAAAAAGCGCCGGAATGACCTGCCTGAGCAGCAGCGCCAGTCCGATCGCAATCAGGGGCGGCAGAATGGAGATCCAGCCGTAATTGCCGGGCGCGCTTTCGTCCTGACCGACCGCCAGCTCCGAAAAAAGCGCAAGAAACAAAACGCATAAGGAAAAAAAGACTTTGTTTGTCATCAACCTGTCGTCATTTCCTTGAGTATTTTATCAGCACTTTCAAAGCGGTTTTTCAGTCCTCCGGCCTGGCCGATATCGTGCGGGAAACTCTCCAGCCAGCGGCGCTGCAGCTCGGCTCTCTCGGAGTCCAGATCGGCCTTTGCGGCACCGCCCCCGAGCCGGCTTGAAAGTCGATTGATCTGATAATCCATGCGGCGTTGCCGATCTTCTTCGGGACTTTCCAGGCCTGAAAGGCACTCCATTTCGACCACGATTTGGCGCGCCTTTTCAGTCTGGGCTTCGACCTCTTGACCCAGCGTGCCGAGGTCGGTGGCATCGATCATCTGTTCGAGTCGAGCGAGCAGGCGTCGGGCAACCTCGTCATCTTCCGGAATCTCGGGCAGGTCATCCTTCGATGGAGGTGGCTGGCCGGCCTGGATGGCTTGCCAGGACTCCTGCAGCTGCGCGCCCAGCGCAGCCAGATGCGCGCGCTTGGCGTCAGCCTTCGCCTCGCGCGCGGATCGGACCTTTTCGCGGTAGCGGCCCAGCGCGCGTTCCAGGCGCTTGCGCAGGGCCGGCGGCGGGAAAGCATGCCGGTTGAATTCGTCTTCCAGGCCGGAGATCTGGCCGGCGACCGAGTCCGGGTCGGCATCGGCTGCCAGCGCTTCGGCCCGCACGCATATCTGCTTTAGCGCCTCGGCGTGTTCGTGCTCGGCCTGCTTGCGTTCGTCGCGCTCTTTCTTGAGGTCGTCGAACAGCGGGTCTATGGGTTCGCGGAACTCATTCCATAACTGGTCGTCGATCTTTCGTCTACCGCGGCCGGCCTTTTTCCAGTCGGCTTGCAGCGCCTTGGCCCGGTCTATGGCGACGGCGCGATCTTTCTCGTGCGCCAGCTTGCGAGCTTCGGCGATCAGTCTGCGCTTTTCGTTTTCGGCCGCTTCGAAATGCCGGTCCAGCGAGGACGATATCGAATCCATCAGTTCACGCAATGCGCCGGCTGCCTTGCCGCGCAACTTGGGCGGCAGTGTGTCCAGGTTGCGGATGGCTTCGCGCGCCGCACGCTGATAGCGGATCAGTTTCTCGTTGGCGGTATCCGGATCGGCGGCCACAGCCCTTGCGTCTTCGAGAAATTGCTGCAGTTCCCGGTGCGATTCCTCGCGAACCTGGCTGCGCTTTTCCAGGTACGGGCGCGCGGCGTCGAAGGCTTCCTTGCACGCACGCTGGAAGCGCCGCCACTGTCCCTGCGGTGCGACGAACTGGCGCTTGTCGCCGGGCAGCACCTCCAGCTCGTCAAGCTCCTTCCAGCGTTGACGCAGCTCCTTCAAGCGCTCCGTGACCGCATCCGGGTGCAGGTTTTCGGCGTCGATCTCGCCGGCCCGTTCGATCAGCCGTTCGCGAAGCTTGTTATTCGACCAGTGCTGCCAGTCGCGCATTTCCTTGAGCTTTCCGGCCATTCTGCCAATCCGGCCGGCGACATCGTCTGAACGACCTCGTTTGGGCCGCTTGTCGTGCAGGCTGCGGGCCTTGCGGATGGCCTCGTGCGATTGCGCGATATCCCCGGCGGTCAGCGCCTGGTCGGCGTGCTCCAGGGCGCGCTGCAATTCGAATTCAGATTCCCTACGGACGGCATCGTCGCTTGGTGACTTGCTTTTGTCTTCGGCGGCCTTGGCGCTGGACTTCTGCCGAGTTTGCACCCGGGCTTGAAGCTCGCCGCACAACGCCCGGAAGCGCTCACGCATGGCCTCGTCGGCCGGACCGGGCTTGCGCAGCGTATTCCAGTGCTTGTCGAAGGTCGACATCAGCGTGTTCAATGCATCTGCGGTTTTGTTGCCGGCCGGCTGGGTGGTCATCGTCTGTGCCTGTTCAACCAGGCGACCCAGCTCAGCGTCGCCGGCCGGTGGCGCTTCCGGGCTGTCCTCGGGCGGCGATGTTCGCACCGGGCGGGGCTGCAGTGCGCTCCTGACGATGCGCATGGCGCCGGCAAAGCGGCGTTCAAGATTCGGGTCGGGATCGGCAAGCGCCTGCCAGCGTTCGGCAAGTGCCTCCACTTCGGCCTTGCGATTGTCACCGAAATCGCCGCTGAATTCGCCCCTGGCGAGCTTCTCGGCCCGGCCGATCAGCTGGACGGCGAGCTCGTCGCGCGCATCGTGCCGACCGGATTTCGAATGGGATTCCAGCTCAGCCAGTCGTTGCATGACGGCCTGGTGCCTGGTCTTGTGTTTCTTGCGCAGCTGGTCGGCGATGCGCTTGAGGGTTGATAATTGTTCCAGGCGCGCCAGCACGCTTTCGGCAATCGCGTCATCCGGCTCGCTGACCAGACAGTCGCCCAGGAAGCCGGGCGAGTCGATGCGAGCAAGCGCGGCACCACGCATTTCAGCGTCCGCGGCGTGGGCCGCCACCCGGCGAAGGGAATCCGACGACGCCAGAGCTTCAAACCATGCCAGTCGCCCCTGAAGCCGGTCGCCGGCGGGTTTTTCGCAAACCGAGCGCAGGAGGAAATGGTCGGCCGCGGCGCGGATCTGCTGGTCGGCATCCGTCCTGCGCGCATTCAGCCACGCCGCCTCGTCGGCCATGCGCTTGAGCGCCGCGATTCGCACGCCCGCATCGGGGTCCTCCGCAGCGATTCCCGCGAGTCTTTCTTGAAGTCTGGGATCGGTCGAGCCGGCCACGCTGCGTGCTCTTGCATCGGCGTCCTTGCTCTCCCACGGGGGTCCGAAAAGGCGTTCCTTGAAGCTCATCGATTTTTCCCGTCAAGAATGCGTTGTCGCTTGTTGATGACAATTGTGCGTCATTTTGGCCGGCACTTGGCAGACGCCGGCCATTCGGGTCTTTCGCCCATCCGTCGAATCAGTCGGCGGGCTCAGGCGAGCTGCCGGATCATGCTGAACCCGGCGACCCAGGTGCCGACCGCCGAGCCGACATTGGACAGAAAGAACACCAGGAAAACCCGCGCGACCCGATTCTTCCACCAGCCCGAAAGTTTGACCAGATCATCGCGCAGCGATTCGAAATCGGCGATCTTGGGTTTGCGCAACCAGGCTTCGACGGCCCCGGTGACCATGCCTGCACCGATCGTCGGGTTAAGCGAAGTAAGCGGTGCTGCCAGCAGTGCCGTGATTATGGTCAGTGGGTGGGCGCGGGCGCAGGCCGCGCCCAGCGCCGACAGGCTGCCGTTGACCGCGACCCAGGTCAAGACCAGCGACCAGCCGAGTTCCGGGCTGCGCGAAAAGCCGATGCCGAATCCCGACACCACCGCGATCAGGATCAGCCATGGGATCGCCTTCCATAACCGTGAAGGTGGCGGAACCTTGTTGAGGGACGCGACCTGCGTCGCCGGATCCTGATCGGATGCCAGCGCATTCGCGGTACCGTCCAGGTGACCTGCACCGATCACGGCCAATACGCGCCGACCCGGATGGTCGTTATTCTCCTGGCGCAGGCGTGCGGCCATGAAATGGTCGCGTTCGGTGATCAGGCTCTCGTAGATTTCCGGCGAGGCCGACGCGAACTCGCTGAATGTCTCCTCGAGGATGTCGCCCTGCTTGAGGCGCTCGATGTCTTCCTCGGAGATTTTTTCGCGCGAAAACATCGAGAAGATCAGGCCATTGACCATGACCCAGCGTCTCCACCACGACAGGTTGCGGCTGGTGCGCTTGAGCGAGATGCCGATCTCGCGGTCGATGAGTTGCAACGGCAGACGGGCGGCGTCAGCGGTCTCCATGGCGGCTTTCATCTCGGCGCCGGGCTCAATGCCGAACTGTTCGGCGATACGGCGCTGGTAAGCAGCCAGTCCGAGACTGGCGATCATCATGTTGGCCTTGCCTTCGCGAATGACGGCGAACAGGTCCAGCTCGCGCCACGCGTCGGTGTCGGTCAACGTCTTGTGACGGGATTCGCACAGTTCGACGGCGACCGCGTCGAAGTTTCCATGCTCGATGTGGCGTCGCACTGCGTCGACGCTGGCCCGTGAGACGTGGGCGGTACCCAGCAGCGTGTAGTGAACCCCGTTGTGTTCGACCTCCCGGACCGGTTCGTCGGCGAAGTCGTGCGCTTCAGCCGTTGCGGCCGGGTCCCGTGGCTCGGGATCGGTGGATTCGATCATTCAATTGTTTCCGGGCAAAGCGGAGAAGTCTATCAGGGATATCGTATCGATCCGTCGCCTGAATCGCGGCGCATCGAATGGTTCGAATCAGGAAATGACCGCCCGCACCCCCGTAGCGCGGGATGCGAGCGGTTCGAATTCGTCCGGCCTTACTGGATAATGATGTACGGATCAAGCGGTGGCCGACCCGGGTTTTCGAGATCGTGAATCATGTATTTGCAAGGATTTTCTGCCGAGCAGGCGCCGCCGTCGGTTCGCACGCGCATTGGTCGATTGCCTCGGTTGACGACGAAATTCAGGATGGGCTGGCCGCCTGGATTGACGAAGGGCGACTGATCCTCGAACCGGATTCTCACCCTTGCGTTGGTATTGATCAGGATTTCCGTGCCCGCCTCGGTGACCAGGGTTTCGGGCCGCGATGCGGGCGGAAGCGACAGATCGTCGGGTACGGCGACTTCGATGCCGCATGCCGGCGGGCAGCTTCTCTGTTGGGCCGATGCCGGCGGGGCGGTCGCGGTCAGCACGACAGCGGCGAAGAGAACCTGTACCAGGCAAATGCTTCTGTTCATCGTCTAGCTCCTCGGGGTTTCGGCGGACACAGCCGCCGGTGGCTGCACAAGCGCAGCGAAACGGGGGTCGGACCAGGCCGAATCGAGGCGCGGGTCGTTTTGCAACAGGGATGCCGGCAAGCCTTTGTCGATGGCAATGCGGAATGCACGGATCGCATCTTCGTTCTCGTCCAGGAAATAGTGGGCAAAACCGGTCATCGTCAGCGCATTGATATTGAGGGCCTGGTAATCGATCAAACTCGCAAGCGCGCCGCGAGCGGCGGCATCTTCGTCGAGTGCGGCAAGGTGCACGGCCAGGGCAGCCCGCGCATCGTGGTCGTTGACGTTGATCGCCAGCCGAGCACTTGCGGTCGTGATCGTGTCGTTGTGGTGGGGTCCCGCATCTGCTTTGCGTCCGGGCTGCGCGCGAACTGCCCAGGCCAGAAAGCCCGTGAACCGGAAGTCGTCCGGCGCCATCTCCACGGCGCGTTCGAACATGGCCTCGGCGCGACCGAACTCGCCGGCGAAGAAGTAATTGGTGCCTGCATTCGAATAGGCGATCGGGTTGGGGTCGCGCGCTATCGACTGCTCGAACGCGTTTCCGGCCAGCATGAAATTGCCCCGGGCGAAATGGATGCCACCGAGCGTCGAATAGGGCTCGGGATGGTCGGGATTGAGCCGGATCGCCTGCTGGATGGCCTCGGTTGCCGCATCCAGCTCGCCGGCAAAATAATGCACGATGCCGAGGTCCGATCGATAGCGCCAGTAGGCGGGATCCATGTCGATGGCGTTGGTCAGTTCATCGACGGCCGGTCCGAATTCTCTCTGGGCCCGCAATGCCGCGCCGAGACCTGCGTGAGCCTCGGCGTTGTTGGGTTCAAGTTCCAGCGCTCTGCGGAACGCGGCCTCGGCGTCTGCAGCCTTGCCGGTCCCCAACTGTAGCGAACCGAGGGCAATCCGCGTTTCGGCGAGTTCCGGATAACGCTGGCGCGTTTGTTCACAACGCTCGAATGCGGCTTCGGCCAGTGCCGGTTCGCGCCGGTATTCGTATTGCTCCCAGCTTGCCCTGCACAGCCCGGCGGCGGCCAGCCCGAAGCCGGGATCCAGCGCCAGCGCGGACTGAAAGCTGTCGATCGCGTCGTCGATCCTGTCGCCAGTCCGGTCGCGGAGGTTCGACCGGCCGCGCAAGTATTGATCGAAGGCCTCCGGATTCCGCGTGGCCAGATCGGCCGCGAGATCGTTCGGCGAGTTGAGTTTTACACTCATGACTTCGGCGATCGCGCCCGAGATCTTGTCCTGGAGTTCGAATGCGCTTTCCAGCGATCCGTCGTAGGTGTTGCTCCAGACCTGTTTTCCGCTACTGCCGTCGATCAGGCGGGCGCTGATCCGCAGCTTGTTACCGGCGCGTCGCACGCTGCCCTCCAGAAGCGTTTCAACGCCCAGACTCGAAGCGACCTGCCGGGCGTCGGCATTGCCGTCGCGGAAAGAAAACGACGACGT
>DATGCS010000175.1:0-34971 GCA_035311685.1 Wenzhouxiangellaceae bacterium
ATATCGGCCTATCCGGGTCGAACCGGCAATACCGACGCAGCCGGCAATCGCGGTATGGTCGCCGATGACCACGTTGTGGGCCACCTGCACCTGGTTGTCCAGACGCACGTCGCAGCCGAGCACCGTATCCTCGACAGCGCCACGGTCGATCGTGGTGTTTGCGCCGATCTCGCAATCATCGCCGATCTGCACGGCGCCCAGTTGCGGCACCTTGATCCAGCCGCCCGCGTGCATGGCAAGTCCGAAACCGTCGGCGCCGATGACGGCGCCCGGATGAATCACGACCCGCGCACCCAGCCGACACCCACCTGCAACGAACACATTGCCGACCAGGCGCGTTTCTGGGCCGATCCGTGCTTCCTCGCCGATAATGCTGCCGGGTCCGATGACCGCCCCGGCGCCGATTCGAGCACCGCCGGCGACATGGCACAAAGGGCCGACCTCGGCGCCCGGATCGATCTCGGCGCCCTCTTCGACACTCGTGCTGGGATGAATACCGGGCCTGGCCTCCGGTTGCGGGTGAAGCAAGTGAAGCGTCCTTGCCCAGGCCGCATAAGGCTCTTCGGCAGCCAGAGCCGCGCAGGGACATTCAGGGACGACCGACGGGGGCACTATGACCGCCGAGGCACGGGTGCTTGTCAGCTGGGATCGGTAGGCGGGATTGGCGAGAAAAGTGATCTGCCCGGTATCGGCACGGGCAAGCGTTGCGCCGGCAACAACCTTGATGTTCGGGTCGCCGTGCAATTCCAGGCCCAGCATTCTGGCGAGTTCACCCAGGGCGATCGGGCCCGGACTCGAAGACAATTGGCGATTCATCTCCCGGCGCGCTGGCCCCGACGTTCGTAATCCATTTCGAGAAACGACAGCACCTTGTCGGTGATGTTTATGGCCTCGGAGGCGTAGGCGACCGGACTGGACAGGACCAGGTCATATCCTTCACGGCGTGCGACGGTCTGCACGGCCATTTCGATTTCTTCTCCAAGCTCCTTGATCTGCTGGTTACGCCTGAAATTCAGTTCCTCGGCCAGGTCCTCGCGCCGGCGCTCGATCGAGCGGTCCAGGTTGCGAATCTCGCGCTGGCGCGCGGCTACCTGTTCGGAGGCAAGACCCGTCGCATTCGCCAGCGCCTGCTCCATGTCAAGAAGGCGTGCCTCATCGGCGAGCAGATCGTCATTGATGGGTCGGAATTCGATATCGAGCTCGGCTCGACCGGCGATCACCTGCGGCGCGTTGTCGAGGAGCCGCTTCATGTCGACGTAACCAATGCGGATGTCCTGGGCCATGGCGGCCCCGGCCAGCAACATTATCAGCATGAATATCGAAGCTCGCACGTCGACCATCCAGAACCATAGACCACTTCGCGACTATACAGTATAGGCCTTCACACCCCAAATCCGCCAGTCCGAAGCGCGAAACGGCCGCCGCGTAAAGATTCCGCGGCCTTCCGGGGGACAGTAGCGAACCTCCGGACGGGCGCACAATCGTTCAGAGATTCCCTAGAACTGCGTGCCGAACGAGAACTGCAGGAATTGCGTCTCGTCGCCTTCACGATCCTTGAGCGGCGTCGAAATATTCAGGATGATCGGGCCCACGGGCGCCTGCCAGGACAGAGAAAGCCCGGTCGAGGCGCGTACAAGCTCCTGGTCGAAGCCGTCGATATCGGTAAACACATTACCGGCATCCACGAACCAGGCCAGTCGAGTGCCGCTGACTTCGACGAACGGCAGAGGAAAGGCGATCTCGATTCCCCCGGTCGCCTTGAAATCTCCGCCGACCGAGCGACAGAACTGGTCTTTCGGTCCAAGCGTATTGTCCTCGAAACCGCGCACATCGGACACGCCGCCGGCGAAAAAGTGCTCCCAGAACGGCAAGCCGGTGTCGAAAGTGACGATTTCGTCGATCTGGCATTGCCCGGCAAGGCGCTCGGGCTCTATCGGGTTCGGATCGACCTGATCCTTGCCGTCGTAGGTTTCACCATAGGAAACGTCTGCCCGCAGGACGAAGGCGAAGTCGCCGCCCAGCGGAAAGAACTTGCGGCCCCTGTAGGAGGCGGTAAAGTATTGGCGGGTACTGCCCGGAAGCGCCAGATTCAGGCTCAAGCGGTTGAGCGAGCCACTCGTCGGCGTCAGAAAGTGGTTCCGGGTATCCCGTCCCCAGCTGCCGGTGACGAATGCGGTTTCGATGTTTCGCTCGCTCGAACTCAGGAATCCGTCCCCATTGGTATCCAGCGTAATGGCCAGCGGCCGTGTAACCGCAAACTGGAAGTCGACCGCGCTGTTCGGGTCGTCCGGGTCTACCGGCACAGGGACCAGCTGCCCGATGCTGATATCCTGGCTGCGCACGCTGGCGCCGAGTTGCACAAAGTCGATTTCCGAGATCGGGAAACCGATGTTCGTGCCCAGTGCGACCTGGCTGGTCGAGAACGCCGAGATATTGGCGCGCCCCTGGTTGAACTCGGAATAGCTCGCAAAATAACCCAGTGAAACGCCGTCATCGGTGAAATACGGATTGGTATAGCTTATATTCAGACTGCTGGAGATCGAGCTGCGGCTGATACCCAGCCCGATCGTGCGACCCGAGCCGAGGAAGTTTTCCTGTTGCACGGAAATCGAAGCGATCAACCCCTGAAGTTGCGAAAAGCCCAATCCGACCTGGAAGCTGCCCGTCGACCGCTCCTCGACACTCACGACCACGTCGATCTGGTCTTCGCTGCCTTCAACCGCAGGGGTTTCGATATTGACGTTCTCGAAGTATCCGATGCGCTGCAGCCGCAACCGCGAACGATCAATGGCGGCCTGTGAGAACCATGCGCCTTCGAACTGGCGCATTTCGCGCCTGAGAACTTCGTCCTTGCTCATTGTGTTGCCGCGAAATTCGATCCTGCGGACGTAGACCCGCTTGCCGGGTTCGACAAAAAAGGTGATTTCGACCGTCTTGCTTTCACGATCGATTCGCGGAACGGGGTTGACGTTGGCGAAGGCATAGCCGAAATTGGCCAACACCGCCGTGATGGCCTCGACCGTGGCCTCGACTTCCTGGCGCGAGAATACTTGCCCCGGATCGACCCAGACGAAATTCCTCAGCGTTTGCTCGGTGAGCACGAGGTCGCCGGTCAACTGAACGTCGTTGACCGTGAATACATCGCCTTCACGCACGTTGGCCGTGATGTAAATATCCTGCTTGTCCGGGCTGATCGAAACCTGCGTGGATTCGATCGCAAAATCCATATAGCCGCGATCCAGATAGTAGGCGCGCAACCGCTCGAGATCTCCGGAAAGCTTCTCGCGCGTGTAGTTTGTACGGCCTTGCCAGAACATCAATCCCGCTTTCGCATCCGATTCGAACTCGTCCCGCAACTCTTTTTCTTTGAAGGTTTCATTGCCGACGATGTTGATATGACGAATCTTGGCCTGCTTGCCTTCCTCGATCTGAATCACTACGCTGACCCGATTTCTATCCAGTTCGGTCACCTGCGGATCGACTTTTACCGCGTAATGGCCCTGGTTGAAATACTCGCGTATCAGTTCCTGCTGGATTCGATCAATGGCCAACTGGTCGAAAACCTCGCCTTCGGCAATGCCAATTTCAGCGAGCGCGGGCAACAGCGATTCGCTCGGAATTTTGTCGTTGCCATCCAGCTGGACCAACGAAATAGCCGGCCGCTCGACGACCTTGACCACGAGGATGCCACCCTCGCGTCCAATCTCGACCTGCTCGAAAAAGCCGCTTCGGTACAAGTCGCGAACACTTGAGCGTGCCAGCGACGGCGTCATTCGCTGGCCGATCTCGACCGGGAGAAAACTGAAAACGGTGCCTTCGGAGATTCGCTGCAGGCCATCCACCCGAATCTCGTCGACCGTGAATGTCTGTGCAGAAGCGGAAAGGCTGAACAAGGCCAGCAGTAGAGGCAAAAATCTCATCGAAACCCTTTCAATTCGTCTGAATCATCACGCATGATCGGCGCGCAGTTTATTGAACCAGCCGTAAGATATCGTTAAATATCGCAACGCTCATCAGCGCCAGCACCATCACGAGGCCAATGCTCTGACCAATCATGTGGCCGCGCTCGGACACCGGGCTTCCCTTGATCCATTCGATCAGGAAATACAACAGGTGCCCACCGTCAAGAACCGGAATCGGCAGCAGATTGATGATCGCCAGCGACAGGCTGATCAGGCCAAGAAAGAACAGAAATCTCGAAGCACCGAGGCGCGCTGAATCGTTGGCCAGTTGGGCAATTGTAATCGGTCCGGACAGATTGCTCAGGGATGCGTTACCTGTAATCATCCGGCCCAGGATTCCCAGCGTCGCCGAGGTCAACCTCCAGGTCTCGCCGACCGCCTCGCCCAGACCCTCGACAGGACCGTATTGCAGGATGGTGAAGGCGCGTTCCATTGCCGCACGCGCTTCCGGACCCGGTTCGCCCGGCCGAACGCCGATGATCATGCGGCCGTCGACGAGCTCCGGGACGATTTCAAGTTCGCGGGTCATGCCGTCTCGTCTGACCTCGATTTGCACCGGCTGGCCGTCGGTTGCGGCTGCGGGAATCAGGTTGACCAGCGCCATCCACCCGTCCACGGGCTCGCCGTTGATGGTCATCACCCGGTCGCCTGCTTCCAGCCCCGCCCGTTCGGCCGGCGAATCTTCGCTGACCCCGCCTATGATCGGCGGCAGATCGACCCGCCACGGCTTCATGCCAAGCGCGTCGAGAATCCGATCTTCGCGAAAGTCGTCGCCGAGACGATCCAGCGGCAACTGAAGTTCCTCACGACGTGACTGCTGGTCCTCGACCACCAGTGAAACCGGATTTCGGTCCAGTGCCTGTGGTAACAGCGCCAGGACCGCATGGGTCCAGGTCTCGACCGGCTGTCCGTCGACCTGCACGATCATGTCGCCGTGTTTCAGCCCGGCGGCCTCGGCAATGCCTTCGGGATTGCCGACGATCGGCCGGGATTCCGGAATCCCGAGCATGAACATGGCCCAGAACGCGACAACGGCAAAAATCAGGTTGAAGACCGGTCCGGCGGCCACGATCGCCGATCGCTTCGCCAGCGACTTCCGATTGAATGCCTCCTCGAGCTGATCGTCCGGGACTGATGCCTCGCGCTCGTCGAGCATCTTGACGTAGCCGCCCAGCGGAATGGCGCCGATAACGAACTCGACGCCGTTGGCGCCCTTGCGTCGCCACAAGGGTTTGCCGAAGCCGACCGAGAAGCGCAGCACCCGCACGCCGGCACGCCTGGCCACCCAGTAATGGCCGAATTCGTGAAAAGTCACGAGCAGCCCGAGAGCCACTGCAAGCCAGAAGATTGATCCGAGAATTTCCATTGCTGTTTGAAGTTCCTTGGCGTCAAATGTTCCCGGCAGACGGAATCCACCGAAGGGCGATCGTCATGCGCCCGCGGTGAACCACCACAACACGAACGCGAAAACCGGCGCCGCCGCGGAAAGGCCGTCGACCCGATCGAGCATTCCGCCATGTCCGGGCAGCAGCGCCGAAGTGTCCTTGAGCCCGCGATGGCGCTTGAACAGGCTGATCAGGAGATCACCACAGACCGAGAGTGCAACCAGAACCGCGGCCACAAGCGCCGCGGAGACCGGCGCCAGCGGGAGATCGGGCATCAGCCGGCTGCAGATCGCGGCGGTCGCGATTGCCGCGATCAGACCGCCGGCGACGCCCGACCAGGTCTTGCCGGGGCTGATCACCGGCGCCAGCCTGGGCCCGCCGAATCGATGCCCGGTAAAGAAAGCGCCGATATCCGCCGCCGCGATGATCAACAGCAGAAAAACAACCCACCAGGGGTTGTAGAAATGCAGCCAGGAAATCGCCAGGAAAGCCGCCAGCAGGATCAGGCCAACGACAACCAGCTTGAGCGGCTGGAATTGCGGGCCGTCCGGCGCTGATTGCGGACGACCGAAATCCGGAAAACGCAGCCATAGCGCCAGAACCAGCCACGCGGCGGTCGCCGAACCCAGCATCACCGGAACCGCGGATGGAATGTGCGTGGCCCAGATAAGCGCGGCACCTCCAGCGCAAAGCAGAATAATCCATGCAGCCTGAGCGGCAGCGTTCTCTAGCCCGGCAAGCCGTGCATTTTCCCAGCCGCCCGCCACCAGCAAAAGCAAAGCGAGCACCACGCTCAACCAGGTCGTCGGCAGCAAAAGCAGCGCGGCAAGTACCAGCGCGGCAAGCACCACCGAGGTCACCACCCGCGACCTAAGCATGCTTTTTGGTCGGGCTCTCGGCAAGGCCTCCAAAGCGCCTGTCGCGCTGCCTGAAGTCGTCCAGCGCTGCGTCCAGGTCGGCGACGGTGAAGTCCGGCCATAGCGTATCGCTGAAATGGAGTTCGGTGTATGCAAGATTCCACAGCAGGTAATTGGAAAGTCTGCGTTCTCCGCCGGTCCTGATGAACAGGTCGGGTTCCGGCTGGCCCGCAAGCTGAAGCGCGTCGCCGAATGTCGCCTCGTCGATCGTATTCGGATCGAGTTCGCCGCGCCGCGCCTGTTCGGCGAGCTTGCGCGCGGCCGTGACGATATCGTCCCGCCCGCCATAGCTTGCTGCGATGTTGAGAAGAAGGCGGGTATTGTTGCGCGTAATCTCTTCGGCGCGCGCCATTCCGCGCTGCAGGGATTTGGCGAACGCTTCCCGGCGCCCGATGAAGTTCAGCCGCACTCCATGCTGGTCGAGCTGGTCGACTTCACGGTCCAGCGCACGACGAAACAGGCTCATCAGACGCGTAACTTCGTGGCGCGGCCGGCGCCAGTTTTCGCTCGAAAATGCATAAACGGTCAGAACCGGGATACCCCGCTCGGCCACTGCGCGCACGATGCGGCGCGCGACCTCGGTACCGGCCTGATGGCCGTAGGTGCGCGGCTTTCCCCGCCGAGCGGCCCACCGGCCGTTGCCGTCCATGATGATTGCCAGATGATGCGGCAGATCTGCCCCGGACATCGATTCAGATCTCCATGAGCTCTTTTTCTTTTTCCGCAACCAACTCGTCCACGCGCTCGACGTGCTGGTCGGTCAGCTGCTGGATCTCGGTCTCGGCGCGGCGCTGATCGTCCTCGCTGATCTCCTTGTCCTTGAGCAGTTCCTTGATATGATGATTCGCGTCCCGGCGGATATTGCGAATGGCAACCTTGGCCTGCTCGCCCTCGTTGTGGACCACCTTCGAAAGCTTCGCCCGCCGCTCTTCGGTCAGCGCCGGCAACGGCACCCGGATAACGGTACCCGCCGACGCCGGATTCAAGCCCAGATCGGAAGCCATGATGGCTTTCTCGATTTTCCCGACCATGGTCTTGTCCCAGGCGGTGACTGCCAAGGTGCGCGAATCCTCGACGGTCACGTTGGCTGCCTGACCGATCGGCACTTCCGATCCGTAATATTCGACGTTAACGTGCTCGAGCAGGCTGGGATGCGCGCGCCCGGTCCGGATCTTCGCAAGCTCTGCCCGGAGGGATTCCAGGCTCTTGTCCATGCGCAACGCCGCGTCTTTCTTGATATCTGGAAGCATAGGATTACCGTTCAATTTCTCTGGCGACCGTACAACGTTCGATTGTAGCAGTACCCATGCCCGCGATTCTCGAAGAAAACCGGCAAGAGCTGCAGGTTGACGCTACTCGACGAGGGTACCGATGTCTTCGCCGCCGACGAGGCGGGCGAGATTGCCTTCGGCATTGAGCCCGATCACGCGGATCGGCATGGATTGGTCGCGGCACAGCACCATGGCATTGGCATCCATGACCTTGAGCTTTTGCTGAATGACCTCATCGTAGCTGATGCGCGTGTAGAAACGGGCATTGGAATCGTAAGTCGGGTCGGAGGAATACACGCCGTCGACCTTGGTCGCCTTGATCATCAGGTCGGCGCCGATTTCGATCGCGCGCAGGCTGGCCGCGGTGTCGGTCGTGAAGAATGGATTACCGGTCCCGGCCGCAAACACGACGACCCTGCCTTTCTCCAGGTGCCTTATGGCGCGCCGTCGAATATAGTCCTCACAGACTTCACGCACCGAGATGGCCGACATGACGCGGGTTGTCGCGCCGGCACGCTCCAGCGAATCCTGAAGCGCCAGCCCGTTCATCACGGTCGCCAGCATGCCCATGTGATCGCCGGTAATTCGATCCATGCCGGCCGATGCCAGGCCGGCCCCGCGGAAGATATTGCCGCCCCCGATAACAACACCGATCTGGACGCCGGCGTGCGACACCTCCGCCACTTCGGCAGCAATCCGGCTGCTGACCTTCGGATCGATTCCGTAGTCGTGGTCCCCAAGCAACGCCTCGCCGCTGAGTTTCAGCAGAATTCGACGGTAGCGGGGTGACTCCATGACCGATCCTCTTGTTGTCTTGCTTCAGCTACCGCGTGCCTGCTGCATGACCTCGGCCGCAAAGTCGGATTCTTCCTTCTCTATGCCTTCGCCGACTTCGAGACGGACGAATTGTCTGACCTTCGCACCCTTGGCCTTGAGCAGCGCGCCTACGCTCTGGTCCGAATCCTTGACGAACGGCTGACCGACCAGCGTGATTTCGGCCAGGTGCTTGTTGAGGCGGCCGACGATCATCTTTTCGATGATCTCCGGCGGCTTGCCGGAATCCTCGGCCTGAGCCCGAAGTATGTCCTTTTCCTTTTCCAGCACGTCGGCCGGCACTGAATCGGCATCGATGAAAGGCGGGTTCAACGCAGCCACGTGCATCGCGATGTCGCGCGCGAGCGCTTCGTCGCCGCCTTCCAGACTGACCAGGACGCCGATACGACCGCCGTGAATATAACCGCCGATCACACCGCCGTCGGCATCCACCCGCCGGATGCGGCGAATCTGGATGTTTTCGCCCAGCTTGGCGACCAGCTGCTGGCGGCGCGCCTCGACGCTGTCGCCGGAATCGAAATCAGCCTCGGCAAGGGCCGCGACGTCGTCGTTGCCGGCGGCGAGAGCCAGCTCGGCGACGCGGTCGGCAAAGGCCCGGAAATTCTCGTCCTTGGCGACGAAATCGGTTTCGCAGTTGATTTCGACCAGCACCGCACTGCCTGCGTCGGCGGCTTCGATGATCGCGCCTTCGGCGGCCACCCGACCGGCCTTCTTGTCGGCCTTGGCCAGCCCGCTCTTGCGCAGGTGCTCGATCGCGGCTTCGATGTCGCCGCCGGTTTCAACCAGCGCCTTCTTGCATTCCATCATGCCGGCGCCGGAGCGCTCGCGCAATTCCTTGACCTGGGATGCGGTGATACTCATGATTCTTCCTTGTCCTCTGACTTGGTCGCAGCTGCCTTTTTGGCCGGCTTCGTTTCTGAATCCGGGGTCGTCTCGGCCGGCGGCGCTTCGGCCGTTTCGGGAGATTCCTCAGCAACCTTCGCCGCTTGCTCGGGCTCGGCGGCGCGGTCGGCCTTCTCGGCCTCCGCCCTGGCCGGACCTTCAGGGGTACCTTCCGGTACAGCTTCGGCGTTGTCGCCAGCCTTGGCCGCAGTTTTCTTGGCGGTCTTTTTCGCCACTTTCTTGGCGGTCTTTTTCGCCACCTTCTTGGCGACCTTCTTGCTGGCCTTTTTCTTGGCCGTCTTCTTCGCCGCTGCGGCAGCTTCACTGTCGCCGGTGTCGATCGGATTGCCTTCGGCGTCGAGTTCGACGAATTCGTCCTTGTCTCCGGCAACCTGCGGCACCGAGGCCTTGCCTTCGAGAATCGCATCTGCGGCGAGCTGAGCGTACAGCCGGACCGAACGAATCGCATCATCGTTGCCCGGAATCGCATAGTCGACGACTTCCGGGTTGTGGTTGGTATCGACCACGGCCACCACCGGAATGCCCAGCTTGCGGGCTTCCGCAATGGCGATGTCTTCGTGACCGATGTCAATGACGAACATCGCGTCGGGCAGCGAATTCATGTTCTTGATCCCGCCGAGGCTCTGCTCGAGGCGGTCGCGTTCGCGGGTCAGTTCCAGCACTTCTTTCTTGACCAGGCGGTCGAAGCTGCCGTCGGTTTCCATCGCCTCGAGTTCCTTGAGGCGATTGATCGACTGGCGGATGGTGCGGAAATTGGTGAGCATGCCGCCCAGCCAGCGGTGCGACACGTAGGGCATGCCGCAACGGGCCGCTTCTTCGGCGATGGCCTGGCCGGCCGCACGCTTGGTTCCCACAAACATGACGGTGCCGCGCTTGCTCGACATGCGGCTCAGGAAATCAAGCGCTTCCTTGAGCAGCGGCAGCGTATGTTCGAGGTTGATGATATGAATCTTGCCGCGGGCACCGAAGATATAGGGTTCCATCTTCGGGTTCCAGTAGCGGGTTTGATGACCGAAATGCACGCCAGCTTCGAGCATCTGGCGCATGGTGACGTCAGGCATGGTGACTTTCCTTAGTTTGTTGCACGGTCCTTTCTGGATTCGGACCGGCATTGGTTTGAACCTCCGCAATTCCCCATCCGGCGACTCCGGGACGGTCCGGCATCGTTATAACGAAGCCCGGCGACCCAAGAGCAACCCCGCCTGATGTGACGGAACGCGTGTGAATTTTTGATTCCCCGACAAGCGTCGAGCAAATCCCCGCAATTATAGCCTGTTGCCGTCAAGTTCGGCAAGCCCCGGCTGCCGACTTGTTCAAATCTGCCGGAGAGACCGGCGTTCGGCACGCGGAGACGATCGGATAAACTAGCGTGGTTGCCCGGCCGGGGATCGCCCCGGGCCACCGCACAAGTCGCCCAGCGCCCACCAATCGCCAAGGACCAGACCCACCCATGACCGATCGACGCCACCTCGCCAACGCCATCCGCGCCCTCGCCATGGACGCCGTACAGCGTGCCAGTTCCGGCCATCCGGGCATGCCCATGGGCATGGCCGACATCGCCGAAGTGCTGTTCAACGATTTTCACAGGCACAATCCGGGCAATCCCGACTGGCCCGACCGCGACCGGTTCGTAGTCTCCAACGGCCATGGTTCGATGCTGCTCTACGCTGTGCTCCATCTCACCGGCTACGCGCTGTCGATTGAAGATCTCAAGAATTTCCGCCAGCTGCATTCGCCCACCCCGGGACACCCGGAGTACGGCGAAGCGCCCGGCGTTGAGACCACCACCGGGCCTTTGGGTCAGGGGCTGGCCAACGGTGTCGGCATGGCGCTGGCCGAAAAACTTCTGGCCCGGCAATTCAACCGCGACGGTCTCGAAATCGTCGACCACTACACGTGGGTGTTCGCCGGCGATGGTTGCCTGATGGAAGGCGTGTCGCACGAAGCCTGCTCGCTGGCCGGCACCTGGGGCCTGGGCAAGCTGGTCGTGTTCTACGACGACAACGGTATTTCGATCGACGGCGAAGTACGGGGCTGGTTCACCGACGACACGCCGGGGCGCTTTCGCAGCTACGGCTGGCAGGTCATCGAGGACGTCGACGGCCACGACGCCGCCGCGGTGCGGGCGACGATCGAAGAGGCGCGTCTGGACAAGCACCACCCGACACTGATCTGCTGCAAGACCACGATTGGCTTCGGCGCGCCGAACAAGCAGGGCACCGCCGACACCCACGGCGCGCCGCTGGGCGACGAAGAAATTGCCGCCGCCCGCACCGAGCTGGGCTGGCCACACCCTGCGTTCGAGATTCCCGACGACGTTCGTGCCGGCTGGGATGCGCGTGAGCGTGGACAAGACCTCGAGGCGAAGTGGGGGGCCACCTGGAAGCAATACGCGAAACGTTTTCCGAAGCTTGCCTCCGAATTCGAGCGGCGCATCAAGCACGAACTTCCCGACGACTTCGCCGCGCGCGCCCGCGCGATCATCGAAAAACTGCAGGCCGACGACAGCAAGGTCGCCACGCGCAAGGCCTCGGCGCTGAGCCTGGAGGACTTCGGGCCGCTGCTGCCGGAGCTGCTGGGCGGCTCGGCCGACCTGACCGGATCGAACAATACCAACTGGTCGGGCAGCCGCGACATCATGGATGCCGACAGCGACGGCAACTACATCTATTACGGCGTGCGCGAGTTCGGCATGACGGCGATCGCCAATGGTCTCCATCTGCACGGCGGATTCATTCCTTATACAGGCACCTTCCTGGTGTTTTCCGACTACGCGCGCAACGCCGTTCGCATGTCGGCGCTGATTCCGACCGGCGTCATTCATGTATATACGCACGACTCGATCGGCCTGGGCGAAGACGGCCCGACCCACCAGCCGATCGAGCACGTGGCCAGCCTGAGGATGATTCCGAACCTCGAGGTCTGGCGCCCGGCCGACAAGACCGAGACCGCCGCGGCATGGGCCGATGCGATCGAACGCAGGAACGGCCCGACCGCACTGGTCCTGACCCGCCAGGGCGTAACGCACCAACCGCGGGATGCCGCACAGCTGGCCGGCATCCGGCGCGGTGGTTACATCCTGCGCGACACCGACGATGCAACGGACCTGGTCTTGATCGCCACCGGCTCGGAAGTCGAGCTGGCGATGAATGCGGCCGAAGCCTTGTCTCAGCGCGGGATCGCTGCGCGCGTTGTCTCCATGCCCAACCCCGGGCGCTTCCTGGCCCAGACCTCCGAATACAGGACGTCGGTACTTCCGAAAAACGTCAGCGCACGAATCGCGATCGAAGCCGGTGTGACCGCCTACTGGCACCGCTTCGTCGGACCCGATGGCGCAATTGTCGGCATCGACCGTTTCGGCGCCTCGGCCCCGGCGTCGACGCTGTTCGATGAACTGGGCTTTGACGTGGCCGCGGTAGTCGACCGTGCGCTGCGACTGGTGGGCAACGGGGAACGCTGATCCGATAACGGGCAGGGAGTGCGGCGTGGACCCGGAATTGAAGCTTCACGGTGATTTAACAAATACTTTGCACATCGGCTCAACGATGGTAGTATCGCCGAACGGTCCCCTACCGTCGCAAAACGGTTGTTGTCGGAAGGGGCCAAACTTCGACGCAATTTCGATATCAGTATTGAAAGACAAATTAAAAATTCAGGAGAGTCTGAGCTATGAAAGACAACCGTAATATACTTGCATCGGCAATTCGGTTTGCCCTGACTGCAGGCGCACTTGCCGGATTGAGCATCGCCGCGTCGCCAGTCTCGGCCCAGGACGCCGGCGAAGACGAGACGGGTCCCGCCGAGCCCGTCGACCGCATAACGGTCACCGGTTCGCGACTCAACCGAGTTCAGGCCGAAAGCAACAGCCCGGTCAACGTGATCACGCGTGCCGACGTCGAACGCATCGGCTTTTCCGACGTGGGCGAAGTCCTGCGTCAGTTGCCAGCGGTAACCGGCTCGCCGCTTTCGACCGCCACCAACAACGGCGGCACCGGCGCCAGCCTGACCAGCTTGCGCGGGATGGGCCCCGCCCGCACGCTGGTGCTCATCAACGGCCGTCGCTCCAACGGCGCCGGCGACTTCTCGACGATGCCAATCGCGATGGTCGAGCGCATCGAGGTGCTCAAGGAAGGCGCCTCGGCCATTTACGGCGCAGACGCGGTCGCCGGCGTGGTCAACATCATCACGCGCACCGACTTCGAGGGCGCGCAGGTCACCGTGCAATACGGCGCCTCGATGGAAACGGTTACCAATCCGGCCGAAGCACAGCGTCCGGTATGGGCAGGCGGCGACGGCGACCTCGGTCGCTTCTCGGCAGTCATCGGCGATGTAAGCGACAACGGTTCCTTCATGCTGGGCGCCGAACGCTCCAAGCAGGATCCGGTCTACCAGGGCAACCTCAAGGGCGCACAGTTCCAGCGCGTCATCAGCGGCGACACGCTGACCGACGGCTTTCCGCGCTGCCTCGAGACCGGCACCTGTAACGCTAACGGCGGCAGTTCGGCAACGCTTGGCGGTTTCTTCATCCCGAACGATGGTTCCGGCATCTTCACGCGCGACCTGGACTCCGGCGAAATCCGCCCGTTCGACGGATCGACCGACCTTTACAACTACGCGCCGGTCAACTTCATCCAGCAGCCGTTCACGCGGACCAGTGTGTTCGCCGAGGGCAATTACGACATGTTCGACCTCGACAACGGTTTCACGATGAACGGCTACTTCGAAAGCCGCTGGTCGAACCGCCGCTCCGAGCAGGAACTGGCACCCAACCCGCTGTTCATCATCCAGAATATTCTCGACCCGGCGGTCGACCTGGGTGACGGCAACTTCGGCGTTCCGGCCGAAAATGCGTTCAACCCGTTCGGTGAAGACCTTTCCGATGTCCGCCGCCGCGTGGCTGAAGGCCGCCGGCGCTTCGAACAGGACGTGATCCGCACCAACATCACCGGCGGCGTCCGCGGCGATATCGGTCAGATACTGCCGACCTGGACCTACGAAGCCAACTTCCACTATGGCAAGACCAACCAGACCAACACCGACTTCGGTCAGCTGGTCGGGGCGAACTTCCTGCAGGCCATTGGTCCGTCGTTCTTCGACGACCAGGGTAATGCGGTCTGCGGCACCCCGGAGGCCCCGATCGACGGCTGTGTCCCGCTGAACCTGTTCGGCGGCTTCGGCACCATCACCCAGGAAATGCTGGATTTCGCCGGCGCCGAACTGGTCGATCGCCTGGACACTTCTCTGACGACCATCAACGGCAGCGTTTCGGGTGACCTGTTCCAGTTGCCGGCAGGACCGGTGGGACTCGCAATGGGCTACGAATTCCGCGAAGAAGAGCTGAATTCAATCCCCGATTCGGGCAAGGCGACCGACTCGGTCACGGGCAACACCTTTGCCAAGACCCAGGGCCAGTTCGAAGTCAACTCCTGGTTTGCCGAAACCCTTATCCCGGTGCTGGCCGACGTACCGTTTGCTCACCAGCTCGAAATCGGCGCAGGTATCCGATACGACAACTTCACGACCATCGGCGACAACACCGTGTTCATGGTCAACGGCCGCTGGCAGCCGACCCGCGACCTGCTGGTCCGGGCCAGCTATTCGGAGGTGTTCCGCGAGCCCACGATCGGCAACCTGTTCTCGCCGCAGGGCGACAGCTTCCCGGAATTCCAGGATCCGTGTTCCAACGGCTGGATCAACAATGAGGACAGCAATCCGTACGCAGACCTGACGGCCGAACAGCAGGCGCAGTGCCAGGCCAACGGCGTACCGGAAGGCGGTTACTTCCAGACCAACGGCCAGCCGCGCGCACGCATCGGCGGCAACCCGGATCTGGATCCGGAAGAGGGCGATACGACCACATTCGGGTTCTCCTACACGCCGTCGCAGTTGTCGGGCTTCAACCTGGCCGTCGACTACTGGACCATCCAGCTCGATGACCCGATCGGCGCTGTTGACGCCGAAGACGTGGTTCGGCAGTGCATCATCAACGGCCTGCAGAACTTCTGTGACTCGATCGAGCGTCAGGCGAGCGGCGAACCGGCGAGGATCATTTCGCTGGCACGCAACTCCGGTGAACTCACCGCAACCGGTGTCGACTTCGATGCGAGCTACACGTTCTCGACCGACTTCGGCCTGTTCCGCACCAGGACCCTGTGGTCCTACCTGGACGAACGCGAAGGCGAAATCCTTCCGGGCGACAAGGTCGACGTGGCCGGCAAGTTCTCGCCGGGCATTAACGGCATAGCCGAGGGTGTGTTCCCCGAATGGTCGGGCTTCACGACCCTGGACTGGTCGTACGGTGATTTCGGCGCCTCCATCAACTGGGAATGGCTGTCGGAGGTCGACGATCTTCAAAACGGCGAGAATATCCGTCGCACCCAGTACTGGGATCTCACCGGCCGCTACAGCCTGCCGTGGGGTACCGAGGTAACAGGTGGTCTGACCAACGTGTTCAACGAGCGGCCGCCGTTCATCACCAATGCCTTCAATGCCAGCACGGATACGGACACGTACCGCATGCTGGGCCGTTCCTGGTTCGTGCGTCTGACGCACAACTTCTAAGGAAACGTCCGGCACGCATTGTGCGCCTCAAGGCCGCGGGTCCATCCCGCGGCCTTTTTTATGGAACAATCCTCGGGTTCACGCCGACCCGGCATATCTCCCGGTGCCCCCCTCCGGCATTCCTGTGACGGCCCGAAGTCGGCCGAGAGTCGTGCCTTGACATTAACGTTGACAGACAAAGTAAATCCGTGATCATCAGGTACTAGCATGAAGACCCGCGATACTGAATCCTGGGACCGGTACTGGAAGAGCGGCCGCGGCGCGGCCTGCCAGGCCGACGACGACGGGTTGTATGCCGGCGTGATCAACGATCGCTGGACCCGGCTTTTTTCATCGCTGGACGGGCCGAATCGCATTCTCGACCTGGCTTGCGGCAACGGCGCACTGGCGCGCATTGCCGCACGCTCGGATTCAGCGTCCCAAATCGAGATGCACTGCGTGGATGCCGCGTCCATCAGGCCCGACTTCAGCGAGCCCGGCGCCGATTTGTCGCGCTGCCGCCAATATCCAAAGACCCGGAACGAGCAGCTTCCTTTTGCTGCAAGGATGTTCGACGGCTGCGTCTCCCAATATGGGTTCGAATACGGCGAGCCCGAATCTACCGTGACCGAAGTCGCGCGCGTCCTCAAGCCCGGCGGCTGGGTGCACTTGATATGTCACTGGGCCGCCGGCGATATTGCGCGCGACGCCGACGACGAGGTCCGACGCGGACACCGGTTGCGGGCACTGCAACTCCCGGAGCGTATCGCAGCACTGGTGCAACTCCAGCAACAAGGCGGCCAATATATTCCCCAGAGCCACCAGCGCACCTGGCATCTGCCGGAAGCGCTGCGGCTCAAGCAAGGGCTGGCCGAAGGCTTCTCCATCGCCCGCTCGACGCCGCAACAGGCAACGGGCAATCTCGGATTGTTCCTGCACAATCTTGCCCATCTGTACCAGCACCGGGAGCAACATCCCGCCGAGCTGATGGCGCAGAAGATGCGCGAATGCGATGAGGAACTGCGCCATCACCTGCACCGCCTGGAAGCGCTGGCAGGGGCAGCATTGACGCGCGAAGATGTGGATCGCCTTCGCACGCTGCTGGATCGGCACGGCATCAGGGTGCACACCGAGGACCTGCTCCGGGAACCGGCTACCGATCGAATCGTCGGGATCGAATTTCACGCCGGCGGCCGGGCTGCGCCGGCGCACTCTGCCGGCATCGGACATCACCCTGGGGCACCGCACTGGAGTGAATACTGGCAAGGCGGTTCGGCGACGACCTTCGGCGCGGGACGGTTCGAGCAACACTATGACGACACCGTTGAATCGTTTTGGCGGGAGCGCGTCGCCGCACTACCCGACGATACCCGCATCGTCGATCTGGGCTGCGGCAACGGCGCTGTCGTTGCGATGCTGGCGAAGTTCGCCGATCAACTGGACCGCAGATGGACGCTGATCGGCGTCGACGCCGCCGACGTCCAGGCCGGCAAGGTCATTGCTCTTTCGAACCTGGAGCGCGCGCACATCGAGATCCTGTCACGCACCCCGATGGAATCGACCGGCATCGAAGCCGCGTCGGTCGATCTCGTGGCCGGCACTTTCGGGCTCGAATACGGCGACCCGGCCGGCACGATCGCGGAACTCACGCGTATCACGCGCCCCGGGGGCGGCGTGGCGGCGATCTTCCACCATCCGGATTCAGCGGTATCGGTACAGGCCCGGGAAAACGTTCGGGCCGTCGACAGGCTGCTCGATGAACTCAGGTTCCCGCAACTGATCGCTGCAATAGTTCGCAGCCGGTTCGGACAACGGCCCGGGCCGGACGATGCCGCAGAGGCCGAAGTGGCCACGATCGTCAGCGAGCTGGAGGCCGGCGGTCCGGGGAGTTATCCATTGCAAGTGGCCAGGCATTTTCTTTCCGCAGCCGAGCCGCAAGGCGGCATCCTCGACGACCGTCTCCGGTTCGTGGAGCAATTCACCCGTTCGCTGCAGGCCTGGCGCGATCGCATGAACGACATGGCCGAAGCTACCATGGATGCGCCGCAATTCGAGCGCTGGCTCGGGCAACTGCGCGCCGGCGGATTCTCGAACCTCGATGTCGGCACCCTGCGGCACAGCCACGGCGGCTTGCTGGGTCGAACACTCGTCGCGCGCCGAGATTGATCAGCCGCCGGTGAGCGGCGGCAACAGTTTGATATCGAAAGTCAGCAGAAGCCGCACACCATCACCCTGGCGGGATAGGAATAACGTTGCGACCAGCCCGGGGACACGACTGCCGTGCCCGGCCTCGGAATGATTTGCTGGTGACTCGCGGCCAAGCGTTTACGAATTGAATCGTAGAATATGCACGTGCCGCATGTCGCAACCGCGCCAGGACTATTCGACATAACGGGAATTTGCCCGCAGCGTGGTACGTAGCAACCATTTTTCGCCGCGCCTGACCGGCAAGCCGTGGTGCAGCGACAATTCATCCACGCGACCGTCCGGCAGCGTATTGTAGTGAAGCGCTGCCGTGCCGGCACGATGCGGCACCTTCAGATCGACAGGCGGGTAATAGGTCTCGCCTCCTTCTTCAGCCGCCTGAAGACAGACCAGAAAAGTCACCACGCGCTGGCCGCCGTAATCGCGCAGATTCGCCCGGTTCTCGGCGATCGACGGCTCGGCAAAGTAATCCACGTGCGGCCGGTATTCCTGCCCGGGCTTGTAGCTGATCACCGAACTGGGCTCCACTGCATCGATTTCCCAATCGGTGCTTTCTGCAATCCGTCTTTCGATGCAGCGCACCATGACGTCGGAAGTCAGCGCGCCGAACGCCATTCCCTTGCCGGTGAAGAATTCATTCTCGGCCGCCCCGTGCGCGTCGGCTGCGGTGTATTTGTGCGGCTCCATCAATGCCCCCCCGACCATGGACATGATCTGCGCGCGCTCCTCGCGGCTGACGAAGTCGTCGCTGATCGCCACGCGCGGGCGCTGGCTCAGCCATTTCCACGCCGATGGCCGGGCGCAAAATCGCTCGGAAGACCCGCGCGCAACCACCAGCCGACCTTCGTGGGAAATTTTGAACGCAGGGTGTTGCAGACCGGCAAAGTGCGCCTCCAGCCGGTCGATCGCCGGGTCGCGGCCATCGGGGATGACCATGCCGGCCCCGCCCAGCTGCTGCAACAGCGGACCGGCCCGGGTGTGACTGTCCTTGAGCCTGGCGTGCCATTGCCCGGCTTTTTCACCCGCCCGTTGTGCCGGCACCAACTCGTCGGCTGCCGCGAGTGCATCGGGAAAATTGGCGTCCGCTGCGCGCAGCAGCAATGCGCGGGCGAAGGCAGGATCGGCCTCGACGCCCGCACCCAGCGCGAAACGCAGGCCGAGCGAATAGTAGGCGGGAGGAAAACCCAGGGCGCACGCGCGGGCAAAAGCAGCGACCGCACCGGGAGGGTCGGCCAGTTCGTCCAGCGTGCTTTTGAGATAGCCGGTCTCCCAGGTCGCTCGCTGAAAGCCGGCATCGGCCAGCCGCTGAACCAGATCGAGCGCGCGCCGGGGCTCGAATGCGCCGCCGATACCGCGCAAATACATGTTCGCCATGCGATCCAGCGCCGGGCCCACGCCCGCTTGAGCCGCCAGGCCCATCCAGTGACAGGCCTGTGTCATCCCGTCTGGAAGCGACAGGTTCTGCAGATAGAAACCGCCCAGCAGCCATTGCGCCGCCGGCGCCGCCGGCACCTGGCCGGGCGGGTTGTTGAACTGGCTGCCGGGCGGGTTGTTACCCTCGGCGGCAAGCTTCAGTAATTCAAGACCGCGCTCGCATTCGGCACTGCCGGCCGGACTTTCGATCAGCTGATTGCCCAGATGGAGCCGGGCCATGGGATCTCCGGCGCGAGCGGCCTGCTCGAGCTGGGCGCTTGACGGTCGATTCGGTTGCACTTTGCTACTTCTCCTTTGCTTAAAACCCGCTCCAGATCGGACGCAGCTGAAAATTGGGGCGGGATTCGGGGCCTGCCGGGAAGAACTCGACATCAACCAAAAGTTCGTGATTCGCGACAACGATCATTTCACCGCGATAGCCTACCTCACCACCAACCCACTGATGGAATCGCTTAACACCGCCCACTCGGCCGCGCAGGGCTTCGACATCGATCCAAAACCGTTCGGAGTCGATTCGAACAGGCTTCGGACGGCCGCTGCCCGCCTGAACGGCAGCACGCGATTCACGGCTGACGGGGCCTTCCCCGCTCAGCCCACATCTCCCCGCACCGCCCGTCGCCGCTGCATGATCACATCGATGTGTTCGGGCTCCGGCGGATGACCGAAGAAACTCAGCGCGATATGCTCGCCGCTGAGCGAATGCACCTGGTGCAGCCAGCAGGCCGGCAGGTAGAACAGATCGCCCGCATGCAGTTCCAGATCGATACGCTGGTCGACCACCTCACGGTAGGCCGGAAACTTATCGAAATCCGGGTTCTCGATATCAACCTGCGACAGGTGCGGCATGAACGTCTCGCGCAGATCCCTGTATTCGACCATGCCGGTGACCGGATCGATTCCGGTCACCTCGCCGCGTGGGTAAAGCTGCCGGACGCACTGCGGCGGAAACAGCGAAAAACGCTTGGTGCCACGGACAATTACATAAAGGTTCTCGTTGAAATCATGGTGCAGCGGGGTCGTGACCGAATGCCGGCTTTTGCCTATCCATACATTGATCGACCGCAGCGGCAGCTCGCAGTAAAAATCCGGAATACGGAAATCGCCCAGTAATTGCAGTAACGGGGCTTCTAGAATGCGATCCGACTGCAGATTCAGATACCATTCGTCCGTACCCTCTGGGTTACGCAAAGTCCGGTCGATGAACTGCCGGAACATGATTTTTTCATAGGCCGTATTTTCGGGCTGATAGTTGCCCCCTGGATCCTTGCGATGCAGCGCCCGCACGGTCTGCGAGCCGGCCCGACGGGCCAGATAGTCGGCGTTCCATCGATCGGTCTTCCACTCCAGCACCCGGTCAAGAGAGCCCGCACGAATCACCATGGGCTTGCGCGGGCCGAGCGCATCGAAATAAAACTCCTCGAGCGTCGGCAGGTCGGTGCGGATCGGAATCGAATTCATTTCACTATTCATTTCAGTATACTTTCGCGGCGACCGATGCATTCTAACGCCGTAGCCCCGCAGGCCGTCATTCCCTGACGCCGTCGAGGCGGGCCCGACGCGAGCATCAACGGATCACGGCAGCGGTTCAGCAACTGCATCATCGAGGAAATGCCGGAATGGACGGCGCCGGTTGCCTGGCCGAGGCGGTTGCCTCCCACGGCCGCAAACGCCGTCGTCTAAGACATATCGCACCATGGTTGGGAAAGACCAGATGCCACTATCGGGCAATCGGCTCGACGCTGAAATGTTCGATTGCGAATATGAATCGCTGGCGGCCGCGCCGGAGCAAAAGATCCGGGGACTTATGGATTTTGTCGTCCTGGATTGGAATGATCGTTGACTCAGCCCCGAACGGGCTGCCTTGTCGGTCGCTACCGCAAGCCGTCGACAGGTTCGCCGTCCCATCCATGCCAGGGCGTTCCCGCCATCCAAGAACTACGCGATCTGTCTGAGACCCCTGCCTTCAGGAACAAGACTGAAACTGGCGGAAGCTTCACTTTGCTTTCTCATTTAGGTGGCAACAGCTTGATATCGAACGTCAGCAGCATACGCTCGTCGTCGCCCTGATGCGGATAAGAATAGTGCTGCAGCCATCCGGGAAAGACGATCGCTGTGCCGGCTCCGGGTATGAACTGCTGGTGATAGTTCCACGAAGCCGTCGGGGTCAGGGTCGACTCCAGATGCGGGTTGACGAAACGAAGCGCGCCTTCCGGCTCCGGCCTGGAGGGCACGCGCGGATAATAAGCCAGCGTACAGAAGGTGTCGGGATGGAAGTGGGGCGCCTGGAACGCCCCGGCCGGGTACAATACCGCCCAGCTTGCCTTGAATCCGTAGCCCGTGCCCGGTCTGGGCCAGCCGCTGAGCCGGCAGTGTTCGACAAGCCATGACTGTATGGTCGGGTGCACGACAGTCGACATGAAGCGCTGCCACCAACTCAGTTCGTCCAGCCTTTCATGCAGCACGATATCGGGCTGATAGCCGCGCACCGTGGCAACATCGCGCACGTCGCAGGCATTGGCCACGGCCGGATCGGCCTGCTGCCGCTTGACCCACTGATAAAGCGCTTCATTGAGTTCCGGCACGCGGAAATCACAGCGGCGCACCACCGCCGGAAACAACGTGTACGTGCGCCCGTCCGGTTGCGGCGGAATTGGCATCGCAGATAAGCTCCCTCGGGCCTATGTTCTTGACATGCAATCAGCGTAACTCAAACGCTGCCGCAAACGCTGCCGGCAATGGGCGGCAGACGTCGGTGCGACCCGACGCGGGTCAGATCAGTCGACCCTTTGATGGCCCGCACCGTAGGCGTCGCGCAGACTCCATTCCCGGTCCCGGTCGAACTCCTCTATGGTCATGCAGACCGTTTGCTGAAACCGGGTGCCCAGACCCTGGCGGTGCTCGCAACGAATTCGCTCGTCGCCCAGCGTGACGCTCTCGTCGCTTTGCAATAAAGCCAGTGCAGCATCGCTGACGAGCAAGCTGCGCGAATCCGGTGGCGGATTGGGCCCGGCACAGCCGACCAGAAACCCGATCGCGATAACTGTAGCAAGGATTCTGTTCATGATTTCCACCTATTCATCATTTCCGGCCAGCGCCGTTATTGCCAGAGTACGCTCTGAATATGGAACAATCAAGAGCGCGGCGATGCGATCTTTCAGCGAGCCGATCCGGGGGTCTGCGGCTTGACTATCCCGAATCGGAGCATCCTGTACCCGGAGCGCAGAATCAGCCGCCCTCTCCTTTTGCGCCCAACCCGCCGCGGCTCTGACCGGTGCCGTAGACATCGCGCAAGCTATCGTCACGCTGGTCTTCGAACTCTTCCTCGAGCATGCACACCCGTGTGCGGAAGTTCGAACCGACACGCCGGCGTTGTTCACAGCGGATTCTCGGGTCAGCGAGAGTGAGGCTTTCGTCGGATTCGAGCAAATTACGTACACCCTGGCTGACCTGCAGCTTTCTCGGATCAGGTGGCGGGTTGGGCCCGGCGCAGGCGCCTAGAAACGCCGCCAATAGTGCAACAAAGGCTAGTCGGGAGAGAAGCGTGAGCGAAAAGGTTTTCATGGTGTTTGCTCCAGATTGAATGGCCAAGTCTTAGATTCTGCAAAAAAAAATTACTGGCGAAAAGCTTATCATGCAAACCGCTCGCGGAATTGGTTCGGTTGCCTCGCACCGCGCCGATCAGCCAGGATTTCCACCCCATCTGCCTTGCCCGTGCGCCGACTGTCGCGTCAGGCCATCAACCAGCCGGTAATGGCCAAGCGGCTTCCCGTTGCGTGCGCCGCCACCGGGCTGACACAATGCAGCGCCGGCGTTCGAAACAGATTGAGACTGTTGTAGTGGGGTAGCATGGTTTCGGCGACATCGCCGGCTTCATCGATGAACTGAAGAAGACCGCCGTGGTCCGCTTGCCAGCTACGCCCTAAATTGATCACATAGGCAGCATGCCGGGTTTCACTGTCTGAGTGGTCGTTGTGCAGGGCAAGAAAGTCCCCGGGTCGGTAGCAGGTGGCCTGGCAGCTCGTGCGGCGCGAACGCGCATGACCAATGATATATTGCATCGGCGCCAGCCAGTCGTCACGGTTGAGCAGCTCTACAACCCGGTTGAGCGGCGAGTCCGGCAATTCGCCGTTCATGTAGCCGGTAATCATCATGTAGCTGAGGTAGGAGAATTGAAAGCCTGTGCGAGCGCGTTGCATGAATTCCTCCTGCCACTGCCGGCGTTCGACTTCCGGCATCTCTTCGAACGCCGGAAGAGGCATCTTCTCGGACCCTTGCGCGCCGCGCCAGGCCACGGACCAGCGCTTATGCCCGGACAGTTCGCGCGCCAGCAGTTCGGCAACTCCGGGCCGGAGCGCGTCACGGATCTGCAAGCGACCGGTGCTGGCGAAGCGCGCGGCGAGCGACTCGAAATCGAGTTCCGGCGCCAGCAAGCCGGCGTCGAGTTCCGGCCAGCGGCCGGCATACCGGCTCATCGGTTCGGTCCTTCGGTCGCAGTGATTTGGAATGCCGCACTCTGGCCCAGAAGCTGCCCGCCGATCAGGCGAGCCTCGATCGAGCGGGCGGTCAGGTATTCCTGCCAGGCGCGGAATTCGTGCGCTCGCCAACCAGGATAGCCGGTGTATTCGTCGAATACGACAATCGATCCCGGTCCGAGCAAAGGGCCCAGCGCCGACAGCACCTCGCAGGTCGATTGATAAAGGTCGCAGTCGACGTGCACCAGCGCGACCGGCGCTTGCTGCGCGGCAGCGAATTCGGGCAGGGTCTCGGCAAACCAGCCGGGCACCAGTTCCACATTATCCGGCACGCTCGGCAAGCGGCCGCCGGTCGAATAGCTGCCGGCCGGTTCAAGCGCCGACCAGGCCTGCGGCAGACCCTGGAAGCTGTCGAAACCATGGATCATGCGCCCGGCCGCCCATTGCCCCAGCAGGGTGACGGTTCGGCCCTGGTAGACGCCGCACTCGACAAGCGCGCCCGAGGCCGGCGCATGCGCCAGCGCATGCTTCAACAGCGCAACGTTGTCGCCGAACCATCCTGGCTCGCCCGGCTCGTCGAGCAACGCCGTGAAGCCTTCCCACTGCGGGCCCGCGTGTTGCGTTACGGTAGTTTCGTGCCCGGCGACGATCCGAAGGGCATCGGCAAACGCTTGCAACGACGCCGGTAGCGGCTGGCTTGTACGCAACCATTCGACAGCCGACTCGGCGCCTTCGAGGGTGAGTAGCAGCAAGGCTTTCTGGTGCGCCAGCGAATGCGCTTGCCGGTGCGCTGCCAGCGCGGTGTCGAGTCGATTCAGCGCCTGCCGGTGTCTTCCGAGATTGATCAGCATGCGGGCATGGCTGAGCGCCAGCGCCGGCCAGTCAGGCAGGATGCGCGCCAGTGCGTCGAGCTGGTTGATCGCGCGCTCATGCTGCCCCAGTCCCCAGCGACAGCGTGCCTGCAGCAGCACCGCATGGGCACGAGAAAAATCCAGCCGCTCGATTGCTTCCGATGCGTGCCGATAGTCCCGAACCTTCAGCATTGCGTCGGCAATCTGCTCGAGAAGCGCCGGTTGAGAAGTCATTTCAGCGGCCTGGCGCAGTGCCGTTCGGGCTTCGTCCGACTGGGTCAGGCGCTGTTGACAGGCGGCCAGCAACAGCCACAGCCGGGCATCGTTGTGGCCGGCATCGATCGCGGCGAGGCAGCGATCCCGGGCATCGGACGTTTCGCCGGCACGGATCAGTCGTTCGATTTCACCGAGATTGACCGGCGCAGCCGAATGCCCGGCGCCCGCCATCATCGCGCAGGTTCCGTCCGTGGATAGCCGAGCACGCATGCGCGCGCGAACGCTGCAACGGCAGCCGCCGCATCGCGCAGCTCGTGCAAGGTGCTGCGCAGGCAGCCGATTTCCCACGCCGCATGCTGAAAACCCGCCCCGGCGTCCGCGGCAAGTTCAAGCCAGTACCGTGCTTGCGTCAGGGGCCCCGATGTTGACGCGTTCCGGAGACGGAAGCCGCCCAGAACCCATTGAGCCGCCGGTGCAAAAGGCCCCCGTGCGGTCTGAATGAACGGTTCGATCACCTATGCTCCCTTATTTCGAACAAAGGGCTGATTTTCGTGCACAACGCCGCCAGGCGACACTGAAACTGTCGCAATCTCGAAACCTGGCCGCCTAGAGTACTTTAAACGCTTCAGCACTATCCGCTGCCCGGGAACGTGGACGTTGCACTGAAAACGCCGCCAGCACAAGAAAGATCAGCGACGCTGCGATCACGGCGCCGGGTAGGCCGGTTATGAGTCGAGTGGCTTTTATTCATGACTTGACGCTCGATACGGCCACACCCTGGAAACCGGCAGCGCGTATCTGCTTGAGAACAGCGACCACAAAACAACTATACACCTTGCGATCGGCTTGAATGACTGCACTGCTCCGCGCATTCTCGCGCCGGAAACGGTCGAGCCTTCGGCCCGCGCCCGTCGAAACGAAGCGTTGAGTGTCAGGCTCAAGCGTATTGCAAACGAGTTTTCGCGTCAACGGCGCATACAGGATCCGCCAACCGGATCACTACTGCCCTGCGCCGTTGCCCTCTTCGCCTTCCTCGGCCAGCACATCCTGGCACTGTTGCGAAAGTTCGGACCCGGCCAGTTGCTGGGCCCGGCAAGCCGTCACGAGCCGCCGGCGAGCTTCGGTGGCGAGGGCCTGGCTCTGCTCTTCTTCCAGCGCGGCCTGACGACGTTCGGTCCGGTTGATCGCATTGATGTAATTGCGCCAATCGGAAGCCTGACGACGCGTGGTGGCGAACTGTTCGGCTTCTGCGAACGCCTCTTCAGCCTCATTACGCTGCTCGCGATCTCCGGGGTCGGCCTGGTTGAAGCGTGCGTTGCCCAGAAGCATCCAGGCCTCGGCCCTGCGTGATTCTTCCAGGCCGCCTTTTTCCAGAGCCGCTTCCAGGGCGCGCTCGGCGTCCTCGTTTTTCTCATCGGCCAGCAGGGCTTGACCCAGCCTGAACGAAAGCCGCCCGTCATCAGACAGCTGCGCGGCTTCGCGCAATACCGGAATGGCCTTGCGGTGTTCCCTTGCCTGGCTCCATAACTGGGAGAGTAACTCGAGATGATCGACGCTCCGCTCAACGCGTCCGGCTTCCATTTCCTTCTCGATCAACTTCGCGCCACGGTGCGGATTATCGAAAGTGGAATAATACTGCGCCAGCATGATGATGTCCTCGCCGCTGGTGATCAGACCGTTGACATAAGCGGTCTCCAGGGCGGCAAACGACTTGAGCTGGTCGCCCTGCTCGAGATAGAGGGAGGACAGCTGGCGCCAGTAACTCAGGCTGTCGGGCCACAATTCGACCATCGTCTCCAGCAGACGCGTGCGATCATCGACGTTGCCCATTTGCGAATAGATCGCATTGAGGAGATCGTAATAGCGTTTTTCCGGCTCCGGCGCCACCTCGACGGCGTCCTTTATCGCCTCGAGCGCTTTCTCGTAGTTATCAAGGTTGTAGTAGGCGGCCCCGAGCATGAAGTAGGCGGAGTCCGTAACCTCCACATCGGCCTGCATCCATTCCTCGAACAGTCGGATAGAGTCTTCGTAACGCTCGTTGACAAAGTAGATCTGAGCGAGGTTGAAACGCAGCCGATTCTGCTGATCTTCCGGCAAAGCCTCCAGATTCAACGCGGCCGAGAAGTCTTCCAGCGCGCTGTCCATGTCTTCGAGGTTGACATGAGTTGTTCCGCGGATCTGCAGAACAGAGGCTTTGTCGAAATCCTTCATCGAATCGCCGCGACGATCCATCAGCCTGTTCAACTTGACCAGCGCCTCTTGGTACTCGTCTTCCTCCAGAAGTTCGTAAGCGTCCAGCAGGTCTTGAGCCACGCGAGGATCAAGGGTGGGAACGGACTCGTCTTCCTTCTTCTCATCACGAGAATCGTCTTGCGCGGCAAGAGCACCGGCAAACAGGAGCATCAGCACGGCCGTCAGAATGACGAGCATCGATCGACCGGTAGCGAACTGCAGCTTGTCCATTGCTAGCCCTCCAACTGAAATTCGATTGTGGTACGAACGCCAACTCTGGGCTCTGCGACGTTATCGACGATCTTCGGGTTGTAGCGCCAGCGTTCCACAGCGCGCATGGCGGCACTATTGAAGCAGCTGTTCGTGGCCTCGATCACCCTGGGATTGACGACGGTGCCTTCCGGCGTAACGTCGAACTCCACCAGCACGGCCTCGCTGCTGTCGGCCCGCGACATGCAACGCTGCGGATACTGTGGTGGAATCCGCACCAGCGGCTGCGCATCCCGGTCCGGATTGAAGCCCGTGCCGATATCCATATCGACGTTTTTAAAATCGGGAAGGGCGCCCATCTGCACGCTCATTTCAGGACGGAAGCTCGGATCGTTGACCGTCGGCGGCGGTGGCGGCGGTTCGTCCAGAACCGGGCGCTGGAAGTCTTCCGTACTCTGCTGCGATGTATCCTGGAGTTGCCGGGTCACGTTGATCTGCACCGATCTGTCTTCGCTGAGCTCGACGTTGCCCTGGTTGGAGATCACTGCCGCCAGCACGAGAAAGATCAGCGATGTGACGATCACGGCTCCGGGCAGACCGGTAATGAGTCGAATTACGTTATTCATGACTTGACGGTCGATACGGCTACGACATCCTGGACACCGGCGGCGCGTATCTGCTTGAGGACATCGACCAGAAATTCACTATGCGCCTTGCCGTCGGCCTGGATGACTGCACTGCCCCGGGGATTCTCGCGACGCAAACGCTCGAGCGTAGCGCGCACGCTGTCCATCGGCACTTCCTTGCGATTGATCCAGATCGAGTTGTTCGAATCGATCGCAACCAGGATGGACACCAGACGCTGGTCCTCCGCAGTCAGCGCCTCAGGGCGCGTCACATCGACACCCGGCTCCTTGATGAAGGTCGCCGTGACGATGAAAAAGATCAGCATGATGAAAACGATATCCAACAGCGGCGTCACGTTGACATCGCTCTCGTCGGCTTTTGCGACTCTTTTGCTTCTGGCCATGTGTTGCTCCGATTCCCTATCGTCCCTGGATGGCGAGCGCCGGGTCGACCCCGGCCTGGCGCGCCTGATCCAGGACCATCACGGTTGCGTCAATCTCGGCATCCGGTGCTGCGTTCAACAACACCACGCCGCGCGGTTCTTCCGCCGTAAATGCTTCGACTACCGGTTTGACTGAACGCGGGTCGATCATCCGGATATTGTCGACCATGACGAAACCGTCGCTGCGAACGCTCAATAAAAGAGTCGGCGGGGGACGCGTCTGTTCCTGTTCATTCTCCTGAGGAGTCGCGATTTCGAGCCCTTCCTCGTCAAGAAAAGTCGATGTGACGATAAAGAAGATCAGCAGGATGAAGACAATATCAAGCAGCGGCGTAATGTTGACTTCGGCTTCATCGGCGTCATCGCTGAGCAGCCTTCTGCCGGTGCCGAAGCCCATGCCGGCATCGAGCTCCAGTCGGTTCGAGATGTCGGCCACCGCGATTTCATTGCGTCGCTCCAGGAAACTCATCGCAAAAACCCCGGTGAGCGAGACAGCGAGACCGGTCATGGTCGGGATGGTGGCTTTCGAAATCCCGGACGCCATCAATCTCGCATTCGATGAGCCGGTGTCAGTAATGACCTGGAACACCTCGATCATCCCGGTAACGGTCCCCAGCAGACCCAGCAGGGGCGTGATGAGAATAAGCGCTCGAATGACGCCCATGAAGCGTTCGCTCTCGATCCGGACTTCCGAGATCAATCGCTCGCGAAACATGTGCGATTCCCAGGCGACGTGGTTGTCCAGCGATTTCCATCTCGCGACCTGTGCATTGCGCAGACGGGGGCCGGAGAAAAGGACGTACAGAATACGCTCGCTGATCAGGATCCACATCAGCGCAGTGCTGCACAAGAGCACGGCAACAACGGGGCCTCCTGCCTCGAGGAAGCCCTGGATGGCCGACCAGGCGTTGACCGGATTCAGCAATTCAAGCACGGTAGATAATCCTCAAGTACATGCATCAACGGCTTGATTGCTCGGCATCGGCGACAAGACTTGTCGACTGCTCTTCGAGAATCTGGCCGAGGCGGCGCGAGGTCGCGGAAGCGAAAGCGTGCAGGATCAAGAGCGGTACCGCGGCGATCAGTCCGAGCACCGTAGTGATCAGGGCCTGCGAGATACCACCCGCCATCAGCTTGGGATCGCCGGTGCCGAACAGGGTTATCGCCTGGAACGTCACGATCATCCCGATCACGGTACCGAGCAGGCCCATCAACGGCGCCACGGCGGCCAGCACCTTGACAAGGTTCAGGCCGCGCTCCAGCGGCGGCAGTTCCTTGAGCACCGCATCGTCCAGATGCAACTGCAGCGTCTCGAGCCCTTCGCTCTTGTGCTCTTCGTAGGCGGCCTGGATACGACCCAGCGGGTTCGAATCGTTGGGCTCGTGCTTGCCCATCTGCCTCCGGACCTTCATAGAGGTCAGCGACAGAATCAACCAGCGATAGACGGCCAGAAGAATACCCAGCGCGGCCACGACGATGATGGCATAACCAATCGCGCCACCCTGATCAATCCGCTCGCGCAGCGTCGGCGTCTGGGTCACCAGACCCAACAGGCTGCCGAGCGACGGATCGATCATGCCCCGAACGACCCCCGGACCGGTGTGATCCATGACGCGACGTGCGGCGGCAACCGCGCCGCCGCCGGGCTGACGTGCAAGGTAGCGGAGCGTGTTGTCGTTGAGGACCAGATAACCCTGGTCGCCGAATGCAGTGAACGGCCCGATACGCACCACGGTTTCGGCCGTCGAAGAATTGTCGTTGCGAACAACATCGGCATCGAAACGCGCCACGTTGCCCTGCTCGGTCATTTCCTGCAGGAAAGTGAACCACAGACCTTCCAGCTGATCGATGGTCGGCAGCGAGTCGGACTGGGCCATCTCGGACAGTTCGTCCCCGCGATTCGGGAACTGGACGGAAATCAGCGAGTCGCTGAGCTGCTCGTCGAGATCGGCCGCGGCTGCCCGCGCCACGCCGAAGAGTTCGCCGAATTCGCCCTGGCGCTCGGCCAACTGATCGCGCAGTTCCGCCAACTCTCGATCCAGGCGATTACGCAGGCCTTCCAGCCGGCTGGCTTCGGCCTCCGCCTCGGCAACCTGGTTGCGAATACGGCGCAGCTCTTGTTCGCGATTGGTCTCCTGGCGACGAAAGCGTTCTTCACGCTCGCGGTTGGCCTCGGCCACAGCCTGGCGTTCCTGCTGCATGGCGCGCACGACTTCCTCAAGCGACTGAGGCTGCTCCTGCGCCATCGCGCAAGAACAAAAGACAACCGCCAGTGCAGCCAGTACAGATTGAAGGCCTATTGACCGATTGCGCATGGTGTAGCTCCCGCTTCTGATTCGGTGGGTGAGATGCATTTTCAGCGTTCCATTCATTGTTTCAGCCCTCATCCGCAGTCTCGGGTGCCGTTACCGGGATATAGAGCAGCTCGGGCGGAATCTGCTCGCGCGCGACGCGCATCGCAGTCTTCACATCGCCCATGAAGGACTTGTCCAGATCAACCCAGATGCCGGATTCATTGTCGTAGCGCTTCAGCACTTGATCATCGTCGGTCCTGAAGATCAGCCCCAGGCGACCGATTCGCAGGACATCCACGTCCTCATACAAGCGCTCGGCGGTTTCGATGTCGCTGCGATAGGCCTCGATGGTTCTGCCATATTCGGATTCGATCTGATAAGCCTCGATGAGCAGGCGATACCGCTGCGCCGGCGAACTCGACGGATTTTCCATGAGACGCGTCAAGCGCTCGACTCGTGAACGCCGTTCGTCGCCGAGAAAAGGGATGTCCGCCTGCACCAGGCGGTCCAGCGAATCGACCATGTCCTGCATCAGCGGCTGAACCGCGCGCTGGAGGCTGGCAATGTTGTTGATATCTTCGGTCAACGACTCGATTTCCCTGCGTTGCGCATCCGCCTGGCGTTGCTGGGAGGCGTTATACCGGTTGAGCTGCTCGAGCTGCCTCAGGTTGGCCCGGTAACTACCAAGCAGCTCCTGAATTTGAGCATCGATTTCATCGATTTGCTCTTGCGACTCACGCGTCCCTTGTGCTGCCTGCCGGCTGGCATCCAGCGCAGGTTCAATCGCCTGCCCGTGCGCCGGCGTGGAGAGCCCAAACACCAGCAGCGACGAAACCGCCACGATTGTTGCGACGATTGGCGCGACGATTGGCGCGACCATTGGCGCGGCAATCGCCGGCATGCAGTCTGCTTTCATAGTCAATTTATTCATACCCAAGATCTTCTGTTTGAATGTTGCGTGTATGGCCGTCCAACCCAGCGACTACTCGAATTGCGGGCGTCAAAAAAACCCGTGTGCGTTCGATCTTTATCGCAGGAACGAGCGAGCTTCTCATAAAATCAGGCAGAAGTGGAAACCACTGTGCAGCCCGGACATGGAAAACGTTCGGCTCTGGCCCCGGGTCCGAATAAACCTGAAAATCCGGTTTGCCCGAGGGCGAAAACGCGTAGTCTACACGCTCGGCTTTCTTGATTGCAACCGGATGGCGCACGTCGAGCGCAAAGGTCGTCGCACTAGCGTACAAGGTCACGCCTTAACTAAGGCTCGCCGATCGACCTCCGGCGCACGCCCATGATCGACGCCAGCGAAGACCGGCAACAGTGGCGCAACCAAGGCTGCCGGTCGGCATAGCGGCATTGTCGTTCCCGGATGCGTCTGCGCCGCTTCCAACGATCCCGTATACTGACTGGCTGACCCGAAATCAGGTGAATTATGTCGATTCTTATCTGTGGCTCGCTGGCCTATGACAACATCATGGTGTTCCCGGAACGCTTCAAGGATCATATCCTTCCCGAAAAGACCCACATGCTCAACGTGGCGTTCCTGGTACCGGAAATGCGGCGGAATTTCGGCGGCTGCGCGGGTAATATTGCCTACAGCCTGAAGAAGCTCGGCGGCAGTCCGCTGCCGATGGCCGCAGTGGGTGCCGATTTCGATCGTTATTCGGACCGCCTCGATGAACTGGACATCGACCAGCGCTTTGTGATCCGCGACAACGATCACTTCACCGCGCAAGCCTACATCACTACCGATCTGGACGACAATCAGATCACCGCATTCCATCCCGGCGCGATGAACGAAAACCATCGCAACAAGATCCCCACCGACGGCAGCATCGGATACGGCATCGTCTCGCCCGACGGCAAGCAGGCCATGCTTGATCACGCCGAACAGCTCAAGTCCGTCGGGATTCCGCACGTGTTCGATCCGGGCCAGGGGCTGCCGATGTTTTCCGGCGACGAACTCAAGACCATGATCGCCGATGCAGACTGGCTGACCGTCAATTCCTACGAGTGGGAAATGATCGCCAACAAGACCGGCTGGAATCGCGGCGAGGCGCTGAGCGGCCTCAAGCAGGGCCTGATCATCACCCACGGCGGCGAAGGCTCCGAAATGCTCACCGGTGATGGCGAGAAACGCATTCCGGCGGTCAAGCCCGATCGAATCGCCGACCCCACCGGCTGCGGCGACGCTTACCGCGCAGGTCTGCTGTTCGGGCTGGAGAAAGGCTGGAAAGCCGAAGACGCAGCCTGTTTGGGTTCGCTGATGGGTTCAATCAAGATCGCGCATGCAGCGCCGCAGGGCTTCGAAATCGAACCGAAGTCGATCCGGAGCCGCTTCGAGCGGGAATTCGGTCGACCGATGCCGGCCTGAACCGAAGCACTCGCCTTTCCGTGCCGGGCGGAGCTTCCCCGCCGGGCCGACCTCCAGGAAACCTCTGAACGACCCTGCATGGGCGCGTCGGCGCCTGTGCGGGATGTTCCCGGTTCGGCCTGGGGCGCGCGGTTGGGTCATTTCAAGTAATCAGGCTCGATTGAAATGACCCAATTATCGTGACAAGCGAAGCGCAACACCTGCTCGAAATAACGGGAATAATTCCGAAATTGTGAAGTGGATCAGAGAATTGCAGCCTTCAACTCTTTAAACTGACCCGCTGAAGCAGTCAGGGTAGCCAAAAAAATGAATCGTGCAAAGACTTTGCTTTTCTTGCTGCTGGCGTCCATCGCAAGCCCGGTGACCAGCGCAGAGCAGATTTCGCTGAAGGCATTCGAGGTCGTGGAACTCCAGTCCGAAGTCGGCCCGGCGCCGACCCGGCTTCACATCCGTGCGTTCGGCCGCAGCTTCATGCTGGAACTGGTCCCGAACCGGGCCTTGCTGGCATCTTTACCAGGCAAACAGCGCTTGCGAATTGCCGCTGAAGACGCGTTCCTGAAGGGCACGCTCAACGGCATTCCCGGCTCCTGGGTGCGGCTCAACCGGATCGACGGGCGATTCAGCGGCGGCTTCTTCGACGGCACCGAGCTTTACCTCATCGACCGTGCTGATGGTTTCTCCGACGTCCTCCGGGCTGGAATCTCGCGTGACCGGGCCATTGTGTACCGCTTCGGTGACCTCGAGTTTCCCGGTCTGGTCGACCACGGCGGAATCGACCCGGACCCTGATGGCTCCGCCGAAACCGACAGTGCGGACTACCGGAACTTCGTCGAACATCTGCGCGAGGTCGCTACGCTGCAGGGCGCGACGATGCTCGCCATGCCCGTAACCATCGTCAGCGATGTCCAGTTCACGAATCGACACGGCAGCAGCGTCACCTCTGTCGTTGCCGGCCGCGTCAACTTCATCGACGGCATTTACGCCTCTCAACTGGGCACGGGCATCACGCTGTGGCATCACGAAATTCTATCGTCCAATGGAACGCTGACCGCGACTGACGCCTCGGAGCTGTTGAACCAGTTCCGAATGTTCATGACAAACGGCGCGGGTAGCGAAATTCCCTTCGAGGGTCTGGCTCATTTGTTTACCGACACTCGGCCCGCGGGCGGCACTGCCGGTATTGCCTATCTTGGCGTGCTTTGCGATAGATTCTTCGGCTACGGTGTCAACGAAGACCTCAACAGTGAGACCAACAGTGCGCTCGTATTCGCCCACGAAGTCGGACACAACTTCAACGCACCCCATGATGGGCAGGAAGGCGAAGGCCAACTGGGTGCATGTGCCGACGAAACTTTCCAGGGCATCATGAACCCGAGTATCAACGGATCACAGCAGTTCAGCGACTGCAGCCTGGCTGAAATGACTGCCGAGGTCGGCGGGGCGAACTGCCTGGTCGAACCCATCGACAGCCAGCTCGTCTTCGACGACGGCTTCGAGTGATTCCGCGCCCGGATTGACGCCGGTACGCGGCCGTTCTGATACATTTCCCGACCATGCATATCGTCGTCATCGGCGCCGGCGTTGTCGGCGCGACCACCGCCCTTTCACTTGTCGAACGCGGTCTGGACGTCACGCTTGTCGAACGGGCCGGCGAGCCGGCAGACGGCACCAGCAAGGCCAACGGCAGCGGCATCACGCCGGCCCATGCCGAGCCCTGGAACGCCCCCGGCAGCGCCTATAAACTGCTGCCGGCAATGCTGCGCAAGGACCGGCCCTGGCGGGTAAATCCCACGGCCCTGCCC
>DATGCS010000176.1:0-25090 GCA_035311685.1 Wenzhouxiangellaceae bacterium
TGGCGCAGGCGCGAGCGCTGCTCGGTATCTTCCAGCCGCGCGATCAGCGCGCCTTGCTCGACCCGATCGTCGACGTCGAACGGCAGCGCCATGATGGTACCGGCGGTCTGGGCCGAAACCGTGCTTTCCTGGACCGCTTCCACCGATCCGTCCAGCCGGACTTTTTCGACCAATGCGGCGCGCTCCACAGGAAGCCAGTCGATACTTTCCGGCTGTGCGGGCGCCGGCGGCACGAGCGCCAGCGACAGGAAAAAGGCGAGCACAGCAATGTGGCGAGCAGGCATATTTTCTCACTTGCCGGGACTTGTAACCAGATTAGCAGATCATGATGTAATGCGCGCTCCGGGCAATATTGCGCGCAGGCTTTCTCTCGTGCGCGAATAGCCCGTCCCCACTTCGCAGCGCATTCCGGCGACGGCCCGCTTCTGGGCTATTCCTGCATCCGGTTTGCCGGTCCCGGTGTTCGTGATACCGGTCGGGTCTCCATTGTCGTTCCATCCGGACCCCGCCAGTAAATGCGCTGTTGGACAAACGGCATGCGCAGCAGCTTGCCGGGCCGGTTGTCGGCTGGCCGGGAATAAGCCGGAACACCGATTATGATGGCCTGCTGCGGCACATTCAGCCGCAGAGAACGATGCAGCCGGTCCCACCACGAGAGTACCGTGGCGTAATTCGAGTCGGTTTCCTGGTGGAAATGCGAATGGTGGACACCGTGCATCCGGGGCGTCACGAACACCCGGTTCACCGCCCGTTCGATGCGCACCGGCAGCTTTACGTTGCTGTGGTGGAACACGGTCGCGACCTGAAAAACGAGTTCGTAAAAGAAGTACATCCAGGCCGCCGGACCGATCAGCAAGACCTGCGTGGCGCGGAATGCCGAAGAATAGCCGATCTCCACGGCATGAAAGCGGAATGCCGTAGTCACGTCCAGGTCCGGATCGACGTGATGCACGTTATGGAATCGCCACAACAGCGGCACGCGATGATTCAATCGGTGCCACCAGTAAAAAGACCAGTCGAACAGCAGAAAGGCAATGGCGAATTCAGCCGCCAGCGGCAGCTCCAGCAAGGCCAGCGCCCCGAAATTCTGCTCGGGTGACAACGCCAGCAAATGCTCCACGGCCGGCCTGACGGTGATTGCGGCCGTGGCCACGGCCAGGCCCGTAATGAAGGCGTTGACCAATACCCGCGGCCAAACGGAACGACGTGCCTTTCGCAGCGGGAAGCGCCGCTCGAGCAAAAACATCGTCAGATAAACAACCGCCACAACGAACGGCAACAACCAAACGGGCAGGGTCATATCCACTTATCCAGGTTTCATGCTTGGGCCTTCAGATTCTGAAGGATACAACGGCCGGTTCAACAGACCGTATCCGCGTGTCCGGATGGCAGACAGGGGGCAGACCGGCCCAATATGCAGCGGCGACGGTATCGACGCTCGCTGGAGAAGAATCTTGCAGGCTCGTGCTAAACTTCCTATCGGGCGGCAGTGTTTGCCGCTCACACCACACAAGAGGACTGCCCGATGAACACGACTTTGACAGGGCGTTTCGAACAGGTCGACCAGGCACGCGTCGCGCGCAAGGACATGATCGCGGCCGGCATACCTCAGGAAAAGATCTACATCGACGAAGAGCGGCAGGAGATCAAGGTGATCATTCCCGAAGAGGAGTCGCGGCAGATTCGGGAAGCCTTCAGGAATCACGATATTTCCGAAGCGCAATAGGCCTCGATGCTCTGAGGTAGCGCCACGATAACCTCTGCACAGCGCGGCCGAATTCTGCGTCTCTCGACACGGCACCCCGATGTGTAGACAGCCGGGGTGTTCGGGTGCCCCGAAAGCGTGATGCCTTGCGTCGACATCCCGAATGAGGGCAAATGACCGAACGGTCCGGCACCTTACTGCACGATTAAAGTCGTGCGGTCAAGGCCGGTGTTGCCGGTTCGCCGGTCGCAGACATAGACCGTGATGCCGTAGACACCGGATTCGCCGACCTCTAATGCGGTCGAGATCGAAGGTCACCAGGGCAACGAAAATAACGATGATGAGTACACAGCAAAAATCAGCCAGAACTTTGTTTGGGCTGGTTTGCTCATTCAACAAGCCTCATTCAGACGACCGCAACCAAGCCGGGCGGCCCTAATCGCAAAAAGATTCGATCGCGAACGCAGACGATGCAATCCAATCAACACATGTCAGTGCAGGAAGTCATCGCCGCCGGCCCTGAGACGTTCGAAGATAGAGGAGTGTCCTCATTCTCGCCTGCAGCTCGCGTAACGAAGCAGATCGGTTACAGCATGTACAGACACACCAGCCCGATCACGCAGATCAGGATGAAGCTGCAACTAATGAAGACGACGATGCGAAATGGCCAGCGTCCCAGAGCCTGCTTGCCAAGGTCATCCATCCGGCTTCGGTACCGAAACGTGGCGACCGTCGTGATCACGATCGCAACGATTCCCAGCAGCGTCGAGCCGGCCAGAATCATCGCGCCATGCAGCGAAGTCAACTCGGGTTCCATCAATTTCGTCAGGCCCAGCCCGCCGGCCAGAAACCCGATGGCAGTCTTGATCCAGCTGTTGTAGGTGCGCTCGACGGCCAGAACGGTGCGCGCAAAAGCGAGGTCGGTACGGCCTTTCGGTTGTGGCGTTCGCTGATCAGTCATTGGCTTCGGTACCTCTCGAATCACTCCTGGGCATTATTGCCCATCGTGAAGGCGCACTGACATTCGCTCATATTTGTCCAATTGCCCTGGTGTCCTGACCCATGGCAATTTCGCGTAAGGAGGTATAAGTTGAAAAACAGGAGTCTTCGATGACCCGCCCCACTGCGCCATACGCCGCCCTGATGATCATCTGCCTTGCACTATTGCTTCCAGCCGCGCCCGCCCTGGCGGATTCAGACACGCACATCCATGGCGAAAAAGCAGCGCGTGAGCCATATGTGCCGCGCGGCGGCGCTGCCGTGCGAACCGTGGGTCCCGATGCGGCCTGCAACTTCTCCAACCTGCAAAACGCGATCAACGCATCCGGCGACGACGACGTGCTGCGTGTCATGAGCGGCACCTATTCCGGCGGGATCTCGATAACGGCGAAGGCGCTGTCGGTCATCGGCGGCTTTCCCGACTGCATCAGCACCACGCCGACCGGCCGTTCGACGCTGGACCAGGAAGGCGGCGGCCTGGTGCTCGACATCTTCTACCCGGCCGCGGTCGGTGATCCGGTCCGGCAGGTCAACATCGAGAACATGACTGTTCGCAATGGCGGTGGCACCGGATTCTTCTCTGGCGGTGTCGTGGTCGAAGGCCGGCCGGGCAGGCTCGCGGTGAACTTCCGTAATGTCCAGATCAGCGATAACAACCGCACCGGCACGACAGACGACGGGGCCGGCCTGCGGGTGCTGTCGAGCGGCGACGCCGACGGATCGGGCGCGTTCGTCACGCTGGACAACGATTCGATCGTGTCATCGAACACGACGGCCGGTGACGGCGGCGGGGTCCATTGCCGATCAACCTTCGACGACGGCAATGTGACGATGCTGCGCATGGGCACCACGCTGGTATTCGACAACGAGGCGGAAAACGGCGGCGGCGTTGCCGTGGATGGTTGCCAGAATGTCTTTCTTTACAACGGCGGTCCGGTGGTTCTCATTTTTCCGGCCGGCGGAATCATCGGCAATACTGCAAATCTGGGCGGCGGCGGACTATTCCTGGACGACGGCGCCGAAGTGACCATGCGCGCCATTGAGTTCAACGGCTTTGGCGACGGCAGCGAATCGGCGCTGCTGGCAGGCAACACGGCCAACTTCGGGGGCGGCGCCCGGGTCATCGGCGGATCCAGCCTGGTGCTGGAGGACACCTACGTGGACGGAAACACCGGCACGCTGTTCAATGGCGGCATCGGCGTCGGCGACGAGAGCGAGCTGACCGTGCGCCGCAACCCGGCCAACGACGAATGCCCGGACCCGGTCGCCGGCGGCGGCGTGCTGTCGCGGCCGCCGTGCAGCGTGATCGAGGACAATTCCTCGCAAAACGTCGGTGGTATCGGCGCCACGACGGGTGCGCTGGTCGACATCAGCCGGACGGTCTTTCGACGAAACGAGGCGAGCGCCGGCAACGGCGTTTCGGCGATTCGGGCCACCGGCGTGACGACGTTTCGCGCCACCGACGTCCGCGCCGAGGGCGTGCTGATACACGACAACATCGGCGATCATGCCATCGAGGTCCAGGGCGTCACGTCCATGAGTCTGCTGTACAGCACCGTGGTGGACAACAGCAACGACGTTGCACTGGTCACAGCACCCACCGGTCAGCGGGCAATCCTGGATGTACTGTCGTCCATTCTGCGCGCCGCCGACGGCGCGGCAGTGCTGACCCACGAGGGTGACGGCGATCAGGAGTCGATCGCCGGCTGCGTAATCACCAACCGCAATGTTGCAGACACCGACTTCGATCTGGATATCGATTACAGTCAGATCAACGGTGCCCTGTTCCGCGATCCTGCCAACGACGACTTCCGGCTTAGCTTCCGCTCGCCGGCGATCGACTACTGCAGTGCTGAAAACAGCACGCAATTCGCCGGCCTGGACGGCGGCGCGCGCGGCGTCGCATGGGTCGGGCCGCAACCGGATCCCAATCCGGCCGGCGCCAGCGGCGACTACGACCTGGGTGCGTTCGAGACCGCATTCGAGCTCCAGAACACCGACCTGGCAGTCGCTTCGACTGCCTCTCCAGCCGCATTCGTCGGCGGCGCCGGCGAAAGCTTTACGCTGGAGCTAACGCTGACCAATCAGGGCGCCAACACCGCGTTCGGCGACATCAGCGTCATCGACGATTTCACCGCCGGCGCAGTCGTCAACCAGCAGTGGACCTGTTCGCCGCCGGCCGGGGTGACCTGCAGTCCGTCGTCGGGGAGCGGCGACATCACGACGGCAATCAGCGATCTAGATCCGGGCCAGAGCGTGATGTTTCAGGTCACCGCCAACCCGGCGAATCCGGGCACAGACCAGGAATTCGAGTACATCGTGATCGCGACCGAGTCTTCATTCAATCTGGATACCAATCCCTCGAACAACGAAGTGCTGGTCGAGATTCGTACCGGCGTGTTCGCCGACGGCTTCGAAAGCATGCCCTGAGCACATCTTTGCAGCACTCACGAAAGCTTGAACGCGGCAACGCGGACTTGCTAACGAGGTGGTCAGTATATGGCCGGCGTCCGACAGGCAAGTCTTTTCAAATCGTTCCAGCCAACAGATCTTTCCATGGAGTATCAAAGGCAAACCCATCGAACGACAGGATCCTCTCCCTCTTCCCTTTGGAATTGCGAGGTTGCTACATAGAAATACGCGCTTGGGTGTTGTAAATATGTTGATGCGTTCCGCGACGAAGGCAGGATACGGGTGCCTTCGTTATCCTCGGCATCGTACTCGATCGCGCTTCCGATGCCGAACTGAGGCACGTCTCGCAAATCCGGAAATTCGTCCCCGGTTTTGTTGCGAAACCGCTAGAAATACGCACTTGCGCATCGTATGCTGGCCTCTATGTTCGAGGATTATTCACGCAATCGCAGATTCGTAAGCTGGCTGGAAAAGGTGGCGCTAGACACGCGCTCGGATTATCCGGAGCCGGAGTCCTTTGCCAACGATGCAAAGTCGCTTCTCGCGCGCCTCGATCGGATGCGGTCGGATCAGCGCAGGTTGGACGAGTGCTACCGCGAACTCCTGACCGGCCTCGGCGAACTGGCTGAGGTGTCGCCGCAGACGCCACCGACCCAGATGCTCGACGCACTCAACGCGAAACTCGCCGCCGCCGAGGAAACGAATTCCCGTCAGACCGCCGAACGTGAATCAGAGCTTGAAACCATACGGGAAAGCCTCGAAGCGGCGCGCGCAGAACTCGAGAGCACAAAGGCGGAGCTGGCCGGGACACGCTCGGAACTCCAGCGCGAACAGCGCAAGCTCGATCCGGTGTTGCGCTACGCCTATAACCTGCGCCGACTGGTCCAGAAGATATACGCCAAAGGTGACCTGACACCTTCGCTCCTCAACCACATCGAGGAACTGCTCGAAGCCGGCGGCGCTTCGGTCACCGTGCGCGCGCAACGTGGTGCACCCACTCGATCCACGAACTCCACCAGCACCATCACCTGAACCCGGGCCTGGAAGTCAGAGGAAATCAAGACAGGCACGAGCACGCAATAGCTGCACCTTGCGCGCTGCCAGATCGGCCGCTTCAGTGGCTTCAGCATCTACCAGCCGCCGCTTTGGCCTGCTGGCAGTCCTCGGCCTCACGCCTGAAGCTTTCGGCCACTGCCCGAACGGCAGACTGATTGGCCGTCTCGCGCGCCGGCCGGCGCGGCATTGGAACCCAGATCGACGTCGCGCGCACCGGTGGCCACCCCATATTGGACCGAGACGCTCTGTCCAGCGCGCTGAACATTGACCGGTGCAGTTGCAAAGGCCGCCAGACACGCGACCGGCACTAAACCATTCGACGAAGAGACGCTGCGAAAACCCAAGTCAAAACCCGAGTCAGGACAGGCGCAACGTGGAAGCGGACGGAGGATCTTTCGCTGCGAACGATCGTCCGCGCTGTGAGGTAGACTGACCGTCAACGATGCGGATGGCGACGCTTTCCTCGCCACGGCTCTCCATTACAAGATCATACAAATGAAAATAATCTCTCTCAAGCTTCGTGTAGTCGGATTTGTGTTGACCGTGGTTGGATCCGGCGGCGCTGTCGCGGACATCACGATAGGCGATCGCAGCGTCGGTTGCGGCGATGACCCCGCCTGCATCAACCGTCTGCACCCCGACATCCCGATGGTCGCCAGGGCGGATCCCGGAGAGCGCATCGTATTCAACGGCCGGGATGCCTTCGATCTGACGCTGGACCCGGACGAGTTCTCGAGCGCCAAGAGCATTCCCCGGGAAGGCGTCGGCATCGTTCACGCACTGACCGGTCCCGTGTTCATCAACGGCGCCAAGGCCGGCGATGTACTGGCAGTGACCATCGAGTCACTTGAGCCCGACGAGGTCGGCTGGACCGAGGCCAGCCCGTTCGGCTTCGCCGGCGACCAGTTCGGGATGGAAGGCCAGTTCATCGTGTGGCGCATCAACAAGAACTACGCAGTCAGCGACGCGCTGCCGGGTGTAAGAATTCCCAACGGGAGCTTTCCCGGTGTCGTGACCACGTTGCCGGGCGAGGCGTTGCTCGACGAAGCGCTGGCGCGCGAGGCTGGATTGCAGGAGGCCGGCGGTACGGTGCTGCCCCCCGACTCCGACGAGGCCGCGCCGGCAGCACTGTGCGGACCGAAGGGCACCAAACCGTCCGAATGCCTGCGAACCATCCCGCCGCGCGAGCACGGCGGCAACATGGATATCCGCTATATCACGACCGGTACCACCGTGTATCTTCCGTGTTTCATCGACGGTTGCGGTCTCGCCGTCGGCGACTTCCACTACGCGCAGGGCGACGGCGAGGTGGCAGGCACGGCGATCGAAATGGGCGGCAGGTTGACCGTCACCACGCGGATCGTCGAAGACCCGCCGGACCTGTCGCACGGACCGCACTATGAAGGCCCGGCTTCGGTACTGGGCATTCCCTCGGAAAGCTTCTACGCCGTAACCGGATTTCCGATCAAGGAAAAAGGCAGCGTTCCGGCAAACCTCGCCTACCTGGATTCGCCGAAGATTTCAGCCCTTGGCAACCTGTCCGGCGACATCCATCTTGCTGCACGAAATGCGCTGGCCGCCATGATCGACTACATCGTGGCCGAGTATGGATATACCCGCACACAGGCCTACATGATCGCCAGCGTCGCGGTGGACATGCGTATCGGGCAGCTCGTCGACGTTCCGAACGTCGGCGTCACGGCCATCCTTCCGCTGGACATCTTCGTGCCGCGCGATTAGCGATTTCGCGGTGGTGATTCGACTGTCTTCATCGGCGCATCATCGGCGCGAAGTCGCAAAATCGGATCGACCTTGTCCTTCAGGATGAGCCTGTCCTGGTTATCATCACCTGGTTATTATCACCCCCTCCTTTCCCCCGGCAAAATCGCGTTAGATGCCGGTTGGAAACAGATCACACCATGAAATCAGATGGTCTCGAAATTCGAATTGCCGACCTTGGCGATGCTCTCGTTGCGAATCTGCTCCACACGCACGCACGACTTGCGCTGGCCGGGGTGCGTTGCAGGCAGGGGCATGCGCTTGAAACCGACGCGCTCGGAGATCCGGCAATCGAAGTCTGCTCGATCGATCTGGCGCGCCGATGATCCCGTCGCAGTCGGCGCGATCCGCAGGCTCTCGTCCAAAGATGGTGAACTCAAGTCGATGTTCGTCGCGGACACCGCGCAGTGCAGGGCGTCGGCAGGATTCTGCTCGAGCATCTGATCGAAATGGCACGAAGCAACGGGATGACGCGTCTGAGCCTGGACGGCTCAGGACATGGATGTCCGAATTATCTGCATGGTCAACGCCACAGACAATTTCACTGACCATCCCTGGCTGGCACTTGTGCTTGACTTTTCAAATCGTGCATTTTCCGGCTACAATTCACATGTCGGGGGCGACTCGGGCTTGGCATCCGTCCTCGACTCTCCATCGAACCCGGTGGGAGCGACTCCTAAGAAAGCGGGCTTGACGTCGCGTATCGCGATTTCACGCCACATCGAAAATCACACCACGCTAATTGGTCGGAACAGGGATTCACCATGCGCAGTTATCTCGTTTTACTCGCCGTCGCCGCGTTTTTCGTCGGCTCTTCAGCCGCTTCGGATTCGGTCAATCTTTCCGGGAGTCAGGACACCGCGCGGCTCGACTATGTCGGTGATGACTGGCGTGTCGGTCTCGGTTTGTCGGACGAGGGCGACGTGGTGGCCGAGCTGCTTGGAGTGCTGGCCTATGGCGAACGAGATTCCTGGGTCGCCGAGGGCTGGTTCCAGGACGGAGCCGGTGGTGTGAAGCTCAACTATCACTGGCTGCCGGGCGACGGTGATCCGGCGCAACAGGACAGTCTGCCGGGCGTGTACAAATTCTACGTGGCGGCAGATCAGAACCGCCACGATGATCGCAAGTTGAGTCTCGGCACCGGTTACGAGAAGCAGAATGTGTTCTTTTCCACTCAGTTCTCCCTCGGTCTGACCGATGAGCGTCTCGTCGACGATTTCACCGATGTGTTCGAGGAGTTCGTGTTTGACAACGACGCGTCCGGTCGACCGTTCCGACAGTTGCAAACGACCAGCGTGCTGACCGAGACCTTCGAGCAGGCCTACGACTATGGCGCGGGCTTGCGCGTCGGCCGCTACTTCGACACACCCAACGTCCGGATTCAGGGTGGCCTCGATTACGAGTGGGGCGATTTCGACTCTAGCCAGACCACCCTATCTGCGACGGCGGAAAAGTTCTTTACCGGTACCGGTCACAGCCTGGCCCTTTCGGTGGAGCGGTTCAGGAAGTCCGGCGATTTCGAGCTGGACGATTCCGATACCCGTGGCACGTTGACCTGGCGCTATGCCTTCGGTCGCACATACCGGCCGAGGGTCACGGCACAATCGATGGCGCCCCCGGTTCCGGCCAGGGCGCAGACGGCGACGCCACAGCCCGGCCGCACCGAGACCCGCATCGTGCGCAGCGAAGTGGAGATGGAGTCGGACGCGTTCTTCGCCTTCGACAGCGCTGAAATCCGTCCCGAGGCCCGGGATACGGTGCAACGGCTGGCGGACTTGATCACCCGCGGCAAGATCCTCGGTCGAGTCAGCGTAACGGGCCATACCTGCGACCGGGGCCCCGAGGCTTACAACCAGCGGCTGTCGAACCGTCGCGCGGAGTCCGTCAAACGCGCGCTCATGAACATGGGCGTCGATCCCGAGGCGATCGTGACCGACGGGCGGGGGGAATCCGAACCCGCCGTCCCGAATACCTCGCAAGAGAATCGTCGCCTCAACCGCCGGGTAGACGTGCGGTTCATCCGCGTGGAGGAGAAGGAAGAGGTGGTACAAGTCGAACCGGAGCCACCGGTTGAAGCCGTCTCGGTCCGCGAGGAACCGGTTCGCGAGACGCCGGCATGGGTCATGCGCGCCCTGCGCAACCCTGCCCAGCACAAGCGCTCCGTGGACGTGTACCGCTTCGAGCGTAGCGCCACCACGGTGACCCTGGGCGAGCGCGAATTTCTGAACCGTGCGCCGCTGCCGGAAAACGACGCTGCAACGGCGGCGCGCAATAGCGCTGAAGTCTTCATCGATGTGCTCGCCAACGACGCAGATCCCGACGGCGATCCACTGACCGTGGTCAGCGTCAGCCAGCCCGGTTCCGGCACGGTGACAAACAACGGCGACTTCGTGACCTACGCGCCAGCTGCCGGATTCCAGGGTGAGGAAAGCTTCAGCTACACGGTCTCCGATGGCTCCGAATCCGCGACCGCAACGGTGACTGTGACGGTCAACAACGATGCGCCGGTGGCGCAGGCAGACAGCGCCGAGACCCGCTCGGGTGAGCCGTTGCAGATCGATGTGCTGGCCAATGATTCGGATCCGAACGGGGACGAACTTGCGCTGGTCGCGGTGTCGAGTGCGAGCAATGGCACACCGAGTATCGTCGGCGATGAAATACGCTACACCCCGAATGACGGCTTCAGCGGAACGGATTCGTTCACCTATACGGTGCGTGATGCCGGGGGTGCCGAGGCCACCGGGGAAGTCACGGTAAGCGTCAACAGCCAGCCGCCAGTGGCCGCGCCGGACTCTGGACGGGTGATCATCGGGCAATCGATCAACATTGACGTGCTCGCCAATGATACGGATCCCGAAGGCGACTCGATCACGCTGATCAGCGTCAGCGCACCGCTAAGAGGAACGGCTGAAATCGTTGGGGAACAAATCCGCTACACGCCCGATGCCAGTGGTTCGGGCTCAGACACCTTCACATACGAAATCGAGTCGGACGGCGGGCGTGCCACGGGCACGGTGTCCGTGGAAGTCGAGGCGCCTGCACCTACGGCCGTGGATGACAATGCCGATACGGAAGAAAACCAGCCCGTTCGCGTGGAGGTTCTCGCCAATGATCTCGACGGGTTCGGACAGCCTCTGACGATCAGTGACGTCGAGAATCCGTCAAACGGCACCACGCGCATCGAAGGCAACGCCATCGTTTATACGCCTGCGACCGGTTTTGTGGGCACGGATCGCTTCCAGTACACGATTCGGGAGCAGAACGGTGGCACCGCGAGTGCGACGGTGACGATCACGGTTGAATTGCCCAACACGTCTCCGATCGCGCAGGACGATTTCCTGCTCACGAATATGACCGATACCGTGATAGCGGACGTGCTCGCCAACGACAGTGATCCGGATGGTGACCCGTTGGCCATTACCGAATTGCTGGATCTTCCCGGGGGGGATATTGCGGTCATTACGGTGACCGAGGACAATCAGATCCGTTTCGAACCCACCGGTTGGGACGGTTCGACACTTCTTATCCGTTACCGCATCAGCGATGGTCGCGGAGGATTCGCTGAAGCGACGCTCGAGATCAAGTGCTGACGAGCAGACAATGGACACCGGAGGTCAACGCCTGGAGCGCGGGATAAGACGAGTATCCGGCGGCAGTCGAGTATCCGGCGGCAGTGGAGTTATTGTCATGTCTTGTGTATGGAGATTGGCTGTCCAAGCGGCGGCCCTCCTGCCGGTCCCACGCTGATCGTCTTCGTTGACCCGGGAAGAACTCAGGCACCCGCCTTGTAGGGTGCATCCGGTCCATCAACCGAATCCGGAAGAGCCAGTTCCATGGCTTCATCGAATCTGTCAAGTCGCTGCGAAGTCTCGCTCAAGACTTCGACAGATCCTTCCTTAAGGGCCGGGCCGCAGCCGCGGCGCTATTCAGTCCGGGCCGGTCAACCGCCTGCCATAGAAAATCCGCGGCCGGCCGGACTCGTGCCGACGTCACGCAGGCCCTCGGCGTGGCCCGGATGCCCGCGGATCAGGGTTCCGTTCGTTCGAACACCACACCGTTCCATTTCACCCCGCTCGCCGGTTCGCCTTCCTGGTCGAACTGGAAAACCACCACGCTGCCGCTGCCGGTGGGCGTGACACGCAGGGCGTTTATGGAGGCATCGAAGATCTCCGCTCGGCTGTGAATCACGCCCATGCTGACTTCCAGGCCGCCGGAAACGACTCGCCAGCGCATTGTGCCGAAGCGCTCGTTGCGATAGGTGCCCGCATAGGCCTCGAGGCCGTGCGGCAGCGGCGCCAGGCGCTCGGCGCGCTCGGCCATGTGCTTCTCAAGCCGTCTGGCGCGACCATCGTGGATCGAGGTCAGTTCCTCGAAGCGGGTGTCGTAGTGCGACTGAAGGTCGTCGCGGCCCAGCAGGCGGTCGTAAATGAAGTGCGCGACCAGCTCGGCGGCCGGCGGGCCGGACGTGCCGTTGGACAGCACCACGACCCCGATGCCTTCCTCGGGCAGGAAGGACATATGCGAGTAATGACCATGGAATCCGCCGAAGCGCTGCAGCATGCGGTGACCCTGCCACATCGCGCGATCCCAGCCGTAGCCCCAGCCGTCGCGTTCGTAGCCTTCCAAGGTCCTGTCCTGGCGCGCCTGTTGCGCCTGGATCTTCTCGATCATCGGCTGCGGGTAAATGCGCCGCCCTTCCAGGGTGCCGCCGCCCGCGTGGACGGCCACGAAGCGCGCCAGCGAGCGGGCGCTGGCCAGGTGACCGCCGGCCGCGTGCATGTTGGTGTCGTCCTTGGCCAGGCGGACGCGCTCGAAACGACCCGACGGACCCAGCGCGTGCGGCATGGCGATGCGATCGGCCTCGACGCTGGAGACCAGCGCCGTGGTTTCCCGCATCCCGAGCGGTTCGAGGACGGACTTGCGCACGGGCGATTTCCAGCCGCCCGCTTCCAATCCTTCGCCATCCACGGCATCGAGTACCAGGCCAAGGATGTTGTAGGGCAGGTTGCCATAGTCGAAGGCACGGCCGTCCTCGGCAGCAGTGTAGCCGGCCAGCAGATCGATGAGTTGACCGGGCGTGAAATCGCCCGAGTAAGCGGTGCGGACGATCACCGGCCCGGCGTCGCCGAGGCCCTCGGTCATGCTCAGCAGGTCGTGAATGGTGATCCGGTCGGCATCGACGCCCTCACCGAACTTGAGATCGGGGAGGTACGTGTTCACCGGCGCGGCGAGATCGATGACGCCTTGCTCGGCCAGAGCGACCACGGCGGTGGCAGTCAGGGCCTTGGAGCTGGACGCGATGTAGAAGCGCGTTCCCGCGTCGACCGGAACGCCGCTGTCGGCGTCGGTCAGACCGAAGCCCTGGCTGTAGACGACGCGGTCGCCGATCACGACCGTCACGCTCAGACCGGCGGCGCGGCCTTCATCGGTCATGCGGCGGGCGTAGTCGCGAACGTCCGCCCGCCAGTCGCCGCCCGGCATTGCCGAAGCCGGTGACGGGCCGGCCGGCAGCACGAGCCAAACCAGCACCGTAAGTAAACAGACCGGTATGGCAAGGAAAAGCAGGTTTCGGGTCTTCATCTACGGGCTCTCCTGGAAAAAAGTGCCAGAATGCGAACCAGCATCGCACCGCAATCGTACGAAGTCTTGTGCGGATCGAACCCGCGCGGCCGCGGGCTCGTCCAGTCGTTGAACGGCCAGTTGAACGCGCCGGAGGTTGCGATTGGCTGTGACCGGAAGCCACCGCCATGGCGGCAGCGACACGAATGAAAATGCCTCGGGATCGGCGGCGGCGAATGCCTCCAGGTCGATCGAGGCGATCCGACCGCCCTCGGGCCCGAAGCGGGTGGCGTGCAGGGCGTCGGCCTTCTTCAGCGCCACGCCGAATGCGTCCGCCGACGCCTCCTCGCGCCCGGCCATTTCCCTGACCCGGCCCGCGAGCACCGGGCTCAGGCGCGATCGACCGTCGCAGTGCATCGGCATCGGGGTATCCGGGTCGTGGCACGCGGTCCAGGCCAGTCCGCGCCGGGGCGCCAGTCGATCTTGCGTATCGGCTTGCATCGTCTCAATTCTACGCCCCGACACGATGCCGGACCAATGCCATTGGTTGGGTTGATCGATCCTCGCGAGTAACGCAGACGTGGGTGACAGGGATCCCAGGGAACTCTGTCCCGCCACGCCCGGCGAATCACAAAATGGCCCTCGGCCAGATTCGGTGTGCCTGTAATCCGCCGAATTGAATGAACATTGATAAATCAGAAGTCAGACATTCGTGGACTCCGTATGCCCGGTTGCTCGGTCCAAGAGCGAATCGGCAAAAGTATCCGCCTTCTCGGGATACGGGTCGGGATATCGTGGGTCGGCCTATGGGTGTCTCGGTCATTCTTTGTCTCGGCCATCCTTAAGTCGAACAACCCGGACTCAGCCGGAATCGCTGATCGCTATTTCCGGTAGACTTATGGTTAATCAAGGCGCTGGTTCACGCCGCGTCTCAAGTGAACATCGCATTTCCGGGAGGCACCCTTGAAAAAATTCCTATATTCCGCGCTGCCGATTTTCGTCCTCGGTCTTTCCGGGTGCGGCGGCGCTTCCGACTCGACCCCGTCGGTCGACACCGCCACCACCGCGCCTTCAGCCGCCGAGGAATCATCCGTCGACGCACCGGAAGAAGGCGATTCGATCGAGGGCACGCTCTCGCTGAACGTCGACGGGGTGGCGAAGTCGTTCAGCTATTTCCCCGCCGACAAGAATCTGACCATGTCGATGAGCACGATGATTCTCGCCAGGCCGTCCCCGGAGGCCACAGAAGAATTCTCGATGGCCATCATGAGCTTCGACCTCGCAAACGCTGAACTCCCGGTCACGCTCAAATTAGGGCTCCGGGAGGCCATGGAATCAGACGATCCGGCCCAGTTTGCAAACAACCCGAAACCACTGATCAGCTACATCACGCCCGAAGGCAACGACTACAGCAGCTACGTGACCGTCGTCTTTGAACAGTATGAGGGCAGCATCGCCACCGGACGCGTCGAGGACATCGAACTGGAACCCGCCGACGGCGACGGTCGCGCAATCATGCTGTCGGACATCCGATTCGAGGTGGCGCTTTAACCCGACAGCCCGACGCGCCGCCGGACGACCGCTTAGTCCGAACGCTGACGAAAACTGAGCATCCATCAGCCAGCATCAAGGAGTTGTGCCGCCGCCTTCTGACCTTTGATCGTCCAGGGGGTTCCGTAGGCGATCAATGAAGCTGAACCAGCAGTCCGAGATCCAGAGCCTCGCGGATAGGCGGCAGCAGTTCGTCTATGTCCAGCTCGGCCTCGGCGGCGATCTCCGCCAGGCTCGATCGCCCATCGACACGCATCAGGAATAGAACCAGGGCAGGGTTGTGGATTTCCTCGATGAGCTCGTCGTTCTCCGCAACCAGCGACGTGCCGGCTGGCGGTTCGTTGCGCCCCGGCCGTCGAACTTCAAGGAGCGAGAGCGCGGCCGACAACGCCAATACCGAATTGGCGCCTGGATTGACCTGGGCATCCAGTAGCTCGCGCTTACCCCTGTCATCAAGGATCGCCGGCGGCTCGCCGCCACGCACCGGCGGAGTGCTTGGCGCATTGCTGGCCATGTCAGCCAGCACTCCCATGTTGACCAGGTGCATCAAGGTCGTCAGTCCTCGCAAAGCCGGATCTTCCAGAACCTGCTTGGTCAGCGAGCGCAAACCTTTTTCGGTCAGCGGGCCATCGGTTGCCAGCGAGCCGGCAGCTGCCTGATCCAGTAACGCACCGTTATCAGCCCGAAGCACCTGCGCAACCATCCGGTGCGCATCCAATTCGCCGGGCCCATAGAAAAAATAACCTTTGCGACGGCGCGCCAGTTCAACCGGTAGCAATTTCGCTACCGCCTCGCGAAGGATCCGCTTGTTGACGAACCATCGTGCGCGCTGCGACTCGGGAATCGAAGCCACAAATTCCAGCAGCCGATGGTCAAGAAAGGGGACCCGGTTCTCAATGCCGTGCGCCGCGGCAGTCCGATCCTCGTGCCACAGGTGGTAATCCAGATTTTGTCGATAGCGTCCGCGGTAGCGCTGCCAAGTTCCGCCTGGGCCGTCGTCCAGCGCGCCGGCATTCAGCGTGCCGTCGCGAAACAGGGGCCGGTATATGGGGTTGATGTCGGCGGTTTCGATTGCACGTTCTTGCTGACCGGTGGCAAGCGCCCGCTCGACGTGATTCAAATCGCCAGCATCGAGGGTTCGCGAAAGCCCGGTGAGCCAGTGCATGTAGCCGCCCAGAAACTCATCCGCCCCCTGGCCGAGCAGGATTACCTTGAGGCCTGGGTACCGGTTGCGGACATGCGCGTGCAGCTGGAATTTATACCACTGCTCGGCGGTAATGGAAAACAGTTCGCACGCCCACAGCAGGTTGCGCCAGTCGTCCGGCAAGGGCGCGTCGGCGCCGTCGATGCGCACCGCATCATTTGGCAGTCCGAGCGATTGCGCGGCCTTTTGCGACGCGAATGCATCGCCACTGGCGACCGTGGCGTGATTCCAGACGCTGAACGTTGGAATCCGGCGATGCGGGGCTGCCAGCGCTGCGATCGCGACCGAATCAATGCCGCCGGAGAGAAACAGGCCAATACCGGCGTCCGCCGTGACTCGGTAGCGCACGCTGTCGGCCAGAAGTGTCCGAAAACGCTCGGGAGCTTCCGAGCGTGACGGTGGTTCGAGCTCGGCTGCACCCCGCTCAAGATCCCAAAAGCGACTGACCTCCATGTTCCCGGAATCGAGCCCAATGCGCACGATTCCGGCAGGCGGAACGCGCTGAATGCCCTCGAAAAAACTGGGAAGGGAATCCTCTCCCGGCTTTGGCCAGCGATTAGATCGAAGCCCTGCCAGCCAATCAAATTGCCTAGGCACATCCGTGTTTGGAAACAGTGCCTTGAGCTCGGAGCCGAAGATCAGCCGACCGATGTCGCGGCGGTAAACATAGAAGAGCGGTTTGATGCCGAGCCGGTCGCGAATCAACAGTAGCTGCCGTGCCCTTCGGTCGAGCACCACCGCTGCGAACATCCCGTTGATGCGCTCGAAGGCTCCCGCGCCGTGGCGAGCGAACAAATCCGGGAGCACCTCGCAGTCCGACCCGCTATCAAGAAGGGCCGAATCTGACAAGGTCCGACGCAACTCAACGTGATTGTACAACTCGCCATTGACAAACGCGCTGATCTGTCCGTCGCGCGAGTGGAACGGTTGCGAACCACCGTCAATGCCGTTGATTGAAAGCCGCCGAAATGCAATTGACACGCCTTGCCACTCTAAACCGGTGGATTCATCCGGGCCCCGTTGTGCCAACGTACTCGCCATCGCCGCCAGAACAGCGCGTCGCTCGGCGGCCGCGCTTCGCGCATTTCCGAACTCGACGAACCCAACGATTCCGCACATTGTGTTTCCCGGTCAAGTGTGGTTGTTCATCAATGTCTGAAAGAAAGTTTCAGGGTCAACCATCAGCCCCGGTCCTGTCGATCAACAAACCGCATGCGTATAGAAAGTATAAACGCCCCGATTTCCCAATTTCCAACCGCAAGCCGGCACGCAAGGTGGAGCACGCAAGCTAGGCGCAAGCTGGGACAGGCACAACAGTAGAAATTCGAAAGCGATGCGAAAAAACTACGCAGTTTCTCAGGATATGAGTGTCTGCGTTGTTCGCTTTAAGCTGAACGCACGAAACAAGCCTGGCCTTAATATTTTCGCATGGCCACGAACCCGACCGTGCCCAGAACCGCAAGCAGCAGGAATACGCCCGGTCCCGTCAGCGCCGGCACCGAGGCCGCCGCCACGCCGTTCGGGCCGTCTATGCGGGTCAAAAACCCATCGATCGGCACCGAGGGCCCACCGATTTCGGTTTCGATGATCTGCTGAATTTCGAGCGACTGGGGATCGACGGCAAAAATCGTCATAGGATCACCGGGCGGTCTCGGCGGGAGGTGCGGTGTGACGTGGTAGTCCTGAACCAGGTACAGGATGCCGCTATCCCGATCCAGGTCCATGTAGGGTGCGCGTCGCGGCAGCGACAGGAATCGCGTATCGACGGCGTCCGATGAACTGGCGCCCGGCGGAATTGAATCGACGTCAATCGCGTAGGTACCCTCATCTATGCCCGCGCTAGTGACGCCGCCATAGAGGCGCGCGCCCGGCGCATCGAGGAAAAGCGAACGAAACTGCCGATCGAACTGCACCGTCGCATAGGGAACGAGGCCCTCGTCAGTCACGTCGAAGACTTCGATCTGACTGAGACCAGCCGAAAAATACAGTCGATCTCGGAGCGCGTCGAAACGCTGCATATCGCGCACCGCCGACATCGGCTCGAGGTCGACGCGCTGAATAACCGCCGAGGTTGCCAGGTCAATCGTCTCCAGTCTGTTCTGCCGGATCAGATGCAGGCGTCCTCGATTCGGATCGACGGCAATGCCCTCCACGCCAACCGGCTGCCCTGTTAGTTCAATTACATTCACGACCTGCATGGACACCAGATCGATTTCGGCGATGTTGTCATCGACGAACCCGCCGACGAAGAGGCGACCGCTGGACTCATCAAGACCAAACGCATTCGGAAAGCTGACGGGGATGTCGAGCGTTCGTAGTGTGCCCGTTCCGATGTCATAGACCGAAAGCCCGCCGGGACTAGAATTACCGCCGATAAAGAGCCGTCCACCGCCGCTGTCCATCGCCGTGGCCGTCATGCTGCGACCAGCAAGCAACGTACCAAGGGACCCACCTGAACCCGCCGAAAGGATGCGAAGCTCGCGCTCGATCTGGGCCGGGACCGGCTCGCTGAAAACTGGCAGGAAAAGACGCGTTCCGGCCGAGGCAGAGCACGTAGCCACCAGCAGAGCGAGAAAAACGAAGATCGGCTTTCCCGGCCGCGGGGAACGCGCCGGTCTCGCCTGTTTCATCTGCAGACACATCGTCATCAAACGACCTCCTACCAGAGCCACCACCCCTTTCAGTATAGCTGTTTTGCAGACAATCCAATTTATTCTGATCAGGCGCCTCGCGCAAAAGCTCCGTCTCGTCCCCTGCAGGCTTGTTCTAGGGTTTTCCAAAAGCCCAGCGGTTTTCTAGAACCCCAGCGGTATACCCAGGGTGAAAAAGCCGACCAGGAGTGCGGTCCAGACCAATAGGAAAGCAAAAGAATAAGGCAGCATGATCAACAGCATATCGCCGAACCCCATGTTCGGCCTGAACTTTCGCATGAAGGCGAGGATCACGCCGGCATAGGCCATCATCGGCGTAATGATGTTGGTCGAAGAATCAGCCACACGAAAGGCCGCGGCAACTAGATCAGGCGTCATCGCCGGGTTCACGAAATACAGCATGGGTACGAAAATCGGACCCAGCAGCATCCATTTCGAAGTCAGGCCGCCAATGAAGATGTTGATCGCAGCCGTGGTCAAAACGAAGCCGATCAGCAGTAATACCGGGAATTGCTGAAGGCCCAGCCACTGCAGAAACTCGGCACCCAGAAAGGTGATCCAGGTCCCCAGGCCACTGTAGCTCAGCAGGCCGAGAAAATTATAGGTGAAAAAGGTCAGTACCAGGATGTAACCCATGGTATCCATCTGCTTGACCATTGCTTCCACGACGCTCCACAGCTTCGTGAAACGGCCGGACGCGACACCGAAAAAGATTCCCGTGACCGCGAAAAACAGCGAGATCAGCAGGATGATATTGTTCATCCAGGGCGAGACCTCGGTGCCTGATTCGTCCACATAGGTCGCCAACGGCCCAAGAGCCAGGCTAACGACCATGAGAATCGCAATCAGGGTGCCGGGGATCGCGCCGATCAGGCCTCTTCGTTCCTGCGGCGTCAGCTCGAAATCCCCGGGCTTGATATCGTCCGGCACAACGAACTCTCCGCCCTCCAGTTTCGGCTCGACGAAACGCCGGGTGACCCAGTAGCCCGTCAGCGACAGAACAAAGGTGGAGGTGATAATAAAGTAGTAGTGCATTGTCACCGGATTGAGTGCCTCACCGGCCGCATTGCTGAAGGGCACGCCCTGCGCCTCTGCGAACACCCGGGCGTTGAGACCGATGATCGCGTCAATCGGCCCGGGAATAACGTTGGCGCTGAACCCGGCCGACACACCGGCAAAAGCCGCCGCCATACCGATCAGCGGGTTCCGGCCCAGACCGGCATACAGCAAGCCGGCCAGAGGAATAAGCACCAGGTAGCCGGCATCCGTGGCTACCGAGCTCAGAATTCCGATCAATACCAGCAGTAAGGGCAGCAGGCTCTGCGGAATATGCGCCCCGGCGCGCTTGATCAATGCCCCGAAAAGTCCGGAATGTTCGGCAATCCCGACGGCCAGCATTACGACCAGAATTACGCCCAGCACGCCGTTGCCAAATGCGAGCCAGTTGGCCACCAGTGCATTATCGAACAACCAGCGCATATGCTCGGCCTTGTGCATACCGAGAATCTGGTGCTGAACCGGGTCCCCGCCGGCACCCACGGTTTCGAAAGAGTATCCCGACATCAATACGGTCAGCAAATACGCCGCCGGATAGAACGCCATGAAAATGATGACCGGGTCGGGAATGCGCTTGCCGGCGCGTTCCACGAAGCTGGCAAAAGACTGACCAATGGCGGGCATGAGACAAACCAGATTGAATTCAGCGGCGAGTATAGCCAGCACTCAGGCCTGATTTGGGCTTCCGTAACGCCGACTGAGGGCGCCGCGAGTGATAAACCGGCCCTGGAAAAACTGCAGGAAGACATGCGCCCGGCAATCGGTCGCCTGATGCCCTTCGCCGATGAGGCGACGGAAGATCCCGAACGGGCCATCGCCTACGAGACCAGCCCTTCAGAATATGGGTGTCTCCTTTATTCTCTATTAGGCGGGAGCTAACCAAACGCTCCACAAAGATCCCGGATATATGTCAGCAGCCCCATTGTTCGTCGCAACAACCCGAATCCGAAAAACTTCCGACAGCAGGGAGGCAGCGGCGTTCGGTCCGGACAAATCGAAAAAGCCCTAAACAGGCTTGACTCGGGTGAGGCGTCCGTATATGTCCGTGTTTATTCTCTGCCTTTGCGTGTTATGTCTTCATGCACTATCAGTCGGTGACTTTTTCAATTAAAGCCTCTGCATCAAATAAAGCTACCCTCCGATCAACCAGCTCCCCATCACCGTTGAAAAACAACAGGTCGGCTGGGCGGGTCTGATATCGCTCTTTAAAATCATTAGTCGTAGGGTCTCCGGCCCTGACTACTAGGAAATTGGCTTGCGTGCCTACAATTTCTCGCGCTTTGTTCATTTCGGTGGCTTGTTGATTGCTAACCGTCAAGTTGGGGTCATAAACAAAAACCACGGATTTCTGACCATTCCCGATCTTCTCAAGGTTCATATCAATAGGTTCAGGCAGCAACGTAGCACCGACGATAATTAACGTGATGATTGATAATGCTATCCACAAATATTTATTTTTCATAATTTTCATTTAGTTGTTTAAGAACCGATCAGGTCTGGTGTATGGCCTCTTGCAACCAAATCCCCGGCTGCGACCGACAGATCCCTGACGGCTCTTCTGGAGGTGGATGTCCCAGTTTGTTTCTGAAAGGGCGGAGGCGGAGGGACCCTCATCACAGTTGCGAAGCTTTTACCCGGAGATTTTGGGGTCGCGGAGATTTTGGGGTCGCGGAGATTTTGGGGTCGGGTCTTGTTTCATGCATAGTCCTCCCGCCGCCGGGTGGTGTTCGATGCAGACCCCGCGCGCCAGCCGGCCAGGCACGCGGCCAAGCCGAAGATCGCGCCCCCGATGAGCCAGGATGCTGCGGGTTGCGCCGCGATGCTTTCGGTCCACTGATCCCACACATTTGTCTGCCCGAGCGTCAGATAAAGCAGGTGCATGATGGCCACCATGGCCCCGGCCAGTAGCCACGGCCAACCATCGCGTCGGTTTCGCCAGTAGAGCCAGCCGGCCACCAGCAGGGAGGTGAGCACCGCGAGCAGCAGGCAATTCTCGAAGCGATGGAACGTGTCTGGGCCGCGAACGGTCAGTCCCGGCACGATACCGGCATACAACCGCGCGAACATGGGCGGCAGCAAGCCAAGCAGGGTGGATAACATCAGGGCGCTGTGGAGCCGAACCTGACGACGATGTCGGAAGCCCAGAAACAGTAGCACCGGAATAGCGATGATCATCCAGAGATCGGCCGTGAGCAGCGCCTGGCCGAACATGACGTAGAACGGATGATCAACCGCGGCCTTAACCGCTCCCGCGTGGGTGGCGTAGGCAAAGCCGGCAATCAGCAAGGGAGCCAACATGAAGGCAAGCCGACCGGCTGCACGATGCGCCTGACGGTGCCCGTGGTGAATGGTCCAGCTCTGGGCGGCCACCAGCAACAGCCAGGCTGTACCTGTGAGCCCATGCAGATGGTCCGAGCTGGTGGCTGCCCCGAGGACCCCGAAATAACTGGGCCAGAATGCAATAACCGTTAGCGGGAGCATAGCCAGGACAACCCAGTGCGCGTGTCGATATGGCATATGCGATTGGACCATCAGAGTGGTTAGCTAACGCTAAGGCTAGCACAGCGCAGCCGTCGCGGTGAGTGCAGCGGTATCGTCGCCGGCATCTCGATGGGCTTCGACGGGTTGAATTCGCACCGGATCTTGTCTGCGGATCTTGTCTAGGATCTTGTCTAGGATCTTGTCTAGGATCTTGTCTAGGATCTTGTCTGGAGGATCTTGTCTGGACACCCACCTCGTAGGAATTTTCCTACCGAAATCCGAGCATTTTTCCGATTGCCCTGCAGGGACCTCCGGCATAGGCTGGACTCAAGTCCACTTCACTGCAGCTCGTGCCTCAAGCCCGGCAAAACCAGATCTCGCTGGATGCGACCAACTCTTACCACTGCATCAGCCGGTGTGTACGCCGCCAGTATCTCTGCGGGCAGGATCCGCTGACAGGCAAGGACTTCTCCCACCGGCGGGACTGGATTCGGGCACGTATATTCGAACTTACTGAGGTTTTCTCGATCCGGATCCTCAGCTACGCAGTAATGAGCAATCATCTCCACGTCGTACTTTGTGTAGATCAGGAGCAGGCCCTGACATGGGATGACCCTGAAGTAGCTCGACGCTGGCTCGCATTGTTCGGCGGCACGCCGCTGGTTCGGAGTTATCTCGCCGGCGAAAAACTTGCCGATGCGCAGCTGAGCGCAGTATCTTCGCTGATACGAAAATACCGAAAGCGGCTTTTCAGCATTTCATGGTTCATGCGGTGCCTGAACGAGCCGATCGCCCGCTGGGCCAACGCCGAAGACAATGTCACCGGCCGCTTCTGGGAAGGCAGATTCAAAAGCCAGGCGTTACTGGACGAGGCTTCGGTGATCGCGGCCATGGCCTACGTCGATCTCAACCCGATCCGAGCGGCAATGGCACACACGCCGGAGGAATCCGACTACACCTCGATCCAGCAGCGGATTCTGGAGCAGGATTCAAAGATCGCCGCAGGGGACAAAGCGGCGCTCAACGAGATCCCAGAGGACCTGCGCACGGCGATTGGCCGCCTGATGCCATTCACTGATGAAGTCCCGGATGATCCGGAACGCGCCATTCCCTATGAAATCCGGGACTACCTCGAACTGGTCGATTGGTCCGGCCGCGCCATTCTCGAAGGCAAGCGCGGTAGCATCCCCGGAAATCTGCCGCCGATCCTGGAACGGCTGAAAATCGACCCCGGCAACTACATCCGCTTCATCAACAGAACCCAGAAGCACCGTTTCCACAGCGTCATTGGCGCAGTCGAGTCAATGCGAAATCTTGCAGGCGACTTCGGCCGAAGCTTCCTGAAAGGCCAGAACGCCGCCGCGGCACTGTTCAGCCCGGGCTAGATCCGTCTTCCCCGCCAGACCACGCTAGATGGCCGTTCGGCCAGTTTCGGCGTGTCCGAGTTTTACGGAAGTGGCAAAAATTGATCAACTGCACGCCTTCCACCTGCTCAAAACCTGACTTGCAACCAAATCCCCTCGGCGGCCGTCCGATTTCCGACCGCTATTCACAAGGTGGACGTCCCCGTTGTTCTGCCCGTTGTTCTTAGTGACGGCTCTTCTGGAGGTGGATGTCCCCGATAAGGATCACAAGGTGGATGTCCCCGTTGTTTTCGTTGTTTTCTTGCCTGACCCGCCAAACGCGAGACTAGTAAGAGCAAAGGCGTGTGTTTTCATTGCCATCTCCATCTAAGATCTGAATCCAGACGACATGATCAACTCGGCATAATATCTGAGCTAACCGGCACCGCTGTCGCCGGAATCCGTTTTTTGTGACTTGTTATTTGAATTCCTGTTTATATGATCCATCTTAATTTCGGAAATCTCTCTCAAGCCATGAATGCAGCTAGGTTTCCCCGTCCGCACGCTGGATCCGTCCGGCTTTATCTCATGCACCTGCACATCGCAGCACGGTACGGTGAGTGTAACGAGCAGAGGTTTCTGGCTCGTAATATATTCGCAATTTCGATGCAACTCGCGGGGTTGAGTCCAGACAAATCTTTCAGTAGTTGTAGACTCCCACTCGTCTATACGGGTAATAGAGTAGCGATCCGACACCTTTTTCGTGAGGTCGATGTACCCAATGACTCGACCGGTCACAAAAAGCCCCGGATCCCCTTCAATCACGGCACAGGCCTCTACTGACACTTCAGCAAACGTCGGCGGACTATAAACACACCTAGCCGCTGCATCTACAGCGATCAGGGTCGAAATGATTGCAAACAGAAATGTTGCACGCATAATATTCAAATAACATCGCATTCAGCGGCTTGTCCGCTGCAGTGAATTGTTATCAAAAATTTCGGAATAGGCATGTAGTATGCCATTAATTGACTAGGCCAAGCGCGGCAGAAGCCCTAACCAGCCGGACACCCATACTTCGACAAGAAAGCCTGTCCCAGGTTGGGGAGGATGACAGGGGGAAGGCCGGGACAGGCACCGAAGGCCGGGACAAAGCGCGAAGGCCGGACGAAGGCCGGGACAGGCACAACGAAAGGAGGGAAACCCGGGAGGGGACGCCGAGGGAAAGTCGGCACTGGCACAGCATTGGAAGTTTACCTACCCGAATTCGGCCGATTTTCCTATTTGCCAGCGA
>DATGCS010000177.1:0-3210 GCA_035311685.1 Wenzhouxiangellaceae bacterium
AAAGCCGATCCCGATCAGCAGGAAGGTTGCCCCCACGGTGCCCATGATCAGGTAACGGAACGAGGCCAGGAGTGCGCGCCGGTCCCAGCCGTGCGCGATCAGCGCATAGGTCGATAGCGACGAGATTTCCAGAAACACGAACACGTTGAACGCATCGCCGGTCAGCGTGATCCCCATCAAGCCCGCAAACGCCAGCAGGAACAACGCGTAGAAAATGCCCTGGCGTTCCGGTACCTCGAAGTTGTTGATGGTGCGGGCCCAGGGAAGCACGAAACTGGCTACCGCCGCGACCAGCAGCGCCACCAGGCCATTGGCTGCGTCGACGCGGTATTCGATGCCGATCGGCGGCGGCCAGTTGCCGAACGGGTAGGAGATTTCCCCCTGCCACAAGACGGGCAGCGCGATCGCGGTGATCAGCAGCGACGTCAGCGCAGCCAGGAAGGCGAGTAGCCACGGTCCTGTACGTCCGGGCATCAATGCGCATATCGGGGCGGCGATCAGCGGCACCAGCACGCTGAACGGCAGCCATTCGACGATATTCATGCGGAGCTGTCGCCTTTGCCGGAAGACATGCCGGGTTGCGTTTCATCCGGCGACTGCTCGGCCGGATCGATCAGTTCGTCGTCCTCGATGGTGCCGTAGGCTTCGAGTATGCGTACCGCCAGCGCCAGCCCGACCGCGGTGGTGGCCACGCCGACGACGATGGCGGTCAGGATCAGCACATGCGGTAACGGGTTCGAATAGACGGTCACGCCCTCGCGCAGCACCGGCGTCGAGCCGCCGATGATCTTGCCGGCCGAGATGAACATGATGAAAACCGAGGTCTGAAAAAGGTTGAGGCCCATGATCTTCTTGACCATGTTGCCTCGGGCGATGACGGCATAGAAGCCGATCATCATCAGGATCACGACCACCCAGTAATTGAAATGTCCGAGCCAGGCCATCAGTCGCCGTCCCCGGCCTGGGCGGCGTCGAGTTCGCGCTTGCGCCGGGCGAAGAACGTGAAAAACAGCATCGCGCAGGCTGCCACGGTCACGCCCACGCCGAATTCGACCGCCACGATTCCGGTTTGCTGGGCTGCATGGGGCGAGTCCAGCAGCGGGTAGAAATCAAGAAAGCGCCCGCCCAGTATTACGCCGAGCAGACCGACGAAGCAGTAAAGCAGTACGCCGAGACAGGCCAGCACGAACTGGGCGCGTTCAGGAATCACCTCAAGCGCGGCGTCCAGACCGTAGATCAGCGCAAACAGGATCCATGCCGCCGCAAACACTACCCCGGCCTGGAAGCCGCCGCCCGGCGAGTACTCGCCGTGGAACTGGATGTAGAGCGCGAACAGCATGATCAGCGGAATCAGGAATCGCGCGATTACGCGCAGAATGCCGTTCGTCCTCATGAGTCGTCCTCGGATTTTGTCGGCTTCTGGCCCCGGCGACGTCGTCGCGGCGGAACCGAAAGCAAGGCGACCACGCCCAGTCCGGCGGTCAGGATCACGAACGCCTCGCCCATCGTATCGATGGAGCGGTAACCGGCCAGCACTGCCGCAACCATGTTGGGTATGCCCATGTCGGCATAGGTCTGCTCGATGTAATAAGGGGCAACGTGAACCTGGACCGGATTGTCGGCCTCACCGAAATCCGGAAGATCGCCGGCGGCATAAATCAGGCATGCGCCCGTGACCACGACCACCGCCAGCGCCAGACGATTCTTGCCGCGTGCCGGGCGCTCCTCGCGGCCGGCCAGCGTCAGCACGGCTAGAAACAGGATAGTGGATATGCCGGCACCGACCGCGGCCTCGGTCAGCGCTACATCGCCTGCATCCAGAACCGCGAACAAGCCGGCCGACAGCAGCGAATATATGGCGAACAACATCGCCGCCGAGAACAGATCACGCACCCGTACCACGGCCACTGCGACAGTCACCAGGAATGTCAGCAGCGCGATGTCGATCAGGAATTCGATGGCGGGTCTCCCGGAGTGCTGAGCGGAGCCACGCCCATGGGCTCGCTTTCCACGGTCTTCGGATTGTCGCCGGCGGCGAGCCCGGCGCGCGCCAGCGCGTGGCTCGCAGTGGGTGCGGTGAAGACCATGAAGATCAGGATCAGCATCAGCTTGATGCTGACCATTGCCAGGCCGGCCTGGATCACAAGGCCGACGATGATCAGGAAGGCACACAGCGTATCGGTAATGCCCGCGGCATGGAGCCGACTATAGAAATCCGGGAAGCGCAGCAGACCGATTCCGCCAACGATGCCGAACAATCCGCCGGTGAGCAGAAAAACCCCGGAAATGAAGGCAAGCACGGTCTCAACCATCCGTGATGTCACCTTCGCCGGCAGCGGCCAGGTCGCGCATCCGCGACAGTTTCAGCACAGCTACAATCGCGATGAAGTTGATCAGCGCATACACCAGCGCCACATCGATAAGGTCGTCGTTGCCGCTGATCGCGGTGATCAGCGCCACGACGAGCACGGTCTTGGTGCCGATGACGTTGACCGCCACGATTCGATCGTAGACCGAAGGGCCCTTGAGCGCCCGTGCCAGCGCCAGCGCCATCGTGACGAATATCGCCAGCGCGGTCAGGACCAGAACGGTCGTCATTTGTGGTTCTCCAGCCAGGCGATTTTCCGCTCCATTTCGCCTGATGCCAGACTTGCCGCGGAGCTTTCGAGCAGGGCATGGGCTTCGAGATGGTCCTCCTCGAGCAGCAGCGTGACCGTGCCCGGCGTCAGTGTTACCGAATTGGCGTAGGTGACCTTGCCGACCGCCGAACCGAGCTTCATGGGGACCCTCACCACCCGCGGCCGGACCAGCTTACGTGGCGACAGCGCGGCGCGGGCGACCTCGAAGTTGGACTTGACGATTTGCCCCAGCAGCCACAGCCAGTAGACCGGCAAACGCCAGGAGTAAAGCACCGGGTTGTGCTCGACGCCCACAACATCCATCCGCCGGGACAGCCATACGACGAAAGCGACCGAGGCGGCCCCCAGAATGAACAACGGCGGCTTGTACACGCCGGAAATGCCGAGCCACAGCAACGACAATACGATGGCCAGAGAGAAAAGATATCGCATGGTGAGCGAATACTACCAAAAGGGGGTTGGCGCGGGGTGCGAAAGCAAAACCGCGCAACATCCGCGCGGTTTTGCTGGAAGGATTCAAGGCGTCGACGATTGTTGACGGAACGGCGACCGGCGTCGACTATGCTCCGCG
>DATGCS010000178.1:0-5171 GCA_035311685.1 Wenzhouxiangellaceae bacterium
GACCAGACGCTCTCGTCCAATTCCAGTCGTTCGCGCATCAGTCGGCACAGATTGACGAACATCCAGGTCACGCCCGGGTCGTTGAACTGGCTGGCGATGGTCGGATAGACCGGCACCTGCTCGTCATCCAGGTCGAACTTGAGGCGGTTGCGCTTCCATTGCTTCCTGATATCGCGCAGCGCGTCTTCGGCACCCCGCTTCTCGTACTTGTTCAGGATGACCATCTCGGCGTAGTCGATCATGTCGATCTTTTCGAGCTGGCTGGCCGCGCCGTAGTCGGAGGTCATGACGTAGACCGGAAAATCCACCAGATCGACGATCTCGGTATCGGCCTGGCCGATGCCGGCCGTCTCGACCAGCACCAGGCCGAAACCCGACGAGCGCAGAAAGCCGATGCACTGCTGCAGCACCTCGCTGGTCGCGAGGTGCTCCCGGCGCGTGGCCATGGAACGCATGTAGACGCGCTCGGACCTGAGCGTGTTCATCCGGATCCGATCGCCCAGCAGCGCGCCGCCGGTGCGCCTGCGGGTCGGATCCACAGCCAGAACCGCGATCTTGATTTCGGGGAAATACTGCAGGAACCGGTTGACCAGCTCATCGGTCACCGACGACTTGCCCGCACCGCCGGTGCCGGTCAGCCCGACCACCGGTACCGGTGATTTCGAGCCCATGTCCTTGTGCAGGCGAGCCATCTCGTGCTCGGAAAGCGCCCCGTTCTCGATTGCGCTCAAAGCCCGGGCAATATCGACATGCTCCAGCGTCTTACCCGAAACCGGAAACCCGAAACCGGAAACCTCGCGCGCCGCGCGCGCGTCGCGCGTCCGCTCGACCAGGTCTTCGATCATTTCCTTGAGCCCCATCTGCATGCCGTCGTCGGGATGGTAAATCCGCTCCACCCCGGCCTGGTGCAGGGCCTTGATCTCTTCGGGCGTGATGGTGCCGCCGCCACCACCGAACACGCGGATATGCGCGGCACCGCGCTCGGCCAGCATCTCGACCATGTACCCGAAAAATTCGTTGTGCCCGCCCTGGTAGGAACTCACCGCGATGCCGTCGGCATCTTCCTGGATCGCGGCATCGACGATGTCGCGAACCGACCGGTTGTGACCCAGGTGCACCACTTCGCAACCCTCGCCCTGGATAAGCCGGCGCATGATGTTGATCGCCGCGTCGTGGCCGTCGAACAGGCTGGCGGCGGTCACGAAGCGCAGCGGCTGCTCGGCGCCGCGGGTCTGGCTGGACAATTGCTCTGCGGTCTGGCTCATGGCGAAAATCCGGTTCGAATGGCAGGACAGTTCATCATTTTAACCGCTACCGATCATCGGAGCCGCCACAACGCCGATTGCTGTCCTGTGCTGATTTTGAAGGAAAACCCGGGATCGACGGGTCCTGATTAAGTCAAAATGCGTTTCCGGGTCAAAATAGAACTGGAAATCACTTCGATTTGGAGCGATAATGTTGCAAATGCATGAATCACAGACAACCACCCCCGAACGTACCGCGCTCGACGCCATGCCGGTGTCCGAGATGGCGCGACACGCCGAAGACGCCGCCCAGTTCCTGAAACTGATGGCGAATCCGCACCGCCTGATGGTCCTTTGCCATCTGCTCGACGCCGAGATGTCGGTATCGGAAATCAACGAGCACCTGCCGCTGTCTCAGTCGGCACTGTCCCAGCATCTGGCCGTGCTGCGCAATAGCGGCATGGTCCGGACCCGGCGGGAACAGCAGACGATTTTTTACTCGCTGGCCAACGAAGGCGTACACGCGATCATCGCCGAGCTTTACCAGCAGTTCTGCGCACCGCACGTCGAGGATTCCCCCTGAGCCTGTTGCGGCAGTAGCCGCATCATGGCTTCGGCGAACCGCGCAGCCCTGCTCGGATTCTCACTGATCGACGAAAAGGCGTCTCACGCGCAGCCGCCCGCCGTCGTCTATGGTCCCTATGCCCATGAACCTTTCGGCGGAGTAGATGCGCACATGCCCGGCCGCCGCAAAGTCCGTGTCGACGACCTTGCCGTGACCGATATCGGTTGCATCCGTGGCGTCCAGGGTCACTCGCGGAAATGCGGCCAGGGCGGCGTCCGGTGGCAGTAGCAGGGCGCGCGCCTCGGCGGCTTCCATTTCCATAAGCTGATCAAGCGGGACTGCGTCGGTGAGTGAAAAAGGGCCGCTGGATTCACGCCGAAGCCCGCTCAGGTGGGCCCCGCAGCCGAGCCGCTCGCCGATATCCATTGCCAGTGAGCGGATGTAGGTGCCCTTGCTGCAGGTCACCTTCAGCGCCAGGTGCGGCGCGTTGAAATTCAGCGCCTCGAGACTGTGGATGGTCACGCGCCGCGGCTTGCGCTCCACTTCGATCCCGGCACGCGCCAGGTCGTGCAGACGACGGCCCTTGTGTTTCAGAGCCGAATACATCGGCGGCACCTGGTCGATGGGGCCGCGGAATTCGTCCAGCACATCTTCGAGCGCCGCAAGACTGATTTCCGGCACATCGCGCCGTTCGACGATATCGCCCTCGGCATCGCCGGAGGCGGTGGTTTGCCCCAGTTTGACATCGGCCATGTAGCCCTTGTCCGCATCGAGGAGGAACGCCGAAACCTTGGTCGCCTGGCCGAAGCACAGCGGCAGCAGCCCGGTCGCCAGCGGATCCAGCGCGCCCGTATGGCCGGCCTTGCGGATACCCAGCACACGCTTGGCGCGCGACAGCGCGGCATTGGACGTCAACCCTAGCGGCTTGTCGAGGAGCAGGATTCCATGTTCGGGCAAATCGGAATTCATTGACGGATCCGTCAACGTGCAGCAACCGGACATGAAAAGCGGGACACGAAGAGCAGAAAGGCAGCACGAAGGACACCATGAAAGGCAATTTGAAAGCTCATTTGACCGGAATTTTCCTGTTCAGGAGGTTATCTTCGTGTCCGTCGTGCCTTCTTCGTGTCGAGCTTTTGAATTACCGGCAGGAATCCTCAGTCCCGCCGCTTTTTCGCCGCGGCAAGAAGCTGCTCGATACGCTGACCGGATTCGCTGGCCGTGTCGTGGATGAATTTCAGCGTCGGCACGATTCTCAGTCGAACCCGACCGGCGAGTTCATGACGAATCCGGCCGGTGGCGTCGCCGAGCATCCGCATCACCTCGTGCGCCTTGTCGATTTCCAGCACCGAGATGTAGACTTGGGCATGCGAAAGATCGCGCGAGACTTCAACGTCGGTAAGACTGATCAGCGACGGCAGCTCCGGCTCGACCTCGACCCGGAGGATGTCGGCCAGCTCGCGGCGGAGCAGGCCGGCAACGCGTTCGGACCGGCCGCTCACGATTCCAGCGTACGGGCGACTTCGTAGCGCTCGAAGCACTCGATCTGGTCGCCCGGCTTGACGTCATTGTACTGTTTCACGCCGATGCCGCACTCGGTACCGGCCTGCACTTCCTTGACGTCATCCTTGAATCGGCGCAGCGACTCCAGCTCACCCTGGAAGACCACCACGTTGTCGCGCAGCACGCGAATCGGGTTGGCCCGCTTGACCGCGCCCTCGACGACCAGGCAGCCGGCGATCGCACCCAGCTTGGACGAACGGAACACGTCCTTGACTTCCGCAAGGCCAATGATCTCTTCCTTGACCTCGGTGCCCAGCAGACCGGAAATCGCCTTCTTGACGTCGTCGATCGCCTCGTAGATGATGCTGTAGTAGTTCAGGTCGAGATCGTTCTCGCTGATCGCCTTGCGCGCCGAGGCGTCGGCACGGACGTTGAAACCGATGATGATCGCATTGGATGCCTGCGCCAGCGCGGCATCGGATCCGGTGATGCCGCCGACGCCCGACGAAATCACGTTGACCTTGACCTCCTCGTTGGATAACTTGGTCAACGAATCGCGCAATGCCTCGGCCGATCCCTGCACGTCTGCCTTGATCACCAGGTTCACGCTCTGCTGCTCGCCGGCACCGGCAGCGCCGTCCTCGCCCATCTGGTCGAACAGATTCTGCAGCTTGGCGGCCTGGCGCTCGGCCAGCCGGCCTTCGCGCGCCGAGGACTTGCGCTGCTCCGCCGCGTCGCGCGCCTTGCGCTCGTCGGCAACGACCAGAACTTCGTCGCCGGCATTGGGCACGCCGGAAAGGCCCAGCACCTCGGCCGGAATCGAAGGGCCGGCCGAGTCGATCGGCTGGCCGGTTTCGTCGAACATGGCGCGTACGCGGCCAAACTGCTCCCCGGCCAACACCATGTCGCCTTTCTTGAGCGTTCCGTCCTGGACCAAAATAGTAGCCACGGGCCCACGACCCTTGTCCAGAGACGACTCGACCACCACGCCGCGGGCCCGGTGCTCGGGCACGGCCTTGAGTTCCATCACTTCGGACTGAAGCAACACGGCTTCGAGAAGGCTGTCTATGCCGTCCCCGGTAATGGCCGAAACCGGCACGAAAATTTCCTGACCGCCCCATTCCTCGGGTACGACTTCCTCGGCCGAAAGCTCATTCTTGACCCGATCCGGATCCGCGTCCGGCTTGTCCATCTTGTTGACCGCCACGATCAGCGGCACGCCGGCAGCGCGCGCGTGCTGTATCGCTTCCTTGGTTTGCGGCATCACGCCGTCGTCGGCAGCCACGACCAGGATCACGATGTCGGTCGCCTGGGCGCCGCGTGCACGCATCGAAGTGAATGCGGCATGACCCGGTGTGTCAAGGAACGTGACGACGCCGTTGTCGGTCCGGACGTGATATGCACCGATGTGTTGTGTGATGCCGCCGCTTTCACCCTCGGTGACTTTGGCACGCCGGATATAGTCCAGCAACGACGTCTTGCCGTGATCGACGTGGCCCATCACCGTCACCACCGGCGGGCGCGCCACGGATTCGCCTGCATCCTCTTCCTCGGTGACGAGTTCGCTCTCGATGTCCTGCTGGTCGGCGGGCCGGGCTTCGTGGCCCAATTCCTCGGCCACCAGCATCGCGGTTTCCTGATCCAGCGGTTGATTGATGGTGACCATCGAACCCATGTTCATCAGCGCCTTGATCAGTTCACCGGCCTTGACCGCCATCAGCTTGGCAAGCTCGCCGACGGTAATCGACTCGGGAATCTGAATTTCGCGCTTGACCGGCTGGGTCGGCATCTGGAAACCGTGCTCGCCGCCGGCGCTGGTGGTCTTGCCGCGCCGCTTCGGCTTGCGCCGCTTGCTTTTG
>DATGCS010000179.1:0-7030 GCA_035311685.1 Wenzhouxiangellaceae bacterium
GGAATCATCAGGTCGGGGCGTGCGGCACCGATTTCCACCATCCGCTCGGCGAGCAGGCGGGCCAGCACACGCCCAGCGGCCAGATCGCGGTCGAATTTGAACCGCTGGACCAATGACGCAACCGGCGCCCGGTAGCCGAAGCCGGCCGCGGCACGATCGAACGGCGGCGGGCGACCCACGCAGTCGCCGCAGGCTTCGACCGTGCGCGCCAGTTCCAGGCCGCAGGTCCGGCAATATCCTTCCATCACCGGCATATCGGCCCTGCACCCACTGCAGCAGCCCAGTCCGGTATCGCTGCCCTGCCCACACACCAGGCATACCGGCGGCCAGATGCCATCCAGCACGCTGTCGACTTTCAGGCGCACTTTCAGGTTGACACGGTGCGTGCCTGATTCGGATGCCAGGCGCCTGGTGGATGAGCTTCTGATCGCCGGTCTCATTGCATGCGCTCGATTAACGTCCTTAATCTGGAATCATCTTGCCATGGCGGTATCGGCACCGGTATCCCGCGTACCGGAAACGCGCGGCAAAACGGCTTTTTCGCGTCGAGCATGACGCATTCCGTATACAGTAGGGCGAGCATGCCAAATTGAAAACGTGAATAAAGACATCTTCGACAAATCGGCCATAAAACTCGCCTTTGACCGCGCCGCCGATCGCTACACCCGGCATGCACGGCTTCAGACGGAAGTCGCCGGACGCCTGCTGGAGCGCCTCGACGGTCTGAAGTTCGCGCCGAAAACGGTCGTCGACCTCGGCTGCGGGCCCGGCGTTCAGGCAAAGGCATTGTCGCAGCGCTTCGGCGATGCCCGCGTCGTGGCGATGGACTGGTCGCTGCCGATGCTTCAGCGCGCCGGCGTCGAGCGCGGCTGGCTACGAAAACGATTCGCCCGTGCCGCGACCGATGCCAATGCTCTGCCATTGGCTGAATCCAGCGTCGACTTGCTGTATTCCAATCTGATGCTGCAGTGGTGCGACGACCTGCCGGCGATGCTGAACGGATTCAGGCGCGTCCTCAAACCCGGTGGCCTGGTGTTGTTTTCGACCTTAGGCCCCGACACCTTGATTGAATTGCGGGAAGCCTGGCGAAGAGTCGGTGAACAACCGCACGTTATCCCGTTTGCCGACGTCCAGACCATTGGAGATGCAATGATGCGGGCCGGCTTCGGCGAGCCGGTGCTGGACACCGACTGGATCACCACCACCTACACCAAACCGCGCGCTTTGCTCGACGAGCTCAAGGCCAACGGCGCTACTTATCCCGGCGGCGACCGGCAGCGAGGGCTCACGCCACCGGGCAGGATCAAGTCACTCCTGAGCGCCTACGAAAACGCTCGTATGGAGTCGGGCCTTTACCCGGCCACCTGGGAAGTGATATACGCCTCGGCCTGGGGGCCTGAAGAAGGCGCGCCGATCCGGAACATTCACGGTGAGGAGGCTTCGGTTTCGGTTGCCAGCATAGGCCGAAGAAAGAGATAGCAGCAGGTTCACCAATGCAACCGGCCTGATCAATACCATTCAGCCCGCCCCGGACTCACGAAGGCATCATGCACTTGATTGGACGTGTAACCTCGGCAAAATCAGCCATAAGGCACATGGCTTCAACGCCGCCATGGATTGGCACCTGCCCGATATGCCGGGGCTTAACCCTGTTTTTAGCCATGGGCACGTGGTTGCGGGAGGATCTGAAATGCGCGCGCTGCAAAAGCTCATCGAGGCAACGGGCGGTGATCGACTATCTTGCCCGGACCTTCCCGGCTCTAGGCGAGATGCATGTCTACGAGCCTTCACCAACACAACCTGGCACTGGGTACATCCGGAAACATAGCTCAATTCACACAGGGTCGTTCTATTCAACGGCTTTCCATCCTGAACGGCCCGACGACCTGTTGATACAGGACTTGCAATCACTGTCGTTTGCCGACGACTGCTTTGATCTTGTAGTGTCTCAAGACGTTTTCGAACACATAGCCGATCCGCGCAAAGCCTTCGCCGAAGTCTCACGTGTGCTCAAGCCGGGTGGTTCTCACGTATTTACCATTCCCTGGTACCCCGACCAGAAGACGGAACCAAGGGCCGAGATGAAAGACGATAAAGTTCATCATCTTCAGGCACCTGAATATCACTCTGATCCTTATGACTACAACGGCTCTCTGGTATTTACCAGATTCGGGTCCGATACGACCCGGATAATAATGAAGTCAAGTGGCATGCAGACCTCGATCACAAAAGCGGAAGATTATCGGAAGGGCATCTACGGGGATTCACTCTACATATTTCACTCGATCAATCCGACCGGGTAAGACGTGAGTTTGCAGCAATCATCGGAATCTTTCTTCCTCCGTCATCGGCTGTTGCGATTGCACTGAAGAGAAACAGATTCAATCGCGCGCCGGATTCAGCTCGACGCGCCCGGATTCTCCGACCGGGTCTCGGATGCCTGGCCGTCCAAATGACTCAAGGAACCGCTGGACAACCGTGCGCGGCGCGCGTTTCAGTCGGAACAGCCGCAGATTGTGAGTTACCGACCGCGCAACAGCAGGCGTAGCCAGGGCTGAGTAATACATCAGATGCGGCTTTTCCGGAAGATTGTCATGACAATCGACTGCCGGCCGGATCTTTTCGGGCACGCGGCGCCAAAGATGTGCGCCGTCGCGGTAACCAGTTACCCATGGCACAGAACGTGCATTATTAGCGTGCAGCCCACATTTCAAGAACAGAAAATGACAGTTCGATCCTGCGGTTCCGGAATCCGACGCCTCGCGGTAGCGCTGCTGCTGGCCACCGTGGCCGCGGCCGGCAGCGCGGATGTGCTGCAACAAGCGCAGGATTTGCGCGTCGAAGACCCGGCGGCCGCGCTCGCACTGCTGGACCTGCATATTGCCGAGCCCGGCACGCTGAATCCGCGCAAGGCCACCGACGAATTGCACGCGCAGGCCCGGCTTCTCGAACTCCGCGCCCGGATTCGGCGCGATATCGGCCAGCGCGACGAGGCCGCCGCCGACGCGGCACGCTTTGAGCGCATAGCACAGCTACTCGACGAACCGAAGCGTGAAGCGCGGGCGCAGTACCTGCGCGGCACCATACAGGCCGAACGCGGCGACATCGCCGGTGCGCTGGAGCGATTCCATACCGCCCGGCGGACGCTCGAAGCCACCGATGCCACGGCCGAGCTGGCCCGAGTCATCAATGCGCTGGGCGTGGCTCACAACTTCACGGACAACTACGCGCGGGCGCGCAAGTACTACGAACAGGCGCTGGAACTCGTACGCCAGACCGACGACCAAGCGCTGGAAAACACCATTCTGGGTAATCGAGCGCTGGTCATCGCCGAGCTGGAAGGGGCCGAAGTCGGACTCGTCGCACACCGTCAAACGCTGGCGCTGGCCCGCGAACGCGAGGATACCGAAATCATTGCCACACAGCTTGCCAATATCTGCAACCGTCTGGTCGAGGCCGGCCGCATCGATGAAGCCGCAGCCACCTGCCCCGAAGCACTGGAGCGGATCGAAGCCATCGGCAACTCGCGGCTGATCGCAGGAACACGCATGAGCCTCGGCGATCTCGAACGCGCCCGCGGCCGGCTGGAAGAAGCCAGGCAAGACTACGAAGCCGCGCTGGCGCTGGCCGAAGACCGCGTACCGTCGGTCGAGGTCGAAGTACTGGCAAAGCTGGCCGTCCTCTACGAACAACTGGACGACCCGCAGCGCGCGCTCAATCGGCTCAGACAACTCATGACGCTGCGCCGGGAATTGCTCGAACGCGAGCGTGCCTCGCTGATCGAGGCGCTCGAAGTCGGCTACCGGGTAGAACAAAAAGAGCGCGAAATTGAATTGCTGGAACTCGACCGGAAGCTGCAGTCGACAAAACTGCGCCAGCGCAACCTGCTGCTGGTGGGCACCGGGATCGCACTGCTGCTGGTCACCCTGTTGGCGGTGGTTGCCTGGCGCGGCTTTGCGGTCAAGTCACGCCTCGAGCGTGAATTGGCTCAAGGCAACGAGGAACTCGGCGAAGCGCTCGCGACGATCACACGGCTGGCCCGCGAGGATTCGCTGACCGGTCTGCTCAACCGTCGCGCTTTCCTGGAATTGGCGCAGCACGAAATTCATCGAAGCAATCGTACCGGGGAGCCGCTGATGCTGGTCATGGCCGACATCGACAATTTCAAGCAGCTCAATGACCGTTACGGCCACACAGTCGGCGACGAGGTCCTAAGAAGAATCGCCCGGCGAATGGCGCGCGCCGTGCGCGAGCTCGACATTGTATGCCGCTGGGGCGGCGAGGAGTTCATCTTCCTGCTGCCGCGCACCGCATCGACCGCGGCACGCCAGGTAATAGAGCGCGTTCGCGATCACCTCGGCGCCACGCCGGTCGAGACTGGGGCCGGTAGATTCAAGATTACGCTGACTTTCGGAATTGCCGCGGTTGAATCGGAACTGGAAACAGCTATTGAAGACGCCGACCGGGCGATGTACCGTGGCAAGAACGCCGGGCGCGACCGAATTGTCGCGGACGATCATGAATAGGATCACCACGAAACCGGCGCTTGTACCCGGATAGTCGCCGTGCAGGGATTTTCATCCGGAAGTTCGGGCAATTTTTCCAACAGCCGTGCCCTTGTCACCACCATAGTCTTTCGGCAAGTTTTTCGTATGGCTGCACTTGCCCCAAACTCGTACACCCGATTCGAAAGCACTTTTGCAGCACTTTGCCGAGCAGCCAGAACGCCTGCAGCACCCCCGTCCCTTGGCTAAGGGTCTGACTTTGCAACCGGGCGTCTATTTCATCATCTTGTTGAGTTTCTCAGCGACTGCTTCACGGCTTTCGCCGTACTTTTCCTGAATGCGAGCAACCAACTCATCAAAATTTCCCTCAGCCTGACTCACTTCATCGTCGGTCAGTTTGCCCCACTCCTGCTTGACGTTGGCGGTAAGCTGCTTCCACTTTCCTTTTGCTTGATTCTCTTCCATCACAAACACCTTGAGCGATAATCGTTAACGATATTATATTCACCGACCCGGCGACCAGCTATAACATAGGTTAAGCGATATCTGATTGCATACCTGCGAAGCGCGTTTTAATCGAAAAAGCCACAGAAAGGGGACCAGGCGCTGGAAGATCGGCTCTGAGGTCTCAAGCCCAAAGTTCCAGAAACCGCATTCTGCTCGTTGTGCATTGCCCGGAAAGGCATCTTGAAAAGCCGTCTCGGTTTATTTCGGCCTCGTTGAAGGTAGTATGAGACTCACGCAAGCCTGCTGGAGGCGACATGTGGCTGGAAACAAGCTGTGAGTTGACATTCGACATCCCGACTCCGACGACCTTCGTGCTCATGCTGCGCCCGAGAAGCGGGGCGCATCAATGGATCATCAGGGAGGAGTACCGGCTTAAGCCCAGCGTTCCGGTCTCCGAATTCACCGACTTGTACGGCAATCTCTGTCAGCGGCTGGTTGCACCCACCGGGCCGTTCGCGATCAATACAGCGTCCAGGATAATGATCCCCGATCAGATCGACCGTGCGCCCGGGGCGCCGTTTGTGGAGGTGCAATATCTTCCCGACGCCGCACTCGCCTACCTGCTTCCGAGTCGATATTGCGAGTCGGATCGTTTTTACAACATGGCGGTCGAAATTACCGCGGACCAGCTTCTCGGTTACGACCAGGTCGCGGCGATCGAGGCGTGGCTGCGCTCTTCCATCCAGTACATTCCCGGAAGCAGTAACGTGCCCGTTTCCGCTGTCGACGTCAACCTCAGACAGTCGGGCGTTTGCCGCGATCTGTCGCACCTGGGCATCGCATTGTGCCGAAGCCTGAGCATCCCCGCCCGGCTGGTAGTCGGCTACCTGGACGGTCTCAAACCAATGGACATGCACGCCTGGTTCGAGGCCTACATTGCAGGGCGCTGGTATGCCTTCGACGCAACACAGGACGAATTGGGGCCAGGCTACGTGGCGATCGGATACGGCCGCGATGCCGCCGATGTTGCCGTCTACAATCAGTTCGGACGTGCGGTCTATCCCCTGTCGCAAAATGTTCGTGTCAGCCGCGCCGAGTCTCCGGCTGATTAGAACCGTCGTTTCCCTCGCTCCTTGCGAATCCGCAGTACGACTCGATACACGGACCACTTCGATTTACGACCTTTCTTTCACCCATCTCGGACTATGCTGCACGAATTATTGTTGTGAAACCCGGGAGGTGGGCGTGCTTCATCGAACAATGCTTCTAGTTGCAGGTTTCAGCCTCATCGCGGCATGCTCGATGTCCCACGCTCAGGGCGACAAAGAAGAAAGCCGGTCATTGCTGCTTTTCGACTTTGCAGACGCGGCTGAGTCAAGGTGGTCCATCGTCAACGACGGTGTGATGGGCGGGCGGTCGAAGGGCTTTGGCGAGATTTCCGGCGGCGTCATGCGTTTCGAAGGCACGCTCGTGACGCGCGGCGGCGGCTTCACTTCCGTTCGCGCCAGCCGACGTGTAGACCTCACCGGCTTCAACGGTCTGGAAATGCGAGTGCGCGGCAACGGTCGCAGTTTCGAAGTCGAGGTCAATGACGACCAGCGCTACGGTTGGCGCAACGTTTCGCGCCGAATACCGTTCGATACCAGCGAAGGGTGGCAGGTCGTTCGGGTTCCGTTCTCAGACCTGCGCTCGACCGTCTTCGGCGAACCTGTGTCTGTGCCCGAAATCGATCTGGAATCAGTCGAGCAAATCGGTTTCTATATCCTCGACGGGATCGACGGGCCGTTCTGGCTCGAAGTGGATACGATCCGGGCCTATCGGCAGGATTCGTGAACCGCTGAATCGCCCGGCGTGTCGCGCTACTTCAGTTTCAGCTCGCCTTCGATCTCATCGTGCCGCACACAAGCGACCCGCGTGCCGTCTTCGAGTTCTTCCAGCGGCGGCTCAGCCACCGCGCACTTGTCCTGCGCAAACGGACACCTGGTTCGAAACACACAGCCCGACGGCGGATGGGTTGGTGACGGCAGTTCACCGGCCAGAGACCGCCTCGCCCTTTCGCGTTCAGCCTTTGGGTCGGG
>DATGCS010000180.1:0-5530 GCA_035311685.1 Wenzhouxiangellaceae bacterium
GGCCGCCGGCGGCAGCACGCCACGCTCGGGGTGACGCCACCGCAGCAGCGCTTCGAAACCCACGACGCGCGCGTCGCGCACTGCCACGATGGGCTGGAAATACATTTCGAACTGGCCTTCGGAAAGTCCGCGTCGCAGCTCACTTTCAAAGCGGAGCGCGGCCTCCACTTCGCCATGGGCATGCGTTTCAAGTTGCTGATACAGCGTGACATCGCGGCCGATCTGGGCCGACTGTACCAGCGCATGCTGACTGTGCTGAAGCAACAACTCGGGCTCGCGCGCATCGTCCGGATAAACGCTGATGCCGGCGCAAAAGGTCACGAAGATCTCCTGATCTTCAAGCTGCACGGGCCTGATCGCGCTGGCCAGCAGGCTCTCGGTCCATGCGCAGATCTTGTCGGGTTCATCGAGCGTCGGGCGCACAATCACGAAATCGCGGTCGCTTATACGACCCAGCGCACAACGCTGGCCAATCGCTTCGTGCACCCGCAGCGAAACATTACGCATGATGTGCTCGGTGCGCTGCCAGCCCAGCGCACGATTGAGCATCGTGAAACGGTTCATCCCCAGCGACACCACCGCGATGCGTCGCTCGCCGGTTCGATCCATCATCTCGACAATCTGGTCGATCAGCATCTCGCGATTGGGCAGGCCGGTCGTGGGATCGTGCAGCCGCACGTGCTCCAGTTCGCTATGCGCCCTGCGCGCTCGCTGCTGCTGCAGTTCCAGCAGCCACACCACGATGCCCAGTGCGATTATCGACTGGAAGAGAAAATCGATCAGGCCCACGTAGCTGAAGTAGAACGGCGGCGCATACCCGGCCCCTTGTGCCACGCTGAGGCCGACGACATGAAACATCTGCAGGCCGAAAAGGCAGAAGCCGATGGCAGCGAGGCGCGCGCCCACCGTCGGTGCGCTGCGCTGCGCGCGCCACAGCAGCACGCCGGCGGTCAGGAAAGCCAGCCCGGTCAGAAGGTAGCGAAGTTCAACGCGCAGCAGGCTCCTGAGGTCGGCCGCCTGTGGATCGAACGAGCCGATCACGGCCGACAAAATTCCGAACAGCGCGGCAGCACCGACCAGCGACAGCTCGAATCGCCGGCTCACCGTCCGCTGGTGCACCGCCTCCCAGGTGCCGATCATCAACCAGATCACGTGCGGATAGGCCGCAGCCAGCGAGACGCCCGAGCAGAGAAAGCGCGGGAACTCGTAACCGGGACCTTGCCAGTACAGCCACAGCGCGGCGGCCGAAGCGCCCAGATACATTGCCAGCGCAAGCGAACTGCAGGCCCAATGATGCAAAAAGGCGTGCCGAAACGTATTGAAGAAATACAACAAGAGACCGGCCAGCACCAGCGCGGCTGCGCTCTGCACGATCTGGATCGCGATCACGATCTCCGCCGGATGGACATCCATTGCCGGATCACTCGCCTGTTGTCTGATTCTGGAGCATACACCGCAGCGCGCAGGTAATCACGTGTCGGCGTTCACTCATTCAACGCCATGCCACCCCGAAGATCAAGATTCAGCCGGGGCGCTCGTGCCAGCGGAAATTCAGGCGCAGCCAGAATATCGTGCCCAGCGAACGATAAGTCCCCAGATCGGTATTGGCCTCATCAGCATTGGCCAGAAAGGGCGGATCGACATCGGTCAGATTGTCGATGCCGGTCTCGATGTGGAACCCCGCGGGCGTGCGCCAGCCAACGCGGAGATCGTGGTAAAGCACGCTGCCCACCCGGTTGACGGTGCCGGGGAAGACCTCGCCGCCACGCTCCTTGATCGCATCAACCCACTGCGCCTGATACCCCAGCGTCCAGGCACCGTGCGTCCACGATGCCGAATACGTGCCCTGCCATTCAGGAATGGCGCCGAAGTTGTCGGCGTCGAAGCCACCTGCGCCGAACAGCGGTTCGGCGCCGGAGAATGCGACCAGCTCGCGCTCTTCGACGCGGCTGACCAGGGCACGGTGGTGCAAATGACCGCCGGCAAGCGCGTGGCGGAAATCAATTTCGGCGTCGATCCCGCGGGCGGTTTCCGTGGCGATGTTGCGCAGTTGCGCATCAATGGCGCGGATCGCGCCACCCGGCGCGCGGTCGATGGCCGAACAGAAACCGGCGCCACCGGTGGCCAGGCATTGGGCGAGAATGGTCTCGGCACCCAGCGCACCGATGCCGTCCTCGACCTCGATATCGTAGTAGTCAAGCCGAAGCCCCGGACCGTCGCGGCCCAGCGGCTTCCAGCTCAACCCGGCGGTAAAGATTTCGCCCTGCTCGGGTTCCAGGTTCGGATTGCCGCCGGACAACTCGGGCGTCTCTTCGCCGCTCTGGTCAAAGCTACCGTCGGCGGGCACGCCCTGGGCGATGCAGCGCTCGATCCGTACCGGCGTCAGGGATGAAAAATCCGAACACGGGTCGTTGACGATCGGGTTGGCCTGCGCAAGCCCGCCGAACAGCTCGCCGACGTTGGGCGCGCGAAACGCCTCGGACCAATTCGCGCGCAGGCTGAAATGCTCGGTCGGTTGCCAGCCCAGCCCGACCTCGAACAGCGTCTCGGTGCCGAAGTTGTCGAAGTCGACGATGCGCCCGCCCAGATCGAGGTCGAGCTGACGCGCCAGCGGCCGATCGGTCAGCAGCGGAACGCCAAGCTCCAGGTACAGCTCGGCGGCATCGAATCCGCCGCGCGTTGCCGCACGCGCATTCCCGGTGGTGTTGCCGGCCTGTGATTGCGGATCCGGTCGCTCGGCGGCGCGTTCCTCGCGCCACTCCACACCGGTCGCCAGTACCAGCGGCCCGTCGGGGAGTTGCAACACATCGCCGGCCAGGTTGGCGTTGACCACGGTCTGTTCATTGAAGCCGGAGTCGCCCAACCGGGTACCGACGAAGCCGAGCATGTCGTCGCTGATGCTGCCCGGCCCGCCAAACAGGTTCAGCGGCACGCAATCGGGTTGCGGCATTGCAGGCGTGCCGCAGACCGGTGTTCCGGAGCCATCCACAAACGAAGGCCCCAGCGCCTGTCGCACCCGGTCGGCCAGCAGGTCACCGGTCTTGGTCTGATCGGTCTCGTTGCGTCCATGGGTTAGGCTCAAATCCCAGAACCAGTCAGCCAACCGGCCTTCGCCACCGAGCACGAAGCGCCAGGCCTGATTGTCCTGGGAAAACGTGCGCGGGCCGGCCTCGACCAGCCGCCTCCTGACGTCGGTCAGCGTCTCGCCGAACGGGTTGAACACATTGTTCGCGGACACCGTGACGTCGGCCAACCGAGTCGTGAAAAAAGGCAGCGGCGCGAGCTGCTGGCGGGAACTGCGGTCGTGATAGAACGCTTCAGCGAACAGCACGATTTTATCTGTGGCCTGCCATCGCCCCTGGCCGAAAAGCGTCAATCTTTCCGAGGCCTGCAGCAGATCCTCGAATGGATTGAAGTTGAATCGATCGGTATCCGGACCGGAATTGACGAATGGCCGGAAATCATCAAGGTCTTCGCCATCGCGGCCGTCGATCAGCGTGAAGCGCCCGAACGAGGTCCGGAACTGCCCGGCAGGCGGTGCCGACGAGCCGTCAAAGACCCGCTCGTTGGTGGGGCCGTCGAGCGTTAGCCGGGTCTGTGAGAAATCGCGCGCGCCCTTCGACAACGATGGCTGGTCGGAATATTCGATGCCCAGCGCGAAGCCACCGCGGTCGGTCTGCTTGCCGGCAAGCGCGTTGAACGAAAACGTTTCGGCATCACCGCGCGAGGTCGAACTGCCGCGCACGCCGACTTCGACGCCGTCGAAGCGGTCGCGGGTGATGATGTTGATCACCCCGGCCAGCGCGTCGGCACCGTATTCGACCGACGCGCCGGACTTGAAGACTTCGATCCGCTCGACCATGGACATCGGCAGCATGCCCAGGTCGACCAGCCCGGAAGCGCCGTTGCCCCCGGGCACGAAACGCTTGCCGTTGACCAGAATCAGCGTGCGTTCCGGGCCCAGCCCGCGCAGCTCGACGGTCTCGATGCCGCGCGACAGCCCGCCGCCCTGGCCACGCTGGCTGGTGCTCGTATTGAGCGGCGAACCGGACGTGAACGGCAACTGCTGCAGCATGTCGCCCAGCCGAAGCTCGCCGGAGGCCAGCAGGGCATCGCGCGAGATGACCGTAAGCGGCCAGGCATCGCCGCCGACGATGCCGCGCAGGCGACTGCCGGTGACCAACACGCGATCGACTCCGGCTTCTTCGTCGTCCTGCGCCAGAGCAAACGTCGCCGGGACGCCGGCGGCGGTGAGCAGTGCGAGGCTTATCGCAAGCCGCTGAACACCGCGGACTGAAAATGGTTCAAGAAACATTGTTAGTCCTGAGAAAAACTCGGTCGAACCTCAGTGGCGAAAATGCCGGCGACCGGTGAACACCATGGCTATTCCATGCCGGTTGGCCGCCTCGATCACTTCGCCGTCGCGCTTCGAACCGCCGGGCTGGATGACGGCTCGAACGCCGGCCGCGGCCGCGGTTTCCACGCCGTCGGCAAATGGAAAGAAGGCGTCCGACGCCATGCAGGCGCCGGCAAGATCGAACTGCTGATCGGCGGCTTTCATGACCGCGATCCGCGAGGCGTCCACGCGGCTCATCTGCCCGGCGCCGATACCCAGCGTCGCCTGATCGCGGGCCAGCACGATGGCATTGGATTTCACGATCGCCACGCAGGCCCATGCGAACTCGAGATCACGCCATTCACCCTCGTCGGGCGCGCGCTCGGTGACCACCTCGAGCTCCGCCCTTCCGGACCGCAGGCTATCCGGCACCTGGGCCAGCCAGCCGCCGTCGATTCGACGCAGATTGAATGCGGCGCCGTTCGACTGCGATGAAGGCAGCGGTGCGAGCAGGCGCAGGTTCTTCTTGCCGGCCAGCGCCTGGCGGGCGCCGGGCTCGAATTCCGGTGCAATAACCACCTCGGCGAACTGAGCCGAGACCGCCTCGGCGGTCTCGGCATCCAGCGGCCGATTGAATGCGATGATGCCACCGAAAGCCGATGTCGGGTCGGCGGCAAGCGCCTTGCGGTAGGCGCCGGCAAGCGAATTCGCGCGCGCAGCGCCGCACGGATTGGTGTGCTTGATAATGCAGCATGCCGGTGACTCACCGAGCGAAACCACCCCACCCCAGGCGGCGTCGGCGTCGAGCAGGTTGTTGTAGGAAAGCGGCTTGCCCTGCAGCGGCTGGGCACCGGCAAGACCGGACGGCTCCGCGCCACGGGCTGCGTAGAGGCCGGCCGGCTGATGCGGATTCTCGCCGTATCTGAGCGTCTGGACCCGATCCAGCGAGAGGTTGAGCTTCGGTGGCAGCCGGCCTTCTTCGCCACGCCTGGAGAGCCACTGGCTGATCTGGCCGTCGTAGTTTGCAGTGTGGGCGAAGGCGGTGGTGGCCAGCGCAAGACGAGCGCCGGCATCAGGTCCGGCAGGCAGTGTTTCAGTCACGCCGCGATAATCGCCCGGATTGCATACAACGGTGACCCGCGCATGGTTCTTGGCCGCCGCACGCAGCATGGCCGGACCGCCGATGTCGATATT